>NZ_PJAY01000001.1:0-31308 GCF_002836635.1 Stenotrophomonas sp. Bg11-02
CGGACGGCCAGCGGCCGTCACTACCGGGGGGCTTCACGGGGCGTGATGGTTTCCGCCGACCATGGGTCGGCGCTACCAAGGGGGGTTACAGCAGGCTGATGTAACTGCGGACCGTGGCGTCCAGGCCGTCGTACAGGGCTTCACTGATCAGGGCGTGGCCGATCGAGACTTCCAGCACGCCGGGTACGCCGGTCAAGAAGGCGCGCAGGTTGGCCTGCGACAGGTCATGGCCGGCGTTGACGCCCATGCCCACCGCCTGTGCGCGGCGCGCGGCGGTGGCGAACAATTCCAGTATCGCGGTGGCATCGCCGGCGGCGTGCGCTTCGGCATACGGCCCGGTGTACAGCTCGATGCGGTCTGCACCGACATCGGCCGCGCGTTCCAGCAGCGGGTTTCCGGCGTCCACGAACAGGCTGACCCGGCAGCCCATCGCCTTCAGCGAGGCCACCAGCGGACGCAGGCGCTCGCTGTCGGCGGCGAAGTCGAAGCCATGGTCGGACGTCAGCTGGCCATCGCCATCGGGCACCAGCGTGGCCTGTGCAGGACCGGTGGCCTCGCACAGCGGCAGCAGGCCCGGGTAGCCCTCTCGCGGCGGGGCGAACGGGTTGCCTTCGATGTTGAACTCGACGCTGCGGGCGGTGGTCAGCGCGGACAGCGCGTGTACGTCTTCGGCGGTGATGTGGCGGCGGTCCGGGCGCGGGTGCACGGTGATGCCATGTGCGCCGGCGTCCAGGCAGGCCTGCGCGGCACGCAGAACATCGGGGTCGTGGCCACCACGCGAGTTGCGCAGCACGGCGATTTTGTTGACGTTGACGCTGAGGCGGGTCATGACGGCAGGCAGGACGGTGACGGAAGCGCGCAGTGTAGCGCCGCTGTCACAACAGCGGCGAGGCCAGCCGTGCGAAGGCTTCAGGCAAGCGGTGCCGCCACAGGCCGCGGTTGCGTTCGTTGTGGACGCGGGTGGCGCTGTCGAATTCATGGTCCAGGATGCCGGCCAGCTCGGCCACGCGGTCCTTGTCCCGCAGCAGCATGGACAGTTCGAAGTTGAGCCGGAAACTGCGGTGGTCGAAGTTCGCCGTGCCGACGATGCAGACCTCGTCGTCGGCGATGAAGGCCTTGGTGTGCAGCATGCGCGGGCCGTACTCGTAGATCTTCACCCCGGCCTGCAGCAGTTCGTCGAAATAGGAGCGCGCGGCCTGGGTGACGAACCACGAGTCGCTCATCTTCGGCACCAGCAAACGCACTTCCAGGCCCCCCAGCGCAGCCGATGTCAGCGCCATGCGTGCCGCTTCGCCAGGCACGAAGTAGGGCGTCACCAGCCACACCCGGTGCTTGGCTTCGTGGATCGCCGCCACATGCAGGCGATGGATGGTTTCCCAACCGGAATCCGGACCGGACACCAGCACCTGCGCATTGATGCTGCCGTCGTCGCGGCTCGGGGTTTCACGTGGCCACAGCCGCGCCTGGTCGAACTGCTGTGCGTCTTGTCCGCTGGCGTACAACCAGTCTTCCATGAAGACCAGCTGCAGGCTGCGCACGACGTGGCCGCGCAATCGCATGTGCAGGTCGCGGTAGGCGTTCGGGTCGCGCTGTTCGTTCTCTTCGTCGGTGATGTTGATGCCACCGGTGAACGCCAGCAGGCCATCGATGACCACCAGCTTGCGGTGCGTGCGCAGGTTCAACCACGGCCGCTTGAACGGCTTGAGCAGCTGCCGCGGATGGAACCACACGGCCTCGCCACCGGCATCCAGCAGCGGCTTCAGGAACGCTGCACGGATGTTGCCGGCACCCACTGCATCCAGCAGCAGGCGGACCTGCACCCCGCGCTGTGCCGCAGCCACCAGGGCATCGCGCACGGCGGTGCCGGTGTGGTCCGGTTCGAAGATGTAGTACTCCAGGTTCACGTGGTCGCGTGCCTGGTTGATGCCCTCCAGCAGGGCGGCGTAGGTCGCCGCGCCATCCACCAGCCATTCCACTTCGGTGGCGCTGCTCGGCGCCAGGCCGGTGGTGGCCTGGCCGATGGCGGCCAGTTCGGTGCAGTCCGCATCGGGCGGGCAGACGCTGCTGTAATGCTCCATGCCGGAACGCGAACGGCCGCGGCGCAGGCGTTGCCGTTTTACTTTCTGCGGGCCCAGCAGGTAATAAATGAACAGGCCGATATACGGCAGCGCCGCCAGCGAAAGTATCCAGCTGAGCGTGGCCACCGGCTCGCGTTTCTGCAGCATGATCCAGCCGGTCAGGCCGATCAGGTACAGCACGTAGGCAATCGCCATCCCCTTGCCGAGGTGGGGAATGGCATCAAGCCCGTGTCGCAGGGCATCGAAGAAAGCAATCATCGCCGGATGATACGCGAGCATGCGTGGGCCGATAGCGCGCATAAAAAAACGCCCCCGTTTCCGAGGGCGTTTTCCAGTCGCGTCATGAGTGCGGACTGCGTGTAGCGTTTACTGCTGTACGAAACCGATCTTCTTCATCTGGGCGTTCTTCGAGGCGGCCAGGATCTTGGCCATCACGTCGTACTCCGAGTCCGGGCTCGCGTCGATCCGCAGTTCCGGCTGGTTCGTCGGGTCACGCTGGACCTCCTGTTCCATCCGCTGCTGCAGTTCGGCCACGGCGACCGGGCTGTTGTTCCAGAACACCTGGTTGCTTGCATCGACGCGCAACTCGACCGGCGGCGGCGGTTCAACCGTCACCGGGGGCGGGTTGAGCACGCGCTGCGGCAGATCCACGGCGATCGGGTAGGTCATGATCGGCGCGGTCACGATGAAGATGATCAGCAGGACCAGCATCACGTCCACGAGGGGCGTGACGTTGATATCCGCCATGGGGCCTTTGCCACCACCAGAACTGAATGCCATGGCTTACTGCCCCTTCTCTTTGGTCGCAACGAAGCCGACGTCCAGCATGCCCTGTTCCTGCGCGACCTTGGTCAGCTCGTTGATGACGCGCATCTTGGTCGTGCGGTCACCACGCAGGTTCAACGGCGGCTGCGGGGTCTGCTGGGCCGCGGTGGAAAGGCGGGACTCAAGCGTCCCACGGTCGATTTCCTCATCGTTCCAGAAAATCGAACCGTCTTCCTTCACTGCCAGCGTGATCGGACCCTTACGATCATTGGCATCGTCCGGGTTCTGGATCAGGTTGGCTTCGGGCAGCTCGACCTTGACCTTGTGGGACATCAGAGGCGCCGTGATGATGAAGATGATCAGCAGCACCAGCATCACGTCCACGAGGGGCGTAACGTTGATGTCGGCCATGGGGCCGCCGCTGTTACCACTACTGAAAGCCATAACGGGCTCCGTCTAGATCGGTGTGAACTACCTTCGTGCCGGGTACAGCGCGTCCTTAGCGGACGCGCGAACCGGTAGCGAAGAAGTCGTGCAGGTCGTGCGCGAAGGTATCGAAACGGCTGATGGTCGCGCTGTTGATCTTGCTGAAGAAGTTGAAGGCGAACACGGCCGGGATAGCCACGAACAGGCCGATCGCGGTCATGATCAGCGCTTCACCCACCGGGCCGGCGACGGCGTCGATGGAGGCCGAACCGGTTGCACCGATCTTGATCAGCGCGCCGTAGATGCCCCACACGGTACCCAGCAGACCGACGAACGGAGCGGTTGCACCGACGGTGGCCAGCAGGGTCATGCCCGACTGCAGCTTGTTGCTTTCGCGGGTCACGGCCTGACGCAGGGCGCGGTCGACGAACTCCGAACGGCTCAGGGTCTCACCCAGGCCACCGGTTGCGCCGCCTTCGGCACGCTGGTGGTGGGCAGCAGCCTGTGCGGCGTCCAGGGCGATCTTCGAGAAGGGCTCCGAAGCCGGCTGTTCTTCCATCGCACGGATGGCGTCCTGCGCGTTCGGGGTATCCCAGAACAGGCTGGTGACCTTGTCGGCAGCGGCCTTCAGGCGGCTGGCGCGGAAGATGTTGATCACGGTCCAGTACCAGGACATGGCCGACATCACGATCAGGGTGATCAGAACCACCCAGGAGACTGCGAAGTCGCCCGGCTGGCTGGTCATTTCATGGATGAGGTGCTCGAAGCCCATCTGCGACAGGGCGTTGGAGTTGCCCCCGGCAGCAGCGGCGATGAAAATTTCCTGCAGCATGACGCTTACCTTTGTTGTGTGTGGTGTTGAAGGGTGTAGCTAATCATAAGAGCCATCAGCGGGGTGGCCCTGCGGCCACCCGGTGCATCAGCTCAGAGCAAAATTGACCGGTACGCGTACGCGGCCCGCGGCTTTCTTGCCGCCCGACTCGGCTGCGTTGAAGCGCCACTTGCGTGCAGCTTCCATTGCAGCGCGATCCAGGTCGCGGTTACGGCTGGATTTCTCGACCGTGACATTGGTGACGTTGCCTTGGGCATCGACATCGATGATCAGGATCACTTCACCCTGGATACCAGCGCGGAATGCTGCCGGCGGGTAACGCGGGGGATTCATGTTCTTGGACGAGATATCGACGCTGGCCTCGATGGAGGTCGGCGGTGCCGGCGGCGCGGGCGGCGACGGCGGGGTGACGATATCGTTCGGGCGCGGTTCCGGCACGTCGACGATCGGCGCCTGCGGCGGCGGCGGAACCGGCGACGGCTTCGGCGGCGACAGGTTCTTCACCGGCGGCGGCGGCGTCTCATCCGGCGGCGGCGGCGGCGGCGGCGGAGGCGGCGGCGGCGGTGCATCGACGATGGTCACCATCACGTTGCGCTCCTTCTCTGCAGCAGCCTTGGGGGCGACGGCAGGAATGAGGAGCATCATGAAGGCAGCCAGATGCAGTGCGATAACAAACGCGATGCCGAAGATGCGGGGCCAGCTCAGGCCCTTCTCTTCAGTTTCTTCGTAGCGGTGAAAGACTAGTTGTTCCGTCATGCGCCAAGAGCTCGATTGTGGGGCCGGGATGCCCGGGGGCGGGATCCCTGATCAGCGGTGCATGACACCGCAGGAACCTCCAAGCTTATACCAATCCTGAGTGCCTGCGCACGCTTCGCGCAGGCATTCAGGCGTTATTCCTACTTACTTCAGGTTGATGATTTTGTCCGCATCCGCGGCGTTCTTCAGGCCACCCTTGGCCTTGGCCTGACGCGCTGCTTCCTTGGCCTGGGGAATCTTGCCCTCGCTGTGCAGGACACGTGCCAGATTCAGGTAGGTTTCGCCGGTGGGCGACATCGGAGCGGCTTTCTGCCACGCCTCGATCGCCTTGTCCACCTGCTGCGGTTCTGAGTAGTAGTAGGACTGGGCCAGTGCCAGGTAAACCTGGTGGTCCGGCTTCAGTATGCCCTTCTCGAGGCCTTCGTTGATCACCGAGATTACTTCCTTTTCCTTGTTCTCGGTATTGGCGTAGATCGAATACAACTGCTTGTATTCGCGCTCGTCGGTCAACTGGCCCGAAGCACGCAGCTTGTCCATGACGCCGGCGGCCTTGTCCATCTGGTCGGCCTGCATGTACATGTTCGCCAGGTTGAGCTGCGCCTTCTTGTCATTCGGATTCCTGGCGGCGACGGCCTCGGCGGCGCTCACGGCTTCACCGGTCTGGCCGGCTTCGGCGTAGGCGGCCATCAGCAGCTGGTTCCATTGATCCTTCGGCTCGGACGAGGCAGCGATCGCCTCCTTCAGCACCGGGATCGCTTCCTGGTAGCGCTCCAGCTGGTACAGCGCCTGGCCCTTGGAAACCAGTTCCTCGGGCTTCTTCGAACCGCTTTCAGCGAAATACTTGTCGATCAGGGTCAGGCCCTGGGCCTGCACGGCCTTGTCGTCATCCTGCAGCTGCAGCTGGGCCAGCATCAGCATCGACTGGAAGTGACCGTTGTTGTCCAGCGCGTTGGCGTCCAGCACCTGCTGCAGGTAACGC
Source organism: Stenotrophomonas sp. Bg11-02 (assembly GCF_002836635.1). Classification (NCBI taxonomy): domain Bacteria; kingdom Pseudomonadati; phylum Pseudomonadota; class Gammaproteobacteria; order Lysobacterales; family Lysobacteraceae; genus Stenotrophomonas; species Stenotrophomonas sp. Bg11-02. Next base: position 5,837 of record NZ_PJAY01000001.1, read on the forward strand.
TTGGAAGCGGCGACGTCGTCCTGCTGGTAGGCAGCCTGCGAAGCGAGCTGGGCGGCGAGCGCCTTGTCGTATTCGTTGGCGGCGCTGTTACCCAGGATCGCGGTGGCCTCGGTCAGCGTTTCCGGGAACTTCTGCTCGTTGTAGCTGTCTACCAGCTTCTGCAGCTGCTTGCCGAGCTTGGGCGAGGACTTCATGCCCGGCTCTTTGCGGGTAGCGTTGGGGAACAGCACTTCGGCCGCAGCGGCCTTGCTGCTGCCACGACGCTCGCGCTGTTCCGTACGGTCGGCCGAACGCGTCTGCGCGGTGGCCTCGGCGATCACGGCACCGCTGACAGTGGTCGCAATCAGCAGGGTCAGCAGGGCTTGCTTGTGGTTACGGAGCATATCTTTCACCTCGATCAGACCGCGTAGCGGCAGCAATGACGGACGTCAGAAAAATCTGAGCCGCCAAACGTATCAGAATTATGCGACCTGAGAAATCGTTTCCTGTGCTGCATCACAGCAAATTAACGGCTATTCAGCTACAGCGTGGTTTACGTCCCGCCGCCTGCGCTTGTTGGAACACGCCTTGCAGGCCGGGTGCATCGCGCTGAAGTTCGCGGATCCGATTGGCCGGATCGGGATGGGTAGACAACCATTGCGGGCTGCGGCCACCGCTGGCGGCCATCATGTTCTGCCACAGGTTCACCGCCTGGGCGGGATCGAATCCGGCCTCGGCCATCAGTTTCTGGCCAACCACGTCAGCTTCGCTTTCCTGCGTACGCGAACCGGGTAGCAGGAACAGCGTCTGTGCGCCCATGCCGCCGAACTGGTTCACCGCGCTGGCCGCCGTTTCACCATAGGCCGCGCCTGCAAGCGCGCCGACCACCGACAGACCCGTCTGGGCGCCCATCTGGCGGGTGATGCGCTCCTCATGGTGGCGCGCGATGACGTGGCCGATTTCATGGCCGATGACGGCCGCCAGCTGGTCCTGGTTCTTGGCCACGGTGAAGATGCCCGAGTTCACCCCGACCTTGCCGCCCGGCAATGCGAAGGCGTTGGGTTCGCTGTCTGCGAACACCGCCGTTTCCCAACGCACGCCCCGGTACTGCGAGGGCAGCTGCGCGACCAGTGCATTGACCACGCATTGCACGTAGGCGATCTGCCTGGCGTCGGTGCTGATCTTTTCCTTCTGCTTGGTTTCAGCGAAGGCTTGCGCGCCCAACTGGTCCAGCTGGGCCTGCGAAACCCCGCCGACGACCTGGCGGCGCCCGGTGGGCGAGGTGGTCGTGGCGCATGCGCTCAGCAAGGCGGTAATCGTAAAAGCCAGCAGCAGTCGTTTCATGGATCGGATCCCCGTGTTCATACAGGGAGTGTCCACTCAAACGGCTTAAGTTTTCGTCAATCCAGTCAGCGCATTTCGCGCATGCGCTGTGGAGTGCCGCACGTTTTCAGGTCGCGCCGAAAACCATCAACAACGTCATTGCAACTGCGTTGTTCAAGGCATGCGCACCGATCGGTGCCCATAGGGTGCCGGTGCGCTGGTACAGCCAGCAGAATGCGGCGCCCATGCCGCCGTAGATCAGCCACAGTTGGGCGATTTCAGCCGGTCCATTGCCGCTCGTTCCGGGAATCTCATGGACCAGTGCGAATGCAAGGCTGCTTAGAAGCACGCCGAGCCACGGCTTTCCTGCCTGCCATAGCCGGCCGAACAACACGCGGCGGAACAACAGTTCCTCGTACGCCGGTGCCAGCACCACGGCAAACAACGCCAGGAACACCGGGAACTGCGCTGCTGCGCTGCTCATCAACTCGAGGTTGGTCGGTACCGGCTCTATACCGGCCCGCTTGGCGAGAAAGCCGATGCCGTTGCTGCCGATGACGACAAGTGCCGCCACCCACAGGGTCCAACCCCAGGTGGACGGCCGGCCCAGAGCGCGCTTGGAGGTTTCACGTTCGGCGGGCGTGGCGCGACGACGCCAGAAGTACAGGATCAACGCTGCGCCGCCGGTGGCGAACAGGGCCATCAGGATCTGTGCCAGCGCGCCGGGTTGGCCGAGCTGCGTGGCGATGGTGTCCGGACTCGGCGCTGGCGCACCGTTGGCGGCCAGTTCTGCACCGACCTGCATGCCCAGCACCGCGCCCCACAGCAGTCCAGCAAGCAGGCTCAGCCCGAACAGGATGAGCGCCGCCAGTCCCAGATCGATCAGGAAACCGGCCACCGGTGAGCCGGCGGCATGCGGTTGAGGCGCAGGGGCGCCGGGAAGCGGCGGCGGTGGTACCGGGGTGACTGTCGACATGCGCATCCTGCAGCAGAAGGAGAAACGCCGGCGCCACGTTGATCCGGGCACCGGCAACCTTCGATTGTGTCAGATATCCAGATTGGCGACTTTCAGCGCGTTGTCTTCGATGAAGTCACGACGCGGTTCAACCACGTCACCCATCAGGGTGCTGAAGATCTGGTCCGCAGCAACCGCATCTTCGATGCGAACCTGCAGCAGGCGACGGGTATCCGGGTTGACCGTGGTGTCCCACAGCTGCTCGGGATTCATTTCGCCCAGGCCCTTGAAGCGCTGGATCTGGCGGCCGCGCTTGGCTTCCTCGAGCAACCACGCCTGTGCCTGGGCAAAGCTGGTCACTTCGATGGATTTGGCACCGCGATTGATGGTGGCGCCTTCGCGGACCAGGCCATGCAGCAGGTTGGCCGCCTGGTAAAGCGCGCGCAGTTCGCCGCCGTCGAACGCGGCAAGCGGCAGCACCTGGATGTGCTCTTCGCCCATGTGGCGACGGGTCACCAGCACGGCTGCCGGACGCTGGTCGTTTGGTTCCTGCAGTTCCAGGCTGAAGCGCGCCGAACCCAGGCTGCCCTGGTTGAGGCGGGCAGCCAGTGCATCCAGGCCTTCACCAGCCGGTGCGTTGCGCAGGTGCTCCAGGTCCATCGGAATGAAATTGACGAGCGATTCCAGCAGCTGGCGATCGTAGCGGTGCGCGTTGCGCGAAATCGCTTCGAGTGCACCGGCGTAGCTCAGCAGCAGTTTTTCCAGATGGACGCCGTCGATCGGCGGTTCGCCGGCAGCGGGCACCAGCGCGGCATTTTCCACCGCGCTGCTGGCCAGGTAACTGTCCAGTGCCGGGTCATCTTTCAGGTACAGCTCGGTCTTGCCCTGCTTGATCTTGTACAGCGGCGGCAGGCCGATATAGACATAGCCGCGTTCGATCAACTCAGGCATCTGACGATAGAAGAACGTCAACAGCAGCGTACGGATGTGCGCGCCGTCGACGTCGGCGTCGGTCATGATGATGATCTTGTGGTAACGCAGCTTGTCCGGGTTGTACTCGTCCCGGCCGATGCCCGTGCCCAGCGCAGTGATCAGCGTGCCGACCTGGTCGGAGGCCAGCATGCGGTCGAAGCGAGCGCGTTCCACGTTGAGGATCTTGCCGCGCAGCGGCAGCACGGCCTGGTTCTTGCGGTTGCGACCCTGCTTGGCCGAGCCACCTGCCGAGTCACCCTCGACGATGAACAGTTCGGACAGTGCCGGATCCTTCTCCTGGCAGTCGGCGAGCTTGCCCGGCAGGCCGGCGATGTCCAGCGCGCCCTTGCGGCGGGTCAGGTCGCGGGCCTTGCGGGCGGCTTCGCGCGCACGCGCGGCGTCGACGATCTTGCCGGCGATGGCCTTGGCTTCGTTCGGGTTTTCCTGCAGGAAGGCTTCCAGACGCTGGCCGAACGCGTTTTCCACCGCCGGACGGACGTCCGAGCTGACCAGCTTTTCCTTGGTCTGGCTGGAGAAGCTGGGATCGGGCACCTTGACCGAAAGCACCGCGATCATGCCTTCGCGCATGTCATCGCCGGTCAGGATGATCTTGGCCTGCTTGGCGATACCGTTCTGTTCGATGTAGTTGTTGAGCACGCGCGTTAGCGCGCCGCGGAACCCGGCCAGATGGGTGCCACCATCCTTCTGCGGAATGTTGTTGGTGAAGCAGTACATCGTTTCCTGGTAGGAATCGGTCCACTGCAGCGCCACTTCCACGGTGATGCCGCTGTGTTCGCCCACGACCGAGATCACGTGTGGATGCAGGGGGGTCTTCAGCTGGGCCAGATGCTCCACGAAGCTGGCGATGCCGCCTTCGTAGTGGAAATCATCGCGACGACCTTCTCCGCGCTGGTCGATCAGAACGATCTTGACGCCGGAGTTCAGGAACGAGAGCTCGCGCAGGCGACGGGCCAGGATGTCGTAGTGGAACTCGACGTTGTCGTGGAATGCCTTGGTCGAGGGCCAGAATCGCAGCGTGGTACCGCGCTTGGTGCTGGCTTCCACCTGCTGCAGCGGCATCACGGCGGCGCCGTCGGCATATTCCTGGTGGTAGTGGAAACCGCCCTGGTAGATATCCAGCGTCAGCTTCTGCGACAGCGCGTTGACCACGCTGACACCCACGCCGTGCAGGCCGCCGGACACTTTGTAGCTGTTGTCGTCGAACTTGCCGCCGGCGTGCAGGACCGTCATCACGACCTCGGCTGCCGAGACTTCGCGATCCAGCTTCCTGCTCATCTGCTCATGCTTGCCGGTCGGGATACCACGCCCGTTATCCGACACGCCGACCGAGCCGTCTGCATGGATCGTCACCGAAACATGGTCGGCATGGCCCGCGAGCGCCTCATCGATCGAGTTGTCGACGACTTCGAACACCATGTGGTGCAGGCCGGTGCCGTCGTGGACATCGCCGATGTACATGCCGGGGCGCTTGCGGACGGCCTCCAGGCCTTCCAGCGCCGTAATGCTGTTGGCGTCGTAGGTGCCGCTGTTTGCAGGGGTGTTCTGTTCGTCAGTCATTGCGCTCGCCGTAGGCTCCGCAGGTCGGGCGCCAACGAATGGCGCGCCGAGAAAGAGGGGGTGTTCCAACCTGAATTATACCAGCCGGGCAGGTGTACCCCGGGGGCCACTATGGCACACCCGTGACATGGCCATGTTCCACGTGGAACCGCGCGATATCGGTGCGCTCCAGCAGGGGCACGGGGGTCTCGGTGGCGGTGATGAATATCTGCGCTGGGCCTGCCAGCAGGCGGTCCAGTACCCGGCCTTGATGGTTTCGATCCAGTTCCGACCCCAGATCATCCAGCGCGATCACTGGCCAATGCCCGCGCTCGACCGCATAGTCTTCGGCCTGCGCCAGCAGGCAGGTGAGGGCGGTGAGCTTTGCTTGCCCGCGGGACAGCGCATCTCTTCCGGGGATGCTCCCAAAAGCGACGCTCCAGTCCGCGCGGTGCGGGCCAACCGAGGTATAGCCAGCCTGCCGGTCGCGTTCGCGCGCGAGCAGCAGCGCATCGGCCAGCGAAACCTCATGCCGCCGCCAGCCGGGGCTGAGCGTGAGCGACTGGACGTCCAGCTGGGGGGCGAGGGCGGCGGCAAGTTCCACGGCCCGCACCTGCAGCCGCTCCAGGTAATGCAGACGGCGGCTGGTCAAGGGTTCGCCGGCTTCGGACAGCTCATGGTCCCAGGTGTCCAGCATCCGCGGCGAGCCGCCTTGCTTGAGCAGGGCATTGCGCTGCTTCAGGGCCCGCGAATAGCGTCGCCACAGAGAAAGAAAGTCTGGTTCCACGTGGAACAAGCCCCAATCCAGGAATCGGCGACGGGGTTCGCCGCCGCCGCTGACCAAGGCGTGGCTGCCGGGTTCAAAGGTCACCACCGCCAAGGCCGCGCACAGATTCCCCAGCTGCGCGACGTCTTCACCGTCCAGTCGGCCTTTCCAGTCCTGCCCGGAATGACGAAGACCGGCACGACGGCGTATTTCGCTGCCCTCGGCATTCGATTCGTCCCATTCAACGAAGATTTCCAGCGACTCCTGTCCTTGGCGGATCAAGCCGTCGCGAACCCGGCCGCGGAAGCTGCGCCCGTAGGCCATCAGGTGCAGGGCTTCCAGCACGCTGGTCTTCCCGGCGCCGTTTTCGCCGGTCAACAGGTTGATGCCGGGCTGCGGCAACAGTTCTGCCGCGTCGAATCGACGGACCTGGTGTAGGGAAAGACGGCGGATCTGCATGGAGGGACGCGGCCGGAACCGACGGTGCGGGAAGTTGAGCGATCTACCAGCTTACTGCATCGGTCAAGTGCCCTCAGACGGAAGAGTGAGGCCAGGGCGCGCTATGGGGGCCGAGTTGGGCTTGGTTCTACGAGTCTGAGGCCGCAACGCTCACCAGATTTCAAGAAATCCAGGCCGGTTCCCGGAGACGGTTCCACGTTGTGGGGCTGAAATCCTTGAATTCTGACGGGCCCCAGCCCACGACCCGTCTCAGATTTCGACGAATCAGCTCCATCCTCGAAGCCGGCCGGAAAAACCTCTGGATGACTTATACACAACCACTGGGCAATCTGTGGATAAAAAAGGTGGTTGAAGCCGGCCTGAAATCTATCCACAGGTATTCCCCCAGCCCGACACCCTATTTGAGGGGGGGTTTCGAGGCCAACAACCTCTTTTAAATCAACCATATAGCCTACTTATACATGAAATCTGGCCCTACCATCACCACCATGCTTTAGATTTATACCCAGATTTAAAAGCTTGGCAGCCCCTTCGAACAAGCCCGGGAGGGGTGTGGATAGCGCCTACAGTGCACGGCGAAGCAGGCGGCAATGACGCAGCAGATTCACTCAAAAGTCCGGATCTCTTGCGGGCTGCCGACCGACGCTGACTGACCTCTGCGTCGAATCAGACGCCAGAGCGGCTGAACGTCTCATCCCCGGCGACCGAACCCGATGACGATGCTCCACGTGGAACAAAAAAAAACGCCCGAACAAGTCGGGCGTTTTCTGTTCCACGTGGAACCGAGCGTCAGAGACGCAGCGGCATCACCACGTGACGCGACTTTTCGCTGCTCGCTTCACGCACCAGCGCCGAGGAGTTCGAGTCGCGCAGCTGCACGATGACGAACTCATCGCGCAGTGCCGAAAGCGCATCCAGCACGTAGTTCACGTTGAAGCCGATAGCGAGGTCGCTGACGGTGGTCTCGGCCTCGATCTCTTCCTGGGCTTCTTCCTGCTCCGGGTTGTGCGCGCTGATCTTCAGGTTGCCCGGCGAGACTTCCACCCGGATGCCGCGGTACTTCTCGTTGGACAGGATCGCGGCGCGCTGCAGCGAGGCACGCAACGCTTCACGATCCACCTTGACCTCACGGTCGGCACCGATCGGAATCACGGCCTCGTAGTCCGGGAAACGCCCATCGATCAGCTTGGAGGTGAAGGTCACATCATCGCGCTTGACCCGCACGTGGCTGCGGCCGACTTCCAGCTCGATCTCACGATCACCGCTTTCCAGCAGACGCTGCAGCTCGGTGACGCCTTTGCGCGGCACGATGATCTGGCGCTTGGAACCGCTGGGCTTGGCCAGATCGGTTTCGCACAGCGCCAGGCGGTGCCCGTCAGTGGCAACGGTGCGCAGCGTATCGCCGCGAAGGTCGAACAGCAGGCCGTTGAGGTAGTAGCGCACGTCCTGCTGGGCCATGGCGAACGCGGTGCGTTCGATCAGCTCCTTCAGCGTGGCCTCGCCGATGGCAACGCGCTCGGTGGCTTCCACTTCGTCCACCGACGGGAAGTCGTTGGCCGGCAGGGTTGCCAGGGTGAAACGGCTGCGCCCCGCCTGCACAGTGATCTTGTCACCGGTCTGCGAGACGGTGATCCGGCTGCCATCGGGCAGGGCGCGGATGATCTCGAAGAGCTTGCGGGCGGGAATGGTGGTTTCGCCGTTTTCGGCGTCTTCAACTGCGATCCGCGACACCATTTCCACTTCCAGGTCGGTACCGGTCAGCGAAAGCTGCCCGTCCTGCACCTGTACGAGGAAGTTGGCCAGAACCGGCAAGGTCTGGCGGCGTTCGACCACATTGACGACTTGCGCCAACGGCTTGAGAAAGGCTTCGCGCTGCAGTGTGAAACGCATGTGGTTCCGTGCCCCTATGCTTTAAAAAATATGGAATAAATCAAAAGCTTGGTGGTGATGGTAGAGCCAGAATTCAGGGAAAACACACTCAAGTATTTGAATACAAAGGGTTTTAATGCATCGAAACCCTATGGAATACCGCCCTTCAAAGGGGGGGGAAAGCTGTGGATGGAATTCCCTGGATCTGGAACGCCTTTTTTATCCACAACATGCCCCGTGCTTGCCCCCGGATTCTGCACCGTTTTGTGCGATGACGCCTCAACGGCGTACGTGCATCATTCGCTCAGCTTGCGAATGAGCTTGTCCCAGTCTTCCCGCAGCTTGCCGTCGGTTTCCATCAACGTCCGGATCTGGCGGCAGCCATGCAGCACCGTGGTGTGGTCCCGCCCAGCGAAGGCGTCGCCGATCTCGGGCAGGCTGTGCTCGGTCAGTTCCTTGGTCAGGGCCATCGCGACCTGGCGTGGACGGGCCAGCGACCGGGTCCGACGCTTGGACAGCAGATCCTTGATCTGCAGGCCGTAATAGTCGGCAACGGTTTTCTGGATGTTGGGAATGCTGATGGCCTGCTGCTGGGCCCGAAGCAGATCGCGCAGGGTTTCCTGGGCGAACTCCGTGGTGATCGCCCGGCCAGTGAAATTGGCTCGCGCGGTCAGGGTATTCAGCGCGCCCTCGAGGTCGCGCACGTTGGAGCGCATCTTCTTGGCAATCAGGAACGCCACATCGTCGGGGATCTCAGCGCCACGTTCGCGTGCCTTGGCCAGCACGATGGCAGCGCGGGTCTCGAAGTCCGGCGGCTCGATGGCAACTGAAAGGCCCCAGGCAAGGCGCGACTTCAGGCGCGCTTCCAGGCCTTCGACTTCGCGCGGGTACCGGTCGCAGGTCAGGATGATCTGCTGCTTGCCGTCGAACAGCGCATTGAAGGTGTGGAAGAACTCTTCCTGGGTGCGGTCCTTGCCGGCGAAGAACTGGATGTCATCGATCAACAGCGCGTCCACCTGCTGGAACTGGCGCTTGAACTGATCCATGGTCTTTTCCTGCAGGGCCCGGATCATCGCGCTGAAGAACTGTTCCGAACGCAGGTAGAGCACCTTGGCATGCGGGTTGGCTTCGCGCATCGCGTTGCCGGCCGCGAACATCAGGTGGGTCTTGCCCAGCCCGGTGCCGCCGTACAGCAGCAGCGGATTGTGCGCACGGTCACCCGGACGCTGCGCGGCCTGGAACGCCGCCGCCAGGCCCAGCTGGTTGCTGCGCCCTTCGACGAAGTTGGCGAAGGTGTAGTGCGAATCCATGTTGCCGGCGAACGGCACCACCGGCGCACTGGCCGCCGGCGGCAGCGCCGGCGAGGCACCACCGCTGAACAGCCCCGGATTCGACGCGATCTGCGTCTCCATGGGGCGCGGACGCGAGCCGATTTCAAGAAAAACGTCGCCAAAACCAGCGAAGTGGGTCAGCAGTTCGCGGATCCTCGGCAGGTACAGCGAGCGCACCTGGTCGACGATGAAGGCATTGGGGGCGAAGAGGATCAAGGCGTCAGCGCGCAGATCAGCCTGCAGCGGCTTCAGCCAGGTGTGAACGTCTTCAGGCGGGAACTCCGCTTCAAGGCGTTCCAGACAACGGGACCAGGCATCCATCGGCAATAATCATCTTGGGCCGGTGGTCAGGCGCTTGAAAGCACCGTCCCGACAGGCCGGAAAGGGGGAAAAGGATGACTCAGACTACCATCGCCGGGCGGTGTCTGGAATGCTTGTCCCGCAGTTATTCACAAAATCATCCACAGCTATTGCACAGCCCCATGAAATCGCGTAGTCACAAGGACTTGACGCGAGGGGGTATGTACCTCTAGAATTTCCGGTTCTTTCCGTCCATTTCATACGAGAGGCCCAACATGGCCACCAAGCGCACTTTCCAGCCCAGCAACCTCAAGCGTAAGCGCGACCACGGTTTCCGTGCCCGTATGAAGACCGCTGACGGCCGCAAGATCCTGTCGCGTCGCCGCGCCAAGGGCCGCAAAGTCCTGAGCGCCTGATTGCCATGCCGCTCTCCGCGGCAGACGCAATCCTTCCGATAGTGAGTACTGCTGACCCGCGCAAGCGATTCCCTCGCTCTGCGCGGGTTCGCACGCGTGCCGAATATTCTACGGTCTTCAACGGCGCCCGCCGGGTGTCCGAACCGCTGATGACCCTTCACTGGCTGCCAGAAGACCGGCCGGCCAGGATGGGTCTGGCCGTTTCACGCAAGGTGGATCCGCACGCCGTAGGGCGTAACCGGATCAAGCGCGTCCTGCGCGACGCCTTGCGACATTGCCGCGCTGACCTGCTGCCGGGCGACATTGTCGTCGTGGCACGTAGTGCTGCGCGTGCCGCCAGCAACGATGAGATCCGCCAGGCCTTCCTGCGCCTGTTGCGACGCCTTGGAGCATTGCCCGCCCCGGTCGTGGACGGCACAATGCCGCCTTCCGACGGCGTCGCATCGCCTTCTTCGAACGAGCCGGCAACACGCCCCGGCACCGCAGAGCCTGTCCGCTGATGAACCAGACCCGTATTTTCCTTGTTTTTGCCTGGCTGATGGTGGCCGTGCTGTTGTGGATGGAGTGGGGCCGCGAAAAGGCTGCACCGCCGGTCACGCAGACCACGACCGCCGTGGCTGCTGCCACCCAGACCGTTCCCGGCGCCACGCCCGGCGGCGTGCCCGGTGCACAGGTTCCCGGCGCCACTGCCGCGGCGACCACCGCCCAGGCGGCCGCCACCCCGGCCACCCAGCGCGTGACCGTCACCACTGACGTGCTGCGCCTGGTGCTTGATGGCGGCCGTGTGCTGGACGCCGAGCTGCTGCAGTTCCCGCAGACCAAGGCCGACAACAGCCCGCCGGTGCGGCTGCTGACCGAAGACCCCGCGCATCCGTACAGCGCGATCAGTGGCTGGGCCAGTGAAGACAAGAGCGTGCCGGTCCCGGGCGCAGACGGCTTCAAGCTGGTCGGTGACCAGCGTGAGTTCGTGCTGGCCGAGGGCCAGAAGGAACTGCAGATCCCGTTCGTCTGGAACGGTCCGAACGGTGTAGTGATCGACCGCACCCTGACCCTGTCGCGCAACGAATACGCGATCAAGGTCAAGGACGTGGTCCGCAACCAGGGCACGGCGCCTTGGAACGGCTTCGTCTACCGCACGCTGGACCGCAGCCCGACCATCCTGTCGCGCAGCATGACCAACCCGGATTCCTTCAGCTTCAACGGCGCCACCTGGTTCAGCACCGAAGGCGGCTACGAGCGTCGTGCCTTCGCTGATTACATGGACGACGGTGCGCTGAACAAGAACATCACCGGCGGCTGGCTGGCGATGCTGCAGCATCACTTCTTCACCGCGTGGATCCCGCAGTCCGATCAGGTCGCGCACTACGTGCTGTCGCAGAACAACGGCCGTGACCAGATCGAAGCGCGTGGCCCGGCCTTCAATGTCGCCCCCGGCCAGCAGGTCAGCAGCGAAGCCCGCCTGTGGGTGGGTCCGAAGCTGGTCAACCTGATCGCCAAGGAAGACGTGAAGGGCCTGGACCGTGTGGTCGACTACAGCCGCTTCTCGCTGATGGCGGTGATCGGCCAGGGTCTGTTCTGGGTGTTGAACCAGGTGCACAAGCTGGTCAACAACTGGGGCTGGGCGATCGTCGGCCTGGTGGTGCTGCTGAAGATGGTGCTGTATCCGCTGTCGGCGGTGCAGTACAAGAGTGGTGCGAAGATGCGTCGCTTCCAGCCGCGCATCGCGCAGCTGAAGGAACGCTATGGCGATGACCGCCAGAAGTTCCAGACCGCGATGATGGAGCTGTACAAGAAGGAAAAGATCAATCCGATGGGCGGCTGCCTGCCGATCCTCATCCAGATGCCGATCTTCTTCGCCCTGTACTGGGTGCTGGTGGAGTCGGTCGAACTGCGCCAGGCGCCGTGGCTGGGCTGGATCCAGGACCTGACCGCGCGCGATCCGTACTTCATCCTGCCGGTGATCAACGTGGCAGTGATGTGGGCCACGCAGAAGCTGACCCCGGCACCGGGCATGGACCCGATGCAGCAGAAGATGATGCAGATGATGCCGATCGTGTTCGGCGTCATGATGGCCTTCATGCCGTCCGGCCTGGTGCTGTACTGGGTGGTCAACGGCGGCCTGGGCCTGCTGCAGCAGTGGTGGATGACCAAGCGCCATGGCGGCGATCCGGTCCCGGCCATCGCCACCAAGAAGTAAGCCGTACAGGAACCCGCCGCAAGGCGGGTTTCCTGCTTCTGGCCGACGGCAGACCAACCCCGCACAATGACCGCCATGGATACCACCGCTACCGACACCATCGTTGCCATCGCCACGGCCGCCGGCGCAGGCGGGGTGGGCATGCTGCGCCTTTCCGGGCCGCGTGCGGCGACCATCGCCCACCTGCTCGGGGCACCCGTGCTGCGTCCGCGCCACGCGCATTACGCGCGCCTGCGCGATGCCGACAACGAGGTGATCGACGACGGCATCGTGCTGTGGTTCCCGGCGCCGAACAGTTTCACCGGCGAAGAAGTGGTGGAACTGCAGGGCCATGGCAGCCCGGTGGTGTTGCAGCAGCTGGTTGCACGCTGCATCGCGCTCGGCGCGCGCCAGGCGCGGCCGGGTGAGTTCAGCGAGCGCGCATTCCTCAATGGAAAGCTGGATCTGGCCCAGGCCGAGGCGATCGCCGACCTGATCGCGGCCGGTGACCATCGCGCCGCACGCGCTGCACGCCGCTCATTGGACGGGGTGTTCTCGCGCCGCGTCGACGAGGTGGCCGAACAACTGGTCAGGTTGCGCATCCACGTCGAGGCCGCCATCGATTTCGCCGACGAACCGCTGGATACGCTGGGCGGTGAGCAGGTGCGGCGTGGCCTGCTGCAGGCACGTGAAACCTTGGCGCTGCTGCGCCGCGATGCCGAACGCGGCCGCCGCCTGCGTGATGGCCTGCATGCGGTGTTGATCGGCCCGCCGAACGCCGGCAAGAGTTCGCTGCTCAACGCGCTGGCCGGCAGCGAGCGGGCGATCGTCACCGACATCGCCGGCACTACCCGCGACACCCTGCGCGAGACCATCCGCCTGGACGGCCTGGAGCTGACCCTGGTGGATACCGCCGGCCTGCGCGATGGCGGTGATGCGATCGAACGCGAAGGCATGCGGCGTGCGCGGGTAGAGATCGAGCGCACGGATCTTGCGCTGATCGTGCTCGACGCACGCGATCCCGCCGCCGGTGAAGCGGCGATCGGCGCATCGGTGCTGGACGTGCCGCACAAGGTCTACATCCACAACAAATCCGACCTGCTGCCGGCCGGCACGGGGCAGGGCAGCGATGACCCGGACCGAGTGTTCGTGTCCGCCGCGACAGGTGCCGGCCTGGACGACCTGCATGCGCGCCTGCGTTCGATCGCCAGCGCCGGTGCCGGCGAACAGGTGGACGGTGAGTTCTCCGCGCGCACCCGCCATGTCGACGCCATCGAGCGCGCGCAGGAACATGCACTGCAGGCCGATGGCGAACTGGCCCACGAACACCTGGAACTGGCCGCCGAAGAACTCCGGCTGGCGCACGAGGCGCTGGGCGAGATCACCGGCGCGATGAGCGCCGACGACCTGCTCGGCCGGATCTTCTCCAGCTTCTGCATCGGCAAGTAGGGTGGGAGCCGCCTGGCAGAGCCGACTTCAGTCGGCTGCCTTGCAATGAGACGACGCCACTGGACGATTGGTTGGACGAGCTGAAACACCGCATCAATTCTGCCCAGCAACGCGCCGCGCTGGCCGTCAACCGTGAGCTCGTCCTGCTCTACTGGGAGATGGGACGGGACATCCTCGTCCGCCAGTCCGGGCAGGGATGGGGGAGCAAGGTCATCGATCGCCTGGCCCATGATCTCAGGCTGGCCTTCCCCCACGCCAAGGGCTTCTCGCCGCGAAACCTCAAGTACATGCGTGCCTTCGCCGACGCCTGGCCGGACCCGGCATTTGTGCAAGAGGTGCTTGCACAATTACCGTGGTATCACCAACTGACTCTGCTGGAAAAGCTGTCGACTGCCCCACAACGCATCTGGTACGCGAACCAGGCCATACAGCACAACTGGTCGCGGAGCGTGCTGGCGCTGAACATTGAAGGAAAACTACTCGAGCGCACTGGCAACGCGATCACCAATTTCGAGCTGCGCCTGCCCAAGGCGCATTCAGACCTCGCCCGCGAAACACTCAAAGATCCCTATCGGTTCGACTTTCTTGCGGTAGGACGCGAGGCCAGCGAGCGCGAGCTGGAAGACGGCCTGGTCCGGCACGCCACTGATTTTCTCCTGGAGCTCGGCGCCGGTTTCGCATTCGTAGGCAGGCAGGTGCTCATCGAAGTGGCGGGGGAAGAGTTCTTCATCGATCTACTGTTCTACCACCTGCACCTTCGCTGCTATGTCGTCGTAGAGCTGAAGGCGGGCAAGTTCAAACCCGAGCACCTGGGGCAACTGGGTTTCTATCTGACGGCCGTGAACCAGCAGAAGAAGCGGGCCGATGACAATCCAACCCTCGGACTGCTGTTGTGCAAGGAGCGCAACAAAGTCGTGGCGGAGTACGCCTTGAGTGAGAACGTGCAACCGATGGGGGTTGCCGAGTACAAGGTGCTGGGACCGCTGCCCGAACCGCTGCAGACAAGCCTGCCCAGCATCGAACAGCTCGAGAAAGAGCTTGCAGACGACCCGACCCTGGCCGGGTGACCGAGCTACCTCCCCCTGTCATATTGCAGACGCATACTCGCCGCATTCGTCATCCACCAAGGGGATAGTCCGTGAAGTCGTGGGGTTGTGCAGTGCTGTTGTCGCTGGCCGTGGCACCATCGTTGGCCATGAGCGCCGAATCTTCATCAGCTGCACCGGGCAAGGCCTCGGTCTATGCCCACCGCGGGGCCAGTGCGCTGCTGCCCGAACACACCTTGGCGGCCTATGCACAGGCCATCACCGATGGCGCCGATTACATCGAGCCGGACCTGGTGATGACCAAGGACGGGCAGCTGGTGGCCCGCCACGAGAACGAGATCGGCGGGACCACCGACGTCGCTTCCCGCGGGGAGTTCGCCGATCGCCGCACCACAAGGACCATCGACGGTGAACAGGTCGAGGGCTGGTTCACCGAAGACTTCACCCTGGCCGAACTGAAGACGCTCTACGCACGCGAGCGCCTGCCACAGCAGCGCAGCACCGCCTTCGACGGGCAGTTCCGCATTGCCAGCTTCGATGAAATCCTGGCCTTCCTGGTGCAGCAGGCCGGCCGTGCCAACCGGGGCATCGGGCTGGTACCGGAGATCAAGCACCCCAGCTACTTCCAGTCCATCGGCCTGCCGATGGAAGACAAAGTGCTGGCCGCGCTGCAGGCCAACCCGTATACCAAGGTGGGTCCGGTGACGCTGCAGTCCTTCGAGACCGCCAACCTGCGCTACCTGCGCGGCAAGATCGGCCGCGCCAGCAACATCCGCCTGCTGCAGCTGACCTGGAAGGGCGACGCCAAGCCGGCCGATGTGGCCAGGGCGGGCGGCGCACTGACCTATGCACAGATGCTGACGCCTGCCGGTCTGGCGGACATCGCGACCTACGCTGACGGCATCGGGCCGGAGCTGCGTTCGATCATTCCGCTGGACGGCAAGGGCGCGCTGGGTGAGCCGACCACGCTGGTACAAGATGCGCATGCGGCGGGATTGATGGTGGTTCCCTACACCTTCCGCCCGGAGAATCTTTTCATCGCCGCCAACCTGCGCAGCGGTGATGCCAACGCACGCAACCCCGATGGCTCCATCGCTGAAATGCGCGCCTACCTCGCCACCGGCATCGATGCGTTCTTCACTGATGATCCGGCGCTGGGGCGCAAGGCCGTCGACGGTCGCTGAGCCGCTACTTGCCGGCAGACAGGCTGGAGCCGCGGCCGCGGCGCAACGGACAGCGACGCGGGTCGCCACATCGGCAGCAGCGACTGGCCACGGGATCGCGCGACGCGATATGCAACACCAGCAGGCCCACGACCAGCAGCAGGCCGCCAATCACCAGATACAGCAGCGTGTCGTCGATCGATGTGCCAAGGGGCGGGACGGCTCCCATGCGGTGTTTCCTCGCAGCTGGCCACGTGCATGCAGCGCGGTGGCGGACGGTGCGGGTTGGCGTGCCGGCGCTCCAGGTCAATAGAAACGGGACGCCAAACCCGGCTGGGCCTGTGGGCTCCAGCCGGTACATGGTGGACAAGGCGGTCAAGCCGCGTCTATGACGGAAATTTGAAAGTGGAGGAGCGTGACGACCAACGGTCGTCACCCACCAGAAGCAGCCAACGGTCGTCACCCACCAGAAGCAGCCAACGGTCGTCACCCACCAGAAGCAGCCAACGGTCGTCACCCACCAAGCCAATCAACGGTCGTGACCCACCAGCAAAGGCCGTCCGGCGATCAGCGCGGTGCGTCATCCTGGCCTGAACGCCGGAACGGCAGCACCACGTAGTCGTGGCCTTCGCGTGGCTGCCACAGCACCGGCACCTGGCGCGGCGAGGGCGGCTCCAGCTCGTCGTCGGGCAGCGCTTCGATGGCATCTTCTTCGTCTTCCCAGCTGTAGCGCGGGCGGGCCGCCATCGGGTCGCTGTTGCGGAACAGCAGCGCGGCGATGATGCCGGCGAATGCGCCGCCCATGTGCGACTGCCAGGACACCCCAGGGGTATGCGGCAGCACGGTCATCAACATTCCGCCGTAGAACAGCATGCCGATCAGCCCGGTGGCGATGGCGGCGCGGTCGCGGCGCAGCAGGCCCAGGCTGGCCAGCAGGAACATCAGGCCGTGGGTGACGCCACTGGCGCCGAGGTGACGGCTGCCCGGGTCGCCCAGCAGCCAGGCGCCGACGCCGGAGCCGATCCACAGCAGCGGCAGCGCGCGCAGGGTCGCCTTCGGATAGACGCTGCCCGCCAGCGTGCCGAGGATCAGCAGGGCCACGCTGTTGGCGGCGATGTGTTCCACCGATCCATGCAGCAGCGGCGCACCGAGCAGGCCCAGCAGCCCGGCCATTTCCAACGGTGCCACGGCCCATGGCCGCCAGTCGAAGTAATCCTGCAGCGCGAATACCGCGACCAGCAGCACCACGGCGCCGAGGCTCAGGTTGAAGGCACGCAGGATGCGCAGGCGGTCGGGAGGCGGGGCCGGGTCGGCGCCGGCGGGCACGGGTGCGTTGGCGTTCATATCCAAGCAATGGCGGTGGCGGGGGCGAAACCAACCCCGGCGGGGTGGGAAAATAAAACGGGCCGGCGGGACAATCCCGGCCGACCCGTTACTGCAGCGCGCGCTGCCGGCCCCGCAGGGCCGGTAACGCGCTCGATCAGGCCTTGTCGTGCTTCGGCGGGATCTTCAGGCTCAGCACCACGGTGATGGCGATGATCAGCGCGACCACGCCCAGCGAGATCGGGGTCGGGATCTTGAACAGGTCGATGATCATCATCTTGATGCCGATGAAGCCCAGCACCAGCGCCAGACCGTACGGCAGCAGGTGGAAGCGATCGGCCATGCCGGCCAGCAGGAAGAACATCGCGCGCAGGCCCAGCACCGCGAACACGTTCGAGGTCAGCACGATGAACGGGTCGGTGGTGATGGCGAAGATGGCCGGAATGCTGTCCACCGCGAAGATCACGTCGGTCACCGCGATCAGGATCAGCACCGCGAACAGCGGGGTGTACCAGCGCTTGCCATCGCGCATCACGCTCATCGCATTACCGGCGTAGTCCGGCAGCAGGCGCAGGTGCTTGCGCATCCAGCGCAGCGCCGGGTTGGTCTCCAAATCAGGCTCCTGACCGGCCGAGAACCACATCTTCCAGCCGGTGAACAGCAGGAAGGCACCAAACACGTAGAGCAGCCAATGGAACTTGGTGATCAGCACGCTGCCGGCGAAGATCATGATCGTTCGCAGCACGATTGCGCCCAGGATGCCGATGATCAGCACCTTCTGCCGCTGTTCCTCAGGCACCGCGAAGTAGCCCATGATCATCAGGAAGACAAAGATGTTGTCGACGGCCAGCGCCTTTTCGACCAGATAGCCGGTGAGGAACTCCAGGCCGACCTTGTTGGCCACCACCTGTCCGGCGGTCTCGTTCAGGTAGTACCAGAGGCCACCGTTGAAGGCCAGGGCGAGCAGCACCCAGCCGATCGACCACCACAGGGCCTCCTTGAAGGTGACCTTGTGCGGGCCGCCGTGGCGCATCAACACCAGATCGACCAGCAGCGCGATGATCACCACCGCGCCGAAGCCGAGCCATAACCACAAATTACCGATCGTCTGCATGGGTTTGTCCGTTGGGAAAAAGAAAAAAGCCTCAAGCCGGACGGCGAGGATCTGCAACGGAGGATCGGGAGGGGGATCCAGGGACAGAGCTTCGCCGTACGGCGAAGGTCTCGCTCGCAGCCCCGATGTGGTGGGACTGCCGTTGCACCGGAGCCTGCGGGCTCGAATTGACGGCGACAACGTTGGGAGCTACTCCCCTTCTGGGGCCGATTCTGCGGGCATCCCGGCGCCGCGTCAATCACCGGGTAGTGACGGCTGCTGGCCGTCAATCGCGCGAATCGCGGGGACGGTCGGCGGCCCTGCCCACCCCAGCGATTACAATAGCCCGATGAATACCTCTGCCCCCTCAGTCCGTCTCAAGAATGCCTGGCGTTCCAGCCACCCGTGGATCTTCCAGAAACTGGTCGAAAAACCGGCCGTCCGGCCCAAGCCCGGCACCATCGTGGATGTCTTCGGCGTGGAAGGGGACTTCATCGGGCGGGGCTTCTACAACGGGCATTCGCGCATCGCCGTGCGCATCCTGGAAACCGACGAGCGCGTGCCGGTCGACGCCGGCTGGTTCTCGCGCAAGATCGCCCAGGCGGTGGAACTGCGCCGTGACGTGCTGAAGCTGGATGCGGTCAGCGATGCGTGGCGCGTGGTGCACAGCGAAGGCGACGGCCTGTCCGGGCTGGTGGTGGACCGTTACGGCGACCTGGTGGTCGTGGAATTCTTCGCCGCCGGCATGTTCCGTCACCGCGAATGGATCTACGAGGCGCTGAGCGAGCAGTTCCCGGGCTGTCGCTTCCACAGCTTCGCCGACGAACACGTGCAGAAGCAGGAAAGCTTCGATTTCCATGGCAACACCACCACCGAGGCCTCGGTGATCACCGAGTACGGCGTGAAGTTCCGTGCCGACCCGGCCGGCGCGCACAAGACCGGCTTCTTCGCCGACCAGCGCGACAACCGCGAGTGGCTGAGCCAGCAGGTCGAAGGCAAGACCGTGCTCGACCTGTGCTGCAACACCGGCGGTTTCGCGGTGTACGCCGCCGCACGCGGCGCCAGTGAAGTGGTGGGCATCGACATCGACGAGGACGTGATCCAGATCGCCAAGGGCAACGCCAAGCTCAACAACGTGCGGCCGAAGTTCGTGCAGTCCGACATCTTCCCGTGGCTGCGCGATGCGGCCAACCGCGGCGAGCAGTACGACGTGGTGATTCTGGACCCGGCGAAGATGACCCGTGACCGCGACCAGGTCATCAGCGCGCTGAAGAAGTACCTGGACATGAACAAGCTGGCGCTCGGCGTGGTCAAGCCGGGTGGCCTGTTCGCCACGTTCTCGTGCACCGGCCTGGTGGCCGAAGACCAGTTCCTGGACATGCTGCGACGTGCAGCGTTCTATTCCGGCCGCACCATCCAGATCCTCAAGGTCTCCGGCGCCGGTCCCGACCATCCGTTCATGGCCCACGTGCAGGAATCGCGTTACCTCAAGGCGGTGTTCTGCCGCGTGCTGTAACCGCAAACCCGGTGGGTGAGGACCAAACCCGGTGAGAACCAAACCCGGTTGGTGACGACCAAACCCGGTGGGTGACGACCGTTGGTCGTCACCGCTTCCGCACCCGCCCACCTACCCAGCCCAGCGCGTCAGCGTTATCGTCAGGTCTCCCCGTCCCCGGTGAGACCTGCATGATCCTGCGTCGCCTGCCGCTGCTGCTCGCCCTGGCGCTCAGCACGCCGCTGTCCGTCCATGCCATCGATTTCAGCCCCGCCGAACTGCAGCGCGCCAAGTCCCTGCAGCAGCGCCTGCTGACTCTGGACAGCCATCTGGATACGCCGGCCAACTTCGCCCGCGATGGCTTCGACATCGACAACCGCCATGACCACAACGCGTTGTCCCAGGTGGACTACCCGCGCATGGTGGAAGGGGCGCTGGATGGTGGCTTCTGGGCGATCTACACCGGCCAGGGTGACCGCAGTGCCGCGGCCCACCAGCGTGACCGCGATGCCGGCCTGCAGCGGTTGCTCGACATCCGCACCATGCTGGCCGCCAACGGCGACCGCTTCGCGCTGGCGCTGACCCCTGCCGATGCCGTGCGGATCAAGGCCGGCGGCAAGCGCGTGGTGTTCATCAGCATGGAAAACGCCAGTCCGCTGGTGGCCGACCCCAGCCTGCTGGGCTTCTACCACCAGGCCGGGCTGCGCATGCTGAGCACCGTGCACTTCGCCACCAACGAGTTCGCCGATTCGGCCACCAACCCGAAGGGCCCGGAGTGGAACGGACTGAGCCCGGCCGGCCGTGCGTTGGTCAACGAGGCGGTGAAACGGGGCATCGTCATCGACCAGTCGCATGCGTCCGATGCAGTGTTCGACCAGCTCATCGCGATGATGCCGGTACCGTTCGTGCTGTCGCACAGCTCAGCCAGGGCGATCCACGACCACCCGCGCAATCTGGACGATGCGCGCCTGCGCCAGCTGGCCAAGGCCGGCGGGGTGATCCAGGTGAACGCCTATGGCGGCTATCTGGTGGATCCCGGCAAAAGCCCCGAGCGCAAAGACGCCGAAGACGCGCTGAGCAAGCGGCTGGGCGGTTGGGAAGGCATGAGCATCGCGCAGGGCGAGGAACTGCAGCGCGGGGAAGAGGCGCTGGACAGGCAGTACCCGGTGCGCCACGCCAGCCTGGATGACTTCTTCGCGCACATGGGCCACATCCTCGACGTGGTGGGCCCCGAACACGTTGGCATCGGCCTGGATTGGGACGGCGGCGGCGGCCTGACCGACCTGCGCGATGTCAGCCAGCTGCCGAAGATCACCGCCTGGCTGCTGCGCCGCGGTTACGACGAAAAGCAGATCGCCGGCATCTGGGGCGGCAACCTGCTGCGGGTGATGCAGCAGGCGCAGGACTACGCCCGCCCCTGACCACGCGCTAGTGACGGCCGCCGGCCGTCACCGGATTGATGGCCAGCGGCCGGCATTACCTACCGGCCCAGCACCGCATTGCGGCGGCTGTACAGGAAGTACACCGCCAGCCCGATCACGTTCCAGATCAGGAAATACAACTGCGTGCTCTGCGGCAGGCTGAAGAACAGGTACACACAGCCCAGCGCGGCCGCCGGGCCGACGATCCAGGCCAGCGGCGTGCGGAAGGTACGAGCGCGGTCCGGCTCACGGCGGCGCATCACCACCAGGCACACGCCCACTGCGGTGAAGGCGGCCAGCGTGCCGGCGTTGGCCAGTGCGGCGATTTCATCCAGCCGCGCCACGCCGGCCAGTGCCGATACCAGCAGGGCACTGAACAAGGTGGTCGCCACCGGCGTGCCGGTGCGCTTGCTGACATTGGACAGGCGGCGCGGCAGCATGCCGTCGCGGCCCATGACGAAGAACACCCGGCTCTGGCCGAACATGAAAGCCAACAGCACGGTGGGCAAGGCCACGATGGCCACGATGCCGATGATCAGCGCGGCGGTCGGGTGACCCAGCTGGCGCATGATCAGCGCCAGCGGCTCGGCACTGCTGCCGAACACCGCATAGCTCATCGCACCGACGGCGGCCAGCGCGACCAGCATGTAGATGATGGTGCAGCCGACCATCGAACCAATGATGCCGATCGACAGATCGCGGCCCGGATTCTTGGTTTCTTCGGCGGCGGTGGCGATCGCATCGAAGCCGTAGAAAGCGAAGAAGATGATCGCCGCCGCCGCCATCACGCCACGCTCCAGCCCATCCGGGCCCAGCGATTTGGCGAAGCCATAGGGCATGAACGGCTGCAGGTTGGCGCTGTCGAAGGCGGGCAGCGCCACCGCCACGAACACGCCCAGCGCGATGATCTTCAACACCACCAGCACCGCGTTGAGCGTGGCGCTTTCCTTGGTGCCCAGCATCAGGCCACCCGCCACCAGCCAGGTGATCAGCACGGCCGGCAGATTGAACAACCCCCCTTCCACGTGCGGACCCGCCGACAGCGCCAGCGGCAGGCGGATGTCGATGCCCATCTGGTTGTTCACCCATTCCAGGAAGCCGACGAAGTAGCCGGACCAGCCGACCGCCACGGTACTCACCACCAGCGAGTACTCCAGGATCAGGCTCCAGCCGACCACCCACGCGAAGATTTCGCCGAGCGCGGTGTAACTGTAGGTATAGGCACTGCCCGAGGCCGGCATCATCGTTGCCAGCTCGGCATAGGACAGCGCGGCGCAGGCGCAGACCGCACCGGCGATGGCGAAGGAGATCAACACCGCCGGGCCGGCCAGGTTGGCGCCCACACCGATCAGCGTATAGATGCCGGTGCCGACGATGGCGCCGATACCCAGCGCGATCAGGTGCGGCCAACTCAGTGTGCGGACCAGCTGCCTTCCGGCTTCATGGACGGTGACGGTATCCAGGGATTTGCGCCGGAGCAAAGACATTCGGGCCTCGTGGTGACTGGGAACGACAAGTGCCCGAGTGTGACCGAATGCGGCGCAGCATTACTACTGACGGACGCTCATTGACAAACCGCTTGGCGCTGCACCCGGCAACCGCTGCCGGAATCGGCACAATGGCTCAGCCATTCAGTCCGAGCCGGATGCCGAAGCCCAGCAGGAACACCCCGGCCACGCGCCGCAACACGTCGCTGATGCGCGGATGCTGGATCAACCGACGGCGAGCCAGGTTGCCCGCCCCGATCAGCAGCGAGCAGTACGCCACGCTGACCACGAAGATGATCCCGGCCAGTGCCGCGAAGGTGGCCACGCCCTGGTGCTGGCGCGGGTCGATGAACAGCGGCAGGAAGGCCATGTAGAACAGGATGGCTTTCGGGTTGAGCAGGCTGACCAGGATCGCCTGGCGGAAATAGTGGCCCGGCGCCAGCCGCACGCTGCCCGGCAGGTCGCTGCCGTCGGCTTTCGGCGTGCGCAGCAGGCTGATGCCCACCCACACCAGGTAGGCCGCGCCCAGGTACTGCACGGCATGGAACACGGTCGGGTTGGCTTTCAGCAGCGCGGCCACGCCGGCCAACGCCAGCCACATCAGGATCTGGTCGCCCACCAGCAGGCCGGCCAACGCCGTGTAGCCCCCCCGCACGCCACCGCGGCCGGTGGCGGTGAGCAGGGTGAAGGTGCCTGGACCCGGCAGGGCCAGGAACACCAGCACGGCGACCAGGAAGGTCCACAGGTCCTGGATGCCCATCCACGGCATGGCGGCTCACTCGTTCAACGCAGGGGGCTTCATTGTAGTGACGGCCAGCGGCCGTCACCCACCAATGCGGAGAGCTGACGGCCAGCGGCCGTCACTACCGTGCGGTGGGCAACCCTTGCAGCAACGGCGTCAGCCGCTCACCCAGGAACCCATGCAGCTGCCGCACCGCCGGCGAAAACTGTTTGCGGTGCGGGCAGACCAGGTTCAACGGCAGGCTCTCGCCCTGGCCGTCCAGCAGCACCTCCAGGCGTCCTGCACGCACGTCATCGCCAACATCCAGCCACGATTTGTAGGCGATGCCTTCCCCGGCCACCGCCCAGCGCCGCACCACGTCGGCGTCGTCGCACAGCATCGCGCCACGCACGGCCACCACGCTGCGGCGGCCGTCCTGTTCAAAACTCCAGCGATCGTGGGTGCGGCCGCCCAGCTGGTACAGCAGGCAGGCGTGGTCCTTCAGCGCATCCAGACTGTCCGGCGCCGGGTGCGCCTGCAGGTAGGCGGGAGACGCCACCAGCACGCGGCGGTTGCCCGCCAGCAGCGGCAGGGCGACATAGCTGGCGTTGTCGAAGCGGCCCAACCGGAAGGCGATATCGACCGGATCGCGGAACACGTCGGCCACCTGGTCGGACAGCTGCAGATGCAGCTGCAGCCGCGGATGCGCGCGGCGGAACGCGGTCAGCCAGGGCAGCAGCACGTTGCGGCCCAGGTCCGATGGCGCGGCCACCTGCAGGGTGCCGGCCAGTTCGGCGGCTTCACCCTGTACCCGCGCCTGGCCTTCGCGCAGCGCTGCCAGGCCTTCCTGCGCATAAGGCAGGTACTGCGCACCTTCGGCCGTCAGGCGCAGGCTGCGGGTGGTGCGCACGAACAGCCGCAGGTCAAGCTCGCGCTCCAGCCGCGCGATCGCTGCGGCCACCTGGCCGGGCAGCAGATCGACCTCGCGCGCTGCACGGCTGAAACTGCCCAGCGCCGCGGTGCGCACGAACAGCTGCAGGTCGTCGAACCGGACCATTTTCACCACAACAGAGAAAGTGATGCCTGATTCTGCGCCTTTCCAGCGTCACCTGCAGCGTCCATCCTGAGCGCCTCCCCCCGCTGCGGAGTTACCCCATGCGCGCTGTTGCCTATACCCACGCCGGCCTGTCGCCGGACGACGCCAGATCGCTGGTCGATATCGATCTGGACACCCCCACCCCGGGCCCACGCGACCTTCGCGTGGCAGTCAAGGCAGTGGCGGTGAACCCGGTCGATGCCAAGGTGCGCCGCAACGCCGCCACCGAAACCCCGCGCGTGCTCGGCTTCGACGCCGTGGGCGTGGTGGATGCGGTGGGCAGTGAGGTCACCCTGTTCCAGCCCGGTGACGAGGTCTACTACGCCGGCGCCATCGATCGTGCCGGCAGCAACGCCGAATACCAGCTGGTGGACGAGCGCATCGTCGGCCGCAAGCCGTCCAGCCTGGACGATGCCAGCGCTGCGGCGCTGCCGCTGACCGCGATCACTGCCTGGGAACTGCTGTTCGACCGCCTGCGCATCGCCGAGGGCACCGGCGAAGGCCAGACCCTGCTGGTGATCGGCGCGGCCGGCGGCGTCGGCTCGATCCTGGTGCAGCTGGCGCGCCAGCTGACCAGGCTGACCGTGGTCGGCACCGCCTCGCGCCCGGAAACCCAGGACTGGGTGTACGCGCTGGGCGCGCACCATGTCATCGACCACAGCCAGCCGCTGTCCGAAGGCCTGGCGCGGCTTGGCATCGCGCACGTCGAGCACGTGGCCAGCCTGACCCACACCGACCAGCATTACGCGCAGATCATCGAAGTGCTGGCACCGCAGGGCCAGCTCGGCCTGATCGACGACCCCGGCCAGCTGGACGTGATGGCGCTGAAGCGCAAATGCGCCTCGCTGCACTGGGAGTTCATGTTCGCCCGGCCGCTGCACCAGACCGCCGACATGCAGCAGCAGCACGCCCTGCTCAACCGCGTGGCCGGCCTGATCGATGCCGGCGTACTGCGCACCACGCTGGGCGAAAACCTGGGCCGCATCAGCGCCGCCAACCTGCGCCGCGCGCACGCACTGATCGAAAGCCAGAAAGCCAAGGGCAAGATCGTACTGCGGTCTCTGATACACATCTC
>NZ_PJAY01000002.1:0-31426 GCF_002836635.1 Stenotrophomonas sp. Bg11-02
CAATCGCATCGCAGTCGAAGTGTATCGTGCGAAGTCCTGACCAGACCAAGAGATTGATACGCGCTAGTATATTTTTTTTCAAGCAGAGGCCGGCATACGAGGTGCTCAGGCGTCTCGTGGGCTCGGAGATGTGTAGAAGAGACCGGTGCAGTTGCTGGGCGTGCTGGTGTATCCGGCAATGGATGACACCGCGGCGGGGCGGGCGGCAGTGGGCACCTTCGGCATCGCCGTGCTCGGGCTCGCCCTGTGGGTGGTGCAGCGCAGCCCGCTGGGCACCTGGCTTGCGTTGTTGCTGGCCATTCCCTCGGTGGTGTTTTCCATCGCCGCGGTGCTGTTGGGCAAGACCGGGTTGGGCACCACGGCGCAGCTGCTGGAAAGCCTGCTGTACTTCTATACCGCCGGTGCGTTGATCGCCTACATGCTGCAGGACCATAAAGTCACCCGCGACGAACTGTTTGCTGCAGGCGCCACCTTTACCCTGCTAGCGTGGGCGTTCGCGTTTGCGTTTTCGGTCTGCGAGCAGTGGTATCCAGGGAGTTTCCTGGCCACCAGCGATGCAGAATTCCGCACTTGGATGGAGCTGCTTTATCTCAGCTTCAGCTTACTGTCCGGGGTGGGGCTCAGCGACGTGGTGCCGGTGCACCCCCAGGCACGCGCATTGGTAATGCTGGCGCAGTTCTGCGGGGTCATGTACGTGGCCCTGGTGGTATCGCGACTGGTCGGCCTGACCATGCTTGAGCACCGACAAAAATGAATGGCAGATAAAAAAATCGCGCCCCGGAAGGCGCGAAGAGTGAAACTGATTATCTGAATACGTGGGCGAGAGAGTGCCTGATGTCCGCCGCAGCATGTGCGGTTAACTCTCATAGGCTAGTATTCGCGCGCTTCGATTCATTTGCGTTATGGGTTCATGCTGTTTGCAGAGTCTGGCTGTTCGCGATTGCACCTCCCGGTCATTCACGCGCGCCTGGCTGGCATCCCGCCTGCCGCCCGCGTTCGAGATAGATGACCATCAGCAACAGCCCTTTCCATGATGCAGATATCCTGCGCATCGGCGAATGCACCGTGACCTTGTCGTCACGTGAAGTGCAGGTGCCCGGCGCGCGGCGACTTCGCAGGCTCACCCCGAAGGCGGTGGGCGTGCTGCGCGTGCTCGTCCGCAGCAATGGGCGCGTGGTGACCCGGGATGAGTTGTTCGCCGAGGTGTGGCCGGACACGCTTCCCACCAATGATGTGCTGACCCAGGCCGTGACCCAGCTGCGCAAGGCCTTCACCGCCGACAGCGAGGACGGTCCTGCCTACATCGAGACGATCGCCAAGACCGGCTACCGCCTGCGGGTAGCGGTGACTGCGGTAGACCCGGTTGAACGGTCCGCCCTGCCGGCGGGCGAAGCGCCAACGCCAACGCCGCCGCCGGTGCAGCCGCCCGCTGGCAGGGATGTGGACGTAGACGCAGACAACCACGTGGACCTGGCCATGCACATGGACAAGGACATGGGCGCCACCCACACGCCCGCCGAGCCCCTGCTGCTGGCGCCGATACGGCCCCGCAGTGCCTGGCGACGCGTCCGGCGCTGGGTGCTGCTGGGCGTGGGTCTGTCCATGCTGCTGGCGCTGGGCGTGATGGCCTGGCTGCTGCTGCATCGGGATACGTCACCCTCGGCAGTCGACGCGGCGGTGGAAAACGGCACGCGGGTGATCGGCAGTCCGCAGCGCCCGTATCGACTCATCACCGCCAGTGCGGGCTTTGAAACCTATCCCACGCTGTCGCCGGATGGCTCGCAGGTAGCGTACGAAGCCAGTGAAGAAGACGGCAGCGGCCAGATCAAGGTGCAGACCTCCGGCAACGCGCCGGCGCGCAATCTGGTGGACCGTCCGGACGGGGCGGTGGACCGCTTCCCGAACTGGTCCCCGGACGGCCGCGAGATCGCCTTCGCGCGCTTCTCCGGCGACGGTCGCTGCGAAGTGCTGATCGCCAGCGCGACCGGCGGCAACGTGCGCGAGGCCACGCGCTGCGACGGTACCGAACTGCTCAGTTTCGACTGGACGCCGGACGGCAGCGGGCTGGTGTTCGGCAGCATGGTGGGTACCTACGCCCACCGTGGGATCCGGGTACTGGACCTTGCCAGCGGGCGGTGGCGTGCGTTGACCTATGCCGCGCACAAGGACGACTTCGATTACGCCCCGCGTATTTCCCCGGACGGGCGCTGGCTGGTGTTCGTGCGCAACCCGCAGGTCGGTGACCTGTGGCGGATGCCGGCCGAAGGCGGGCCGCTTGAGCAGCTGACCGACGACGCGGCCGAGTTCCGTGGCTGGGCCTGGCTGGGTGACAGCCGGCAGATCGTGTTCGGTCGCCGGGTGGACAGCGAAGCGCGCCTGTACCAGTTGGACACCGAGGCACGCACGCTGCGCGACCTCGGCCTGGACGACGCACAGTGGCCGGCGGTGGCGCGCTCGACGAACTTCCTGGCCTTCGTCCATCGCAAGGCACAGTTCGGGCTGTACAAGGTGCCGGTGAAGGACCCTGCGCGGGCACAGCGGCTGTTCGCCTCCAGCGGCCGCGACAGCCAGCCCATGCTGGCACCGGACGACCGGCAGATGGTGTTCGCTTCAGACCGTTCCGGCAGCTACGCCCTGTGGTGGGCCGACCTGCAGCAGCCGCAATCCCTGCGCCCCATCGAGGGACTGCGGCCGGATACCCGGCAGCCACCGGCATGGTCGGCCGACAGCCGCCACCTGCTGGTACTGGGCCGTGATGACCAGGGCGAGCCCCACGTCTACGAGATCACTCCGCGCGATGAACAGCTGAGCGTGGTGCCGGTGCCGGTGGCGCGCCCATTGCAGGCCTTGTACCTGGATGATCCGGATCGTTTGCTGGTCATAGAGCGGGGCGACGACCAGCGCACCCGCATGAGTCTGTACGACCGGCGCGACTGGCAGCGACTGGCGACCTTGTACGGCGTGTCCCAGGCGCGCTTTGACAGTGAGCGGCGACGCGTGGTCTTCACCCAGCTGGGCGCCAGTGGACTGTGGTCGGTGGATGCATCACTGTCGCCGGCCAGCGTCCAGCAGCTGAGCGCCGACAAGCCCTCGCGCTGGCGCTACCGCGCATGGTCGGTGGCCGGCGGCGGCCGCGTCGACTATCTGGATGAATCCAGCCAGTGCAGCTCCGGCCTGCTGCGCATCGCCGATGGCGTCGAGGCGGTTTCGCGTTGCCTGGATGCGTCTCGGCTCAGTGCCGGCAATGGATTGAGCAGCAGCGTTGACGGGAATGACGTGTATGTGTCGCTCGCCGTGTCCGACGGTGCCGACATCGGCGTGATGGCGCTGCCCGAACGCCCGGCAGAAGTCTTCCCTGCTTTCGTCAACTCATTGAAAATAAAGCCATAAATGGTTTCGTAAGTTTTTCGTGCGGACATCGTGTCGATTTCGTCGCGAAGTCGTCGCAACGTCCTGACCGCTGACGCCTGATTTGGCAAAACGGACACCCTGTATTGGTAAATACGTGGTGCTCCATGCGTCAGCTCTCCCTGGCCGATCGCGGTCAAACGATCTCCCTCGACAAGTCGCCCGATGACGCGACGCCGATCTGCCTGAGCGTGGCCCGGCTGGGCAGCCTGCAGACCGCCGGCAGCTGCTTCACCGTGTGGATCCAGGTCCGCGGCAGTGCCTGGGTGGAGGCCAAGGAGGGTCGCTTCCGGATGCGCCGTGGGGAGTGGATCGCCTTCGAGAAGGAATCGCGTCCGCTGGTCCAGGCCGGCCGCAGTGGCCTGTGCATCGGCCTGGCGCTGAATGCCGATGCCATGCGCATGTTGATGGAACTTGCCGATTGCGGCCTGTATGCCGGCCGTGGCCTGATGAAGCAGGCCGAGCTGCGGGTTGCCCTGCGCCTGTGGCGCGATGCGCTGGACAGTGGCCTGCCGGCGCAGGCGCTGCGCCCGATGCTGCTGCACCTTGCATCGCTGCAGCGCACGATGGCCGGCACCGTGCAGCGTTGCCCGGGCCGCTCGCGCAGCCGCAAGCGCCAGGTGTTCGGTCGCATGCAGCGCGCCCGACTGTATCTGGAAGGCAACAGCCACCGCGTGGTGCGCATCGGCGAACTGGCCGAACTGACCAACTTCTCCAGCTGGTACCTGTCCAAGACCTTCCAGAGCCTGTACGAAGAAAGCCCGCAGGCACTGTCGGCACGGCTGCGGCTGGAGCGCGCGGCCGACCTGCTGCGCGATACCGACATGATGATCGGCGAAGTCGCTTCTGCCAGTGGCTTTGACAACTGCTGCAGCTTCGCCAGGGCATTCCGTGCCCGTTTCGGCACGTCTGCGTCGCATTATCGTGAAAGCGCCGCCAAGCTGTCGCCACACTCGGCAAAGTCTCTCGCTGCATCACGCAAACCAAGGATCGCAACACAATCGTAACGTTTGATGGCGTTTTTAACACGCCACTAACGTACCTTGGAGAGAGACATGAATTTCCGTACCCCCGCCGTGCGGCTGGGCATGCTGCCGGCCGGCATTGCGCTGGCGCTGAGCCCGAGCTTCGCCTCGGCGCAGGAAGCCGCAGCAGGCACCACCGACCTGGATCGCATCTCGGTCACCGGCTCGCGCATCCGCGCGGCCAACGTTGAAACCCAGCAGCCGATCCTGACGCTGAGCCGCGAGAGCCTGGAAAAGCAGGGCTTCTCTTCGGTCGCCGACGTGCTGAACAACCTGACCTCGGCCGGTTCCCCGGCGATCTCCCGTTCGGAGTCGCTGGCTTCGGGTGAGAACGTGGGCGGCTACTATGTCGACATCCGCAACCTGGGCGCTGAGCGCACCCTGGTGCTGATGAACGGCAAGCGCCTGGGCGCGACCACCTCGGGCCTGCAGGATCTGAGCCAGATCCCGATGGGCGCCGTCGAGCGCATCGAAGTGCTGAAGGATGGCGCGTCCGCCATCTACGGTTCCGACGCGATCGCCGCCGTGGTCAACGTGATTACCCGCAAGAACGTGGAAGGTGGCGAAGCCACCGCCTACTTCGGCCAGTACGGCGAAGGTGACGGCAACACCGAACAGTACTCGATGACCCTGGGTGCTACCGGCGAGCGCGGCAGCCTGACCCTGTCGGCTGAATACAACAAGGCCGATCCGGTCTTCGCCAAGGACCGTTGGTACAGCAAGGACGGCAACCTGGGTCCGAACTCGACCCCGGCGTCCTGGAGCGCACTGAGCCAGAACGGCAGCTGGTGCAACCCGACCATCTACAACTGCGGCAGCGCCTCGGCCGTGTGGCAGACCCTGAACGCTGGTGGCGATCCGCTGAATGCGGCCGATTACCACCCGCTGACCCAGAATGAGTGGGCCAACGCCAATCAGCAGATGACCGCGCTGACCGGCGTGGAGCGCAAGTCCGTCTACATCAACGGCACCTACGACTTCACCGACTCGATCAGCCTCAATACCGACCTGCTGTACAACGAGCGCAACACGTTCCAGCAGATCGCCGGTTATCCGTACCAGTCGCGCAGCTTCCTCACCCCGCTGTCCGGTGACAGCGTCTACAACCCCCTGGGCCAGGACGTTGATTTCCGTCGTCGCCTGTGGGAAGTGCCGCGCACCACCGAAAGCCAGCTGAAGACCACGCGCTTCGCACCGACTGTCAGTGGCTTCTTCGATTTCGCGGGCAAGACCTTTGACTGGGACGTCGGCGCGCTCTTCAACCGCAACGAATCGATCGTCACCAGCCATGGCGATGCCAGCCTGATCGCCAGCGAACAGGCCCTGGGCCCGTCGTTCATCAACAGCGCCGGCGTAGCCACCTGCGGCACTGCGGCCGACCCGATCACCAACGGCTGCGTGCCGTGGAACCCGCTGCTGCCGTACGGCGTCGCGGGCGCAGGCTCCCTGGCTGACCCAGCGTTGCAGGAGTTCCTGTTCCCGACCTTCACCACCCGTGGCGAGACCAAGACCACCAGCTTCACCGCCAACCTGGCCGGTTCCATCGTGACCATGCCGGCCGGTGACCTCGGCTTTGCCGTGGGCGTGGAGCACCGCAAGGAAGAAGGCACGTTCGTGCCGGATGCCTTCGCGCAGTCGGGCATGTCGACCGGCCTCGGCCAGAAGCCGACCCGCGGCGAGTACGAGCTGGACGAGGCCTATCTCGAGCTGAACGTGCCGATCCTCTCGGATATGCCGTTCGCCAAGGAACTGTCGCTGAACATGGCGACCCGTTACTCGGATTACAGCAACTTCGGCGACACCCTCAACAGCAAGTTCGGCGTGACCTGGCGTCCGATCGACGAACTGCTGGTCCGTGGTACCTACGCCGAGGGCTTCCGCGCTCCGACGATCAGCGATCTGTACGGTGGCCTGAGCTCGAGCTTTGAACGCTACATCGATCCGTGCGGTGTCACCGCGCCGGGCAGTGTTGCCGGCAATGCTGCCTGCTCCGCCGCCGGCGTGCCGGCCAACTACGTGCAGCTGGGCCAGGGCGGCAATCCCTGCACCACCCTGCCGTGTGCCACCAACGACCAGTTCATCTCGGGTGCCAATCCGAACCTGAGCCCGGAAACCTCCAAGAGCACGACCGCAGGTCTGGTCTGGAGCCCGCGTTGGGTGCAGGGCCTGGACATCTCGCTGGATTGGTACAAGTACGAAATCAGCGACATGATCATCGCCGACAGCGTCGACCGCATCCTGCGTGACTGCTACGTGCTCGGCAATTCCTCGCGTTGCGCCAGCGTGGTTCGTGGTCCGGCCGGCAACATCACCGCGCTGACCTACGGCACCGCCAACCTGGGCAAGGTGGAAACGCAGGGCTACGACCTGGGTGTGAAGTATCGTCTGCCGGAAATGGCGATCGGTAACTTCAGCATCGACTGGCAGACCAGCTACCTGTCCTCCTACGATGAAGAAGGCCAGAACAGCGCCGGTGACACCATCACCATCGGTCAGGTCGGTACTCCGGGCCTGTTCCGCGTCCGTTCCAACGCCACCGTGGGTTGGACCAAGGGTGACTTCGGCGTCAACTGGACCGCGCGTTACTACTCGGGCATGGCCGAAGACTGCATCGACATCGGCTGCACCGATCCGGATCGTTACCAGAATGGTGAAGCAGCGCCGATCCGCAAGACCGGTTCGAACACCTTCCACGATCTGCAGGTCAGCTACACCGCACCGTGGGACGCCACCATCGCAGTTGGCGCGAACAACGTGTTCGACCACCGCGGCGCATTGCAGTACTCGGCTCCGAACAGCGCCTTCGCCTACTACGGCGGTTTCGATGTCGGTCGCTTCCTCTACATGAAGTACACCCAGCGCTTCTGATCCATCGAAGCACTGATGCGTAAGTGAAAAGGGGCGGACCGCAAGGTCCGCCCCTTTTCTTTGTCTGCGAAGGAAACCGGTAGCGCCGAGCCATGCTGGGCGGTTGCCTGTCATGTCCCCTAACACGCTCCGCCGACCACCGTAGGCGTGTCGAAGGCGGGGCAGGGTGACTGTGCAGGAACCGTCTTCTCGCATGGATGCGAAAAGCGAGCTTACAGGGACTTACTTGCGGCGTGTCCTGCACAGTCACCCCGTCCCGCCTACCCAATGACAACGCGGGCCTCAGCCTTCCGCGATGGCGATCAGGCGTCCGCCGGTGACAATCCCATCAACGCATTGGCGTGCTCGCGCCATTCCGGCAGCTTGTGCAGCACGTTGGCGCGCTGCAGGTAGTCTTCGTCCACCGCTTCGCCGTTGACCAGTGCCAGCGCCACGTGCACCGCGCCGGTCACCCAGAAACTGCGGGTGTTCGAGCGCTGCGGCTGCAGGTGGAAGCCGACCGCCTCGACGATCGGCATCGGCAGGCCCCACAAGCCGAGCAGATAAGCGCCCGCTTCGGCATGTCCCGGACGGCCATCGTCGGTGCCTGCAGCGGCCGGTTCAGTGCGTTCGTTGCGTACCCCCGGCAGCAACAGGCCGATGTCGGCCAGCAGCGCAGCGGTGGATCCCAGTTCGGCGCTGGATGCCGGCAACAGGCGCGCGGCAAGCCGCGAAGCGAGCAGCGCGCGCTGCTGCAGCGCATTGCGTTCGGCCGCCGACAGCGTGGAGGCGGAAAAGACCTCGCTGGCCAGAACCAGGTCACGCAGCGTGGACAGGCCCAGGCGGGTCACCGCCGTACGCAGGTCGGAGATGGTGCGGCCGCTGCTGAAGAAGGCCGAGTTGGACAGCTGCAGCACCTTGGCGGCGATCGCCGGGTCGGCCGCCACCAGCTTGGCGACCTCGTTGCTGTCGGCGTCGTCGTCACGTTCCAGCGCGCGGGTCAGGCTCATGTAGAGATGCGGCGGGGAAGGCAGCTTCTCGATGCGGCCGATGGCATCGCGCAGGCGCGGGCTGTCCAGCAGTTCGCGCAGCTCTTCCAGGCTGCTCAGCGCCTCAAGCAGCACCTCCGGCGCCAGCGGCAGCGGCAGGAAACGATGGGCAATGCCGATCAAGCGCGCCGGCGGCGGGCGGTTGCCCTGCTGGGCATCGATCAGCGCCACGCGGATGGTTTCCGGGCGCAGGGTGCGGATCTGCCCCAGCAGCGTGGTGGCATCCATGTCCGGCAGGTAAGGGCTGACGATCACCGCATCCAGCGATGATGCCGCTACGGCCGCCATCGCGGCATGGCCGTCGACAACGGTGGTGGTATGCCATTCTTCCCCAAGATCGGCAATGAATTCGCTCAGCTCAGCCGGCAGGCTGGCCTCGTCCCCAACAAACAGAATGCGCACGACACGTTCCCCTTGCGGACCATGGCACGGCCATGGTCGATGTGAAGTGTCGCAATTTAACCGATTCGGCGTGACGAGAGATGTGCCACAAGGCCGAAAACCGCGAACTGCACCGCCCTGGCGGGGAGGCCAGGGCGACGGACGGAAGGCTCAGGCCTTGCCGTCGAGGTAACGCTGGTGGGCTTCGACCAGGATCGCCTTGGCTTCGGCAGCGCCGGCCCAGCCGTCCAGCTTGACCCACTTGCCCTTCTCCAGGTCCTTGTAATGCTCGAAGAAGTGGCCGATGCGCTCCAGCCAGTGGCTGGACACCTGGGCGATGTCTTCCACGTGGGCGTAGCCGCTGAACACCTTGGAGATCGGCACGGCCAGGATCTTCTCGTCGCTGCCGGCTTCATCGCTCATCTTCAGCACACCCACCGGACGGCAGCGCACCACCGAACCGGGGATCAGCGGCAGCGGCAGCACCACCAGCACGTCGGCCGGGTCGCCATCGCCACACAGGGTGCTCGGCACGTAGCCGTAGTTGCAGGGGTAGCGCATCGGGGTGGAGAGGATGCGGTCGACGAAGATCGCGCCGGTGTCCTTGTCCACTTCGTACTTCACCGGCTCGGAATCCTTCGGGATCTCGATGATGACGTTGATTTCTTCCGGCGGGTTCTTGCCGGGGGAGACGAGTTCCAGACCCATGGGTGTACTCCGGTTGTGGGGCGAAAAAAGAAGACCATTTTATGCGTTTGCCCGGCAGCGTGCTGCGGCATGCCCGCGACCGGCACCACGAGGTTCTCTGATGGAGCGCCCGGCCGCGCAGGGGGAGGATGGATACACCTGCCGAAGGGGTGATTCATGTTTTTCTTCAATGACTTGAAGGTACGTTCCGGGCGTCCCGTGAGGTGGGCAATCAGCAGCCTGCTGGTGGTCGCCGGCATCGCCGTTGCTGCGGATGGGCCGCTGGCGCCCCGATCACCGGGGCCGGCGACCTTCATCGATCTGGTCGACCATCCGGCCCCGGAGGCCAACTGGGACCGGTTCCATGCCCTGGAGGACCATCTGGCCGGTGCCTTCCACATGGCATGTGGCGAAGGGGCCTGCCTGCCCCGGCGATTCCTGTGGCCGATGCAGCTGCGCTGTTCGGTCCGGGTGGCCGACGCCACGGTCGCGGCGTGCGTCTGGGTCATCGCCGGCAGCGATCTGCAGGTGCGCGCGGCAGGCAGCATCGACCCCGACGTGGTGGTCTGGCGTTGCGTGCTGCCGCTCGGCGACGCCGTCGCAGTGGACGCCTTCCACGCAGCGCTGGAGGTGGACGATCCGCTGGCGGTTCGGCTGCCCGGCGCGGCCGAAAGCCTGCGGCAGGGCGTTGCGCGGTGCCTGGCCAAGCAGGGGGCCGCCTCATGATCATCGCCGGAATGCTGCTGCTTGCGGCTGCACCGCTCGCCGCGGGCAGCCATGTCGATGCACGGGATTACCCCAGCGCGGGCGCGGGCGAGGCGGCCTTCGCGGTGATGGAACGCGCGCTGGTGCGCGGCTTCGATTACATCTGCGGCGACACCTTCTGCGAAGGCGACTACGGCAACCTGCGTGCCCTGCAGCTGCGCTGTGCAGTCTCCCGCGATGGCGGCACGGTCGCCGCATGTCTGTGGAGCTTTGCCGGCAGCCATGCCTCGGTCGGATCCTTTGATCCGAAGCCTTCGGTGGATGCGCGGACCTGGGGCTGCCGCCTGCCGGTGGTGCCGGGTACATCGCTGGCGGCCCTGCTGGAGCGCCTGCGCGGGCCGGACGCGCTGGATACGCCATTGCCCGGCACGGATGTCAGCAGTTACCAGGCGCTGACCGACTGCCTCTGAGCGCTGCGGCTCAGGCCGGATTCGCCTGCGCGGTGGCGTCGCTGTGCAGTGCTTCGTTCAACTCATCCACCACGATCGCCCAGTCGTTGTCCGACTTCAGCGACTCGGCCAGGAAATGACGCTGCCCTTCGCTCCAGAACGAGGCCGTGGTGACCTTGGTCTGCGCCGGCAGCTGGTGCTGCAGGATGAAGGCGGCGATGTCCGCTTCACCGGCGTCCAGGCCGAGCTGCAGGAACAGGTTGGTCATGTTCGGTTCGGTGGTGATCATCGTATCGCTGCATCTGCTGGGAAAGGTCACCGCCATTATGCCGGGACCCTGCGCGGGCGCGATGTGATGGATGTGCCCATCCCATCGCGCCCGCCGCTGTCAGAGCAGTGGCACCAGCAGCAGTGCCACGATGTTGATGATCTTGATAAGCGGATTGATCGCCGGTCCTGCGGTGTCCTTGTAGGGGTCGCCCACGGTGTCGCCGGTCACCGCGGCCTTGTGCGCTTCGCTGCCCTTGCCGCCGAAATTGCCATCCTCGATGTACTTCTTGGCGTTGTCCCACGCGCCGCCGCCGGTGGTCATCGAGATGGCCACGAACAGTCCGGTGACGATGGTGCCGATCAACAACCCGCCGAGCGCGCGCGGTCCCAGCAGCAGGCCGACCACCACCGGCACGGCGACCGGCAGCAGGGACGGGACGATCATTTCGCGGATCGCAGAACGGGTCAGCATGTCCACCGCGCGGTGGTACTGCGGCTTGCCGGTGCCTTCCATGATGCCTGGGATCTCGCGGAACTGGCGGCGGACTTCTTCCACCACCGCGCCTGCCGCGCGGCCTACCGCTTCCATCGCCATCGCACCGAACAGGTAGGGAATCAACCCGCCGATCAGCAGGCCGATGATCACCTCATGGTCGGACAGGTCGAAGCGGAACTCGATGCCCGGATTGGCCGCCTGCAGGTTGTGCGTGTAATCGGCGAACAGCACCAGCGCAGCCAGCGCCGCCGAGCCGATCGCATAGCCCTTGGTGACCGCCTTGGTGGTGTTGCCGACGGCATCCAGCGGATCGGTGATGGCGCGGATTTCTGGCGGCAGGTCGGCCATTTCGGCGATGCCACCGGCGTTGTCGGTGATCGGGCCGTAGGCATCCAGCGCGACGATCATGCCGGCCATCGACAGCATCGCGGTGGCCGCGATGGCAATGCCGTACAACCCGGCCAGCGCATGCGCGCCCCAGATCGCCACGCATACAGCGATCACTGGCAGCGCGGTGGACTTCATCGAGATCCCCAGCCCGGCGATGATGTTGGTGCCATGGCCGGTGGTGGACGCCTGCGCCACGTGCTGCACCGGCTTGTACTGGGTGCCGGTGTAGTACTCGGTGATCCACACGATCAGCCCGGTCAGCACCAGGCCGATCAGGGCGCAGCCGTACAGCGCGTAGGGGCCGAATACATTGTCATCCATCAATGCGGTGGTGACTGGATAGAAAGCGATCGCCGCCAGCACGCCGGACACGATCACCCCCTTGTACAGCGCGCCCATGATCGATCCGCCCGGCTTCACCTTGACGAACAGCGCACCGATGATCGAGGCGATGATCGACACCCCGCCCAGCACCAGCGGATACAGCACCGCGTTGCGTCCGGCTTCGGCGATCATCAGGCTGCCCAGCAGCATCGTGGCGATCACCGTCACCGCGTAGGTCTCGAACAGGTCGGCGGCCATGCCGGCGCAGTCGCCGACGTTGTCACCGACGTTGTCGGCGATGACGGCGGGATTGCGCGGATCATCCTCGGGAATGCCGGCTTCCACCTTGCCGACCAGATCGGCGCCGACGTCCGCGCCCTTGGTGAAGATGCCGCCGCCGAGGCGCGCGAAGATCGAGATCAGCGAGGAGCCGAAGGCCAGCCCGACCAGTGCATGCAGGGCCTGCGCCACGTCCAGGCCGAGCCGCAGCAGGATGGCGTAGTAGCCGGCCACGCCCAGCAGTCCCAGCCCGACCACCAGCATGCCGGTGATCGCACCGCCGCGGAACGCCACGTCCATCGCCGCGCTGATGCCATGCCGCGCCGCTTCGGCGGTGCGCACGTTGGCGCGTACCGAGACGTTCATGCCGATGTAGCCGGCGGCACCGGACAGTACCGCGCCGATGGCGAAGCCGATCGCGGTGTACCAGCTCAGGAAGATCCCGACCAGCACGAACAGCACCGCCCCGGCGATGCCGATGGTCAGGTACTGGCGGTTGAGGTACGCACGGGCACCTTCCTGGATCGCGCCGGCGATCTCGGCCATGCGTGCATTGCCACTGGGTTGGCGCAGGATCCAGCGCGCCGAGACGATTCCGAACAGGATTGCGATGACGGCGCACAGCAGCGCCAATGACAGCCCGTGACGTTCCAGCATGACCTCTCCCGATGTGGATGAAAGACATCCAGCGGTGGTGAACTTCACCACGAGGGGGACGACGGGCTGCAGCCTTGTAACCAACCCGTAACTGACCGTGATGGTCGTCCGACGTATGGCGGTGTTCAGCATTCCCTGGTGGCCGCAGTATGCGGTCCGGGGCCAGCAGGCGCCAGCGCCTTTGCGCGCGGTTAAGCCAGGCTCTGCGACCGTGCGGCCATTACTGTCGTGGAGAACACCGATGCGCCTGCCTGTATTGATGATGGCCCTGCTGGCCCCGGCGCTGCCGGCGCTGGCGGTGGAAACGCCCGAGCTGCAGCGTGCGGTGGGCGCCGCCCAGGCGGTCGGCGCGGTGCATACCTTGCGCCAGATTCCCGAAGCCTGCGCGCGGCTTGAAGGCACCTTCACCGGTGATGCGGCGCAGCCCTACCGCTTCGCACCGGTACGCACCAGCGAGCAGTGCCAGCCGCGGGCGCGCTTCGTCGATTACGCCAAGGCGCAGCCGAGCGAGGCCAAGGGCTGGAAGCTCAACGACGTGATCCGGGTGCCGTCGGCGGCGTGTCCGGCCCAGCAGGCCGTGGTGCGGGTGTGGCGGCTGCCGGTGGCGCCGACCACCGAACGCGACGGCCAAGGCCAGTCGCGCATCTATCTGGAAGACGCCAAGAAGCAGGCCAGCAGCGGCACGATCCCGAAGGTGACGATGTTCGCCGCGCAGCTGCAGATGGAAGGCAAGGCCTGCCAGTAGCATGGGGAGCGCCGGACCCTGCCCGGCGCCGCCGTCGGCGCGTCAGGCTTCGAAGGGCTCCAGCTTTTTCTTGACCGCGACATTCTTCAGTGTGACGTACTTCGGCAGCCCGTCCGGCCCGTAGGGCAGGGGGGCTTCGCCCTTGATCAGCGGCTGCAGGTAGGCCCGGGCCTTTTCGGTGATGCCGAAACCGTCCTTGCGGATGAAGCTGGCCGGCATCTTCTTCTCATGGTTGGCGATCTTCGCCAGCGGCGCCGATTCGATCTTCCAGCGGTAGGGCTTGTCGCTGCTGCGCACGATCACCGGCATTACCCCGTTGTGGCCGGCCAGCGCCAACCGCACCGCCGCCTTGCCCACCGCCTGCGCCTGGTCCCAGTCGGTCCGGGAGGCGATGTGGCGTGCCGAGCGCTGCAGGTAGTCAGGCACGGTCCAGTGCACCTTCAGGCCTAGCTGGTCCTTGACCCGGCCGGCCAGGTGCGCGGCCACGCCGCCGAGCTGGGTGTGGCCGAAAGAATCCTTGCTGCCGCCGGCATCGGCGACGAAGGTCCCATCGGCCGTGGCGATGCCTTCGGAGGCCACCACCACGCAGTAGCCCACCTGTTCGACCACTGCGCTTACCTTGGCCAGGAAGGCTGCTTCGTCATAGGCGCGTTCCGGCAGCAGGATCACCTGCGGGGCCTCGTCCGGGTTCGTACCGGCCAATCCGCCTGCCGCTGCCAGCCAGCCGGCGTGGCGGCCCATCGCTTCGTAGATGAACACGCGGGTGGAGGTCTCGGCCATGGCGGCCACGTCCAGCGCCGCCTCGCGAACCGATACCGCGGTGTACTTGGCCGCCGAGCCGAAGCCGGGGCAGGTATCGGTCACGGCCAGGTCGTTGTCGATGGTCTTGGGCACGCCGATGCAGCTCAGCTCGACCCCGCGCTCGCGCGCCAGTTCGGACACCTTCAACGCGGTATCGGCCGAATCATTGCCGCCGTTGTACAGGAACCAGCGCACGCCATGGGCCTGCAGCACCTGCAGCAGCCGGTCGTAACGGGCTGCATCCTGTTGCAGGGATTTGAGCTTGTAACGGCAGGACCCGAACGCGCCGCCGGGCGTGTGGGCCAGCGCCCGGATGGCACTGATCGGCTCGCGCGAGGTATCGATAAGGTCTTCGCGCAGCGCGCCGAGGATGCCGTTGCGTGCGGCAAGCACCTTGACACCACGTGCGCGGGCTTCCTGGATCACCGCCGAAGCGGTGGCATTGATGACGGCGGTGACGCCACCTGACTGGGCGTAGAGCAGGGTGCCTGGGCGCATCGGAACCTCGTGTCGGGACAGGGACATTGCAGGGACATTACCCGGATGCGGTAAAGTGCGGGTATTGCGGTGCAGCGATACCGGTCCGTCCGGACGCCGTGCGTTCATGAATTTCAACACGTTGGAGTCAGCTAGATGCGATTGGTTCTGTTGGGGCCGCCCGGTTCGGGCAAGGGTACGCAGGCAACCCGCCTGAAGGAAAAGCTCGGCATCGCCCACATTTCCACCGGCGACCTGCTGCGCGCCGAAGTGGCCGCTGGCTCCGAGCTGGGCAAGCAGGCCAAGGCGGTGATGGATGCCGGCAACCTGGTGTCCGACGAGATCCTGCTCGGCATGCTGCGTTCGCGCCTGTCGCAGGACGACGTGGCCAAGGGCTTCATCCTGGATGGCTATCCGCGCAACGTGGCCCAGGCCAAGGCACTGGACGGCGTGCTCGCCGACATCGGCCAGCCGCTGGATGCGGTGGTGCAGCTGGACGTGGATGCCGACCAGCTGATCGAGCGCCTGGCAGGCCGTGCGAAGGAGCAGGGCCGTGCGGATGACAATCCGGATTCGGTCCGCCATCGCCTGCAGGTCTACACCGAGCAGACTGCGCCGGTGGTGGATTTCTATGCCGAACGGGGCACCCTGGCGCGCCTGGATGGCATCGGCGAGCTGGAAGAAGTCGAAGCGCGCATCCACGCCGTGCTGCCGAAGGCCGGATGAGGCCGCCGAGGCCTGCGGTTCGCGCCTGAAAAAACACAGGCCTGGTCCCTTCGGACCAGGCCTGTGTCATGTTAAAGCCAGCGGTGGGCTTGCTCAGGGCCCCGCAGCGTGAGCTCCCATGGGGATGGCCTCTTGGGGAGTAGGACCGGTTGGGAACTGCGGCTGGCACTGTGAATTGTGTCTATGTTCATAGGCAGCCGCTATCAGGATTTCCCTGACATGTCTTTGGCTTTGTCTGAGCTGTCTGTCGGACTTATCTGACCTTCTGCTTGTCAGGATGGCCCACCACCGGGTCGATCGGTAACAATGCGGGTCATGAGCAACGTACATATTCTTGGAATCGCCGGCACCTTCATGGGCGGCGTGGCCGCACTGGCGCGTGAGCTGGGACATGGCGTCAGCGGCAGCGACCAGGCGATCTACCCGCCGATGTCGACCCAGTTGGAAACGCTGGGGATCCAGCTGGACCAGGGGTATCGTGCCGACAGCGTCCCGCCGGACAGTGCCGAGGTGGTCATCGGCAATGCCCTATCGCGCGGCAATCCCGCCGTCGAAGCGGTGCTCGACGCCGGCCAGCGCTATGTTTCCGGCGCACAGTGGCTCAGCGAGCGGGTGCTGCCAGGTCGTGACACACTGGCCGTGGCCGGCACGCATGGCAAGACCACCACCACCACCATCCTGGCCTGGCTGCTGGAAAGCGCAGGGCGCGCGCCCGGCTTCCTGATCGGCGGGGTCGCCGAGGATTTCGGCGTGTCCGCACGGGTGGGGCAGGGCCGCGAGTTCGTGGTCGAGGCCGACGAGTACGACACCGCCTTCTTCGACAAGCGCAGCAAGTTCGTGCACTACCGGCCGCTGGTGGCGATCCTCAACAACCTCGAATACGACCACGCGGACATCTTCCCGGACGTGGCGGCGATCCAGCGCCAGTTCCATCATCTGGTGCGCACCGTACCGGCGCGCGGCCGGCTGATCGTCAACGGCGAGGATCCGCGCCTGGCCGAGGTGCTGGCGATGGGCTGCTGGACCCCGGTGGAGCGCTTCGGTTTCGATGCGACGCTGGAATGGCACGCCGAACTGCTGCGCGCCGATGGCAGCGCGTTCATCGTGCATCATCGCGGTCAGCGGGTGGGCGAGGTCCATTGGGCGTTGCTGGGCCGCCACAACGTGCTCAATGGCTTGGCTGCGCTGGCCGCCGCACACGCCGTGGGCGTGGTGCTGGCCGACGTGCTGCCGGCGTTGTCACGCTTCCACAGCGTCAAACGGCGGCTGGAAGTGATCGGCCAGGCCGGCGGCATTACCGTGTACGACGACTTCGCCCATCACCCCACCGCCATCGCCACCACGCTGGAGGGCCTGC
Organism: Stenotrophomonas sp. Bg11-02; assembly: GCF_002836635.1. Taxonomy (NCBI): domain Bacteria; kingdom Pseudomonadati; phylum Pseudomonadota; class Gammaproteobacteria; order Lysobacterales; family Lysobacteraceae; genus Stenotrophomonas; species Stenotrophomonas sp. Bg11-02. Next base: position 17,074 of record NZ_PJAY01000002.1, read on the forward strand.
GTGCCAAGGTGGGCGATGCGCGCATCGTGGTGGCGATGGAGCCCCGCAGCAATTCGATGCGGCTGGGCGCACACGCCGAGGCCCTGGCGCCTTCGCTGGCGTTGGCCGATGCGGTGGTGTTCCTGCACCGGCCCGGGCTGGAATGGGATGCCGCCGCGGTGATGGACGCGGTGCGCGGCCAGGCGCTGGCGGTGGCCGATACCGACGCGTTGCTGGCCCGGTTGGACGTCCTCGCCAGAGCCGGTGACCACGTGGTGTTCATGTCCAATGGCGGCTTCGATGCCGCGCCGCGCCGCTTCTTGGCGCAGCTGCAGGGGGCATGAGCGTGGTCGCGACGCTGCCGTTGTTTCCGTTGCACGCGGTGCTGTTGCCGGGTGCGAGCATCGGCCTGCGCGTGTTCGAGCGGCGCTACCTGGACATGCTGCGTGATTCGAGCCGCGACGGCGGTGGGTTCGGGCTGTGCCTGATCCTGAAGGGTGATGAAGCAGGCGCGCCTGCGGTGCCCGCAGCCTTCGGCGTGGAAGCCCGGGTGGATGATTTCGACATGGGCAGCGATGGCGTGCTGCAGCTGCGGCTGCGCGGTGCGCGGCGCTTCCACGTCGAGCAGACCCGCGTGCGCGACAACGGGCTGGTGGTGGGCGAGGTGCGCTGGTGCGCGCCGGATACCGACGACGAACTCCGGCCGCAGCACGCGCTGCTGTCGACCCTGCTGCAGCACATCATCGAACAGGCCGGTGAGGACTATGCACCGGCCACGCCGGCGCTGCTCGACCAGGCATCCTGGGTAGGCTGGCAGCTGGCGCAGCTGCTGCCGCTGGAAGAATCCCAGCGGCTGCAGTTGCTGCAGCTCGACGATGTCCACGCCCGCCTGGACCTGCTGCTGGGCTGGATCCCGTAACGGCCGAGGCGTTATTCGGTGCGCAGGCGCAGCACCGGCAGGCCCGATCCCGGATGCACGCCTTCCTGCATCGGCAGGCCGTCCACCGATGCCTTGACCGCCGCCATCGCCGGGTCGATCCCGCGCAGCGGATGCCACATGCCGATCCACTCGAAGTGGCGGGTGAAACGCAGCGTCTGCGCACTGCCCAGCCACAGCGGCACATCGCCCGGCTGCAGCACCTTGGTCGCCGGCCACAGGCGCAGCACGTGGCGCTCGTCCGGCCGCTCGCCATCGCGCACCATCAGCAGGCTTTCCACCTGCGTATCCAGCGTGGCCGGCAGCACCGGCAGCGCTTCCGGGCCGGTGTCCTGGTCGAGCATCAACAAGGCCTGTTCCCATCCGGCCTGCGGCTGCATCCTCCAGCCTTGTGATTCCAGCCGCGCCTGCAACGGGGCCAGCGGGCCGGCCACCTGCACGTCCAGCGGCCAGCGCTGGTCATCGTCGAATTCGTTGCGACGCGCCGGCATGGTCTGCCAGTCCTGCTGCCACCAGCGATCGGCCTGCAGCGGCGCCGGGGCGGCCTGGTGCGGTTCGAAGCGTTCCAGCTTGACCGGGATGTTGCGCGGCGCGTACCACACCGCCGCCACCAGGAAGGTGCCGTAGAACAGCCAGGCGACCGGCTTGACCCAGAACGAACGGTTGAAGCGGCGGCGGTAGGCGATGCCCAGCACCAGCAGCCAGAACAGCCCGAACAACATGCCGCCGATCACATCGCTCAGCCAGTGCGCGCCGAGGTAGATGCGCGAAAAACCGATCAGGCTGACCACGAAACCGGACACCAGGTACGGCCACACGCGGGTCCGGCCAGGCAGCTCCCGGGCGATCAGCACGGCGAAGAAACCGAAGGTGATCGTCGCCATGGTTACCGAGACGGACGGGAAGCCGAAGCCGCTGCTGGCATCCGGCGGGCGCACCACGTCCACGGTGGCGCCCAGCAGCATCGTCAGTGCCAGGCCGAAGGCCAGTGCCGCCAGCCAGTGTGCGGCGGCCATCCAGCGCCGACGCCACAGCAGGTACCCCATGCCGACCGCGGTGGCCGGCAGCAGCACCTGCCAGGCGCCCAGCGAAGCCAGCGCGGCCATCGGGTAGTCGGCCAGCGGGTTGCGCAGTGCCAGCATCGCGTGGTGCACGGCCAGGTCGATGCGCAGTGGTTCGCCGTGCGCCACCACCACCATCAGCAGTGCGAACCAGCACCAGCCCAGCACCAGCAGCATCAGCGCCAGCATCGCCAGCGGCACCGATTCGCGCCGCTGCGGATCGAATACCGACACCGAGTAACGCCCCAGCGTGGGGTGGCGCTGCGACCAGTCCAGCAGCCGCGCCAGCCAGGTATCCATGCGTGCGGCCGACCAGCGATAGCCATACAGCACGATGGCCCACACCAGCCCGAGAATCACGCCGAGCAGGCCAACCACCACCACCAGCCGCCCGGCGACCGCCGCGACGGCGTCATACGCGCCGCCCAGCACCCAGCCCGGCAACAGGAACAGGACCGCCCAGGACACGCTGGCGATGGCGCTGGCCCGCATGTAGCGGCTGGCCTGCATCTTCATCATGCCGGCGATGGCCGGCACGAACGGCCGGATGGCGCCGACGTAACGCGCCACCAGGATGCTCTTGAAGGCATTGCGGCGGAACATCGTTTCGCCGCGGTCCAGCAGCTGCGGATAGCGGCTGAAAGGGAACACGCCGCGCAGCCGGTCACCCCAGCGGCGGCCGATCCAGTAACTGATGCCATCGCCGGCGAACGCGCCCAGCGCCGCACAGGCCACCGCATACGGGCCGGATATCTGCCCCAGGCCGATGAACACGCCCACCGCGAACAACAACGGCAGGGCAGGCACGATGGCGCCCAGGATGATGACCGCATCGCAGAAGGCGATGAGGAAGATGGCTGCACCGGCAAGCACCGGATTGGCGGCAATCCAGGCGAGGGTGGCGTCGATCCATGAAGAGTCCATCGCCGGATTATAAAGGCGTGCAGGTGACTGGTTGCCTGCTTGATGCAGGCTGATCGAGACACGTGGCTCGCCTGGAGGGATCGCCTAGAATGGGCCATGGCAGATAACCGCACGCTCGCGCAGCACGCGCTCAAGTCAGACAGTTTCGGCCGCATCCTGCTGGTGCAGCAGGCCGAAGGCCATTTCGTGCGTCGCGACCTGGGTGCTACGCCGTGGTGGTTGCGGGTGCCTGCCTGGTGGCTGGCACGACGCGAAGCGCGCGCGCTGCGACACATCGATGGCATGCAGGCGGTGCCGAAGCTGCTGGCATGGGACGGCCGCTGGCTGGACCGCAGCTTCATGGCCGGCGATGCGATGTACCAGCGGCCGCCACGCGGCGACGTGGCCTGGTTCCATGATGCGCGCCGTCTGCTGCAGGACCTGCACCGGCGCGGGGTGGCACACAACGACCTGGCCAAGGAAGCCAACTGGCTGGTGACCGAAGCCGGGCATCCGGCGTTGATCGATTTCCAGCTGGCGGTGATCGGCAACCCGCGTTCGCGCTGGATGCGCCTGCTGGCGCGCGAAGACCTGCGCCACCTGCTCAAGCACAAACGGATGTACTGCCGCGGATCGCTGACGCCGGTGGAAATGCGCGTGCTCAAGCGCACCTCGTGGGTGCGTGAGCTGTGGTTCGCCACCGGCAAGCCGGTCTATCGTTTCGTCACCCGGCGCATCCTGCACTGGGAAGACAACGAGGGACAGGGGCCCAAGCCCTGAGGCCGCACTGCGACCGCGCGCGGTGGCCGCGCGCATAATGCAGCGTCGGCGTTGGCCGGTGACCAGGAGAAACGTGGTGTCCAACCTGCAGGGCAAGACTCTATTCATCACCGGCGCATCGCGCGGGATCGGGCTGGCGATCGCCCTGCGTGCGGCGCGCGATGGCGCCAACGTGGCCATCGCGGCCAAATCCTCGGTGGCCAACCCGAAACTGCCCGGCACCATCCACAGTGCCGCCGAAGCGGTCACCGCCGCTGGCGGGCAGGCGCTGGCGCTGAAGTGCGACATCCGCGAGGAAGACCAGGTGCAGGCGGCGGTTGCAGCGGCCGTGGACACCTTCGGCGGCATCGACATCCTGGTCAACAATGCCAGTGCGATCTGGCTGCGCGGCACCCTGGAGACGCCGATGAAGCGCTTCGACCTGATGCAGCAGGTCAACGCGCGTGGCAGTTTCCTGTGCGCGCAGGCCTGCCTGCCGTACCTGCTGCAGGCGCCCAACCCGCACATCCTGAGCCTGGCGCCGCCGCCCAGCCTGGACCCGAAGTGGTGGGGGCCGCATACCGGCTATACGTTGGCCAAGATGGGCATGAGCCTGGTCACGCTGGGGCTGGCGGCGGAGTTCGGCCCACGCGGCGTGGCCGTCAATGCGCTGTGGCCACGCACGGTGATCGCCACCGATGCGATCAACATGATCCCGGGCGTGGACGTGCAGGGCTGCCGCACGCCGCAGATCGTGGCCGATGCCGCGCACGCGGTGCTGGTGCGCGAAGCGGCCGGCTTCCACGGCCAGTTCCTGCTCGATGACGAGGTGCTCGCCGCGGCCGGCGTGACCGATCTTTCCGGTTACGCGGTGGATCCCGCGCATCGACTGCTGCCGGATCTTTTCCTGGATTGATTCAACGGCGCGTTGACGGCGGCGTCTGCTATGGTGCGCGGCTGTAATCGTTTCCAACAGGGAAGTGCCCCATGAATCCGACCTTCCGTACGGCCTTGCTCGCCGCCTCCGTTGCGCTGTGCGTGGCCGCCTGCCAGAAGGGCGCATCGACGCCTGCCGCCAATGAGGGCGCCGACAAGATCAACGCCTACATCGCCTGCTTCAACGGTGTGCAGCAGCCGATCCAGGAAAGCTTCCAGCGCTATGTTTCGTGGATCGCCGATCCGGCGGCCGGCCCCACCGGCAAGGAAGAAACCGTACGCGCACCGGGCACGGTGCTGTCCCACCGCGTCGAGTTCTGCGGCGCGCCGCTGACCGCCGCCCTGGCACAGCAGCCGGCCAATGCGGCGCTGGATCCGGCCGCGCGCCGTTACCAGGAAACCTTCACCGCGCTCAACGAGAAGATCGGCGATGCCGTGCGTTACTACGATCGCGAAGACTACAAGCGCGATGGCGGTGAGGGCATGCGCCAGCGACATGCGCCGCTGATGCAGGCCTATTCGGCGTTCTTCGAAGCCGGTGATGCGATGGATGCGGCGCTGGAAGCGAACGAAGACCAGCGCCGCAAGGAGCAGATCGCAGCGATCGAGAAGGAAGAGGGACGCAGTGCGGCGTTCTACCACCTGAGCATCATCGGCGAGGGCAAGCAGCTGGTGAAGGTGCTGGACGGCGACTCGCCGGACCTCGCCGCCGGCCGTGCACAACTGGCGCGCTACCAGGCCGTGCTGGAAGAAGCGGCCAAGGCGAAGATCGGCAAGGGCGATCCGATGTGGGGCCACATGGAGCGTTCGGCGGACAAGCTGGCCAGCGAGGGCGGGCGCCGCATCGAACGCCTGCAGGCCAACCAGCCGTTGAGCCGCAGTGACCAGATCCTGCTGGAGAGCGGTGGCATGCCGCCGTCCGGCACCGCGCCGGCACTGCTGGCCAGCTACAACGACCTGGTCGACATGAGCAACCGCATGGCACGTTGAGGTCGGCAGGGCGGGGGCGCGCCTGCGCCGCCCGCCCGTTACACCTGGTTGAACAGTTCCGGCAGGGGCTCGGCGCACTGCCGGCAGTAGCGTGCGTCGGGCGCGTGGCCTTCCAGCCCGCAGCGCAGGCAGCCACGTCCATCGCGTTTCTCGTTGTGCTCGGCCTCGCGCATCGTGCTGGCCAGTTCGGCGGTGTAGATGCCGGTCGGCACCGCGATGATGCTGTAGCCGATCAGGATCAGGATGGAGGTGACGAAGCGGCCGAGCATGGTCTGCGGCACGATGTCGCCGAAGCCGACCGTGGCCATGGTCACCACCGCCCAGTACATGCTGCTGGGAATGCTGGTGAAGCCGTTGTGCGGCCCTTCGATCAGGTACATCAGCGCACCGGCGATGATGGTGATGGTGATGACCGTGAACAGGAACACCAGGACTTTGCGCCGGCTGCGCCACAGCGCCAGCATCAGCACGCCGCTTTCTTCGATGTAACGGGTCAGCTTGAGGATGCGGAACACCCGCAGGATGCGCAGCGCACGCACCACCAGCAGGCTCTGCGCGCCGGGGATGAACAGGGACAGGTAGGTCGGCAGGATCGACAGCAGGTCGATGATTCCCCAGATGCTGACCGCGTAGCGCAGCGGGCGCTTCACCACTGCCAACCGCAGCACGTATTCCAGCGTGAACATCGCCGTGAACGCCCATTCCAGCACGTACAGGCCTGCGGCCCAGCGCAGGTGCAGGTGCTGCACGCTGTCGACCATCACCACGATGACGCTGGCGATGATCGCCAGCACCAGCAGCAGGTCGAAGTTGCGCGAAGGCTGGGTGTCGTGGCGGTAGATGATGTCGAACCAGTACCGGCGCCAGCCGGTGGCGCTGGCGGGATTGAGCTGTGGAGCGGAGAAAGGGCGCATGGGCGCATTGTGCCGCACCGGCTGCGGGGCGAGAATGGGCGCTTTCCGAAGCTCGCCGGACCGCCATGACCGCCGCCACCGACCCCCTGATTTCCCTGTCGCACTACTACCTGCCGGTGTACAAGCCGCGCCAGGTCGTGCTCGAGCGCGGGCAGGGCGCGCGCGTCTGGGATTCGCAGGGCCGCGAATACATCGACCTGGCGGCGGGCATCGCCGTGTGCGGCCTGGGCCACAACGATCCGGACCTGACGGCGGCGCTGCTGGAACAGGCCGGCAAGCTGTGGCACACCAGCAATGTGTTCTACAGCGCCCCGCCGCTGCACCTGGCCGAGGAACTGGTCAAGGCCAGCCGTTTCGCCGAGCGCGTGTTCCTGTGCAACTCCGGTGCCGAAGCCAACGAAGTGGCGATCAAGATGGTGCGCAAGTGGGCCTCCTCGCAGGGGCGCCCGGCGGATCGGCGGGTCATCGTCACCTTCCGCGGCAGCTTCCACGGCCGCACCCTGGCGGCAGTGACCGCCACGGCCCAGCCGAAGTACCAGGAAGGCTACGAGCCGCTGCCGCAGGGCTTCCGCTACGTGGATTTCAACGATGAAGTGCAGCTGGAAACCGCGATGGCCGCCGGTGACGTGGCCGCGGTGATGCTGGAGCCGGTGCAGGGCGAGGGCGGGGTGATGCCGGCCAAGCCGGGCTTCCTCAAGCGCGTGCGTGAACTGTGCGACCAGCACGGTGCGCTGCTGGTGCTGGATGAGATCCAGGCCGGCATGGGCCGCACCGGTACCCTGTTCGCGCACTGGCAGGATGGCGTGGTGCCGGACATGGTGACCCTGGCCAAGGCGCTCGGCGGCGGTTTCCCGATCGGTGCGATGCTGGCCGGCCCGAAGGTCGCCGAGACCATGCAGTTCGGGGCCCATGGCACCACCTTCGGCGGCAATCCGCTGGCCGCTGCGGTGGCACGGGTGGCGCTGCGCAAGCTGGCTTCCGATGAAATCGCCGCCAACGTCGAGCGCCAGTCACGCGCGCTGCGCGAGGGCTTGGAGCGCATCAACGCCGAGTTCGGCGTGTTCGGGCAGGTGCGTGGACGCGGGCTGATGCTCGGTGCGGTGCTGTCCAAGGACCACCTGGGCCAGGCCGGCGTGATCCTGGACCATGCCGCCGAACACGGCCTGCTGACCCTGCAGGCCGGTCCGGACGTGCTGCGTTTCGTGCCTTCGCTGAACATCAGCGACGAGGAAATCGCCGAAGGCCTCAAGCGCCTGCGCGCAGCCGTAGCCAGCTATATCGCCGCACGCTGAGCGCTGCGGACGCAGTGACGGCCTCCGGCCGTCATTGCAGGCCGTAGCGCTTCAGCACGCGGCCCACGCCGCGCCCGTCGCGCACGGTTTCGGCCTGCAGGCCGGCCAGCCGCGCACCGCGCACGTTGGTGAACAGGTCATCGATGAACAGCGTGCGCGACGGCGCGGCCTGCAGTCGCTGCAGCGCGCGTAGGTACAGCGCCGGATCAGGTTTGCGGCCACCCAGCGCGCCACTGCACAGCAGGCCCTTGCCCACGCGGTGGCACAGCGTCGGCAGCAGGGCGCGAAGCACCTCGGCCATCAACGGCCCGTTGTTGGTCAGCACACCGATGCGCACGGATTCGGAAAGGGCCAGGATCCGCTGCACCACCTCGGCGCGCGGCCGCGATGCCGCCAGCCGTGCCTGGATCCACAGCGCCTCGCTGACCTCGGCCTGCAGGCCCTCGCTCAACGCGCGCAGGTAAGCCGCGGTATCGGTCATGCCGCTGTCGTAGCGCGTTTCCAGGCCAGTTTCGAACAGCACCTGCTGCACCTGCGCGGTGTCCACGCACAGGCTGCGGGCGATATGCCGCACACGCACGCTGCGCTGGTAATCCAGCAGCACGCCATCCACGTCCAGCAGCAGCAACTCGATGCTCGGTTTCATGACCGAAGGATGCCCGATATGCCGGCGCGGCTGCGACAGCCGGTCGCAGCCGCGCGCCGCCCTGCTTTCCTACAATGGGGCGCACCAACAACCAAGAGCAGCCAACGATGAAGCAATGGGCATGGGGGGCAGGGCTGGGCGCGGTGCTGTTGGCGCCGGCGGCAATGGCGCGCGTCTGCGCGGTGAACATCGACAGCACCGACCAGATGACCTTCAGCGCGCGCGAGATCAAGCTTGCCGCCGACTGCACCGAAGTGGCCCTGACATTGCGCCACACCGGCCGCATGGCGGCCACCGCGATGGGCCACAACTGGGTGCTGACGCGCACCGCCGATTACCAGCCGGTGGCAATGGCCGGCATGCGCGGCACGCTCGCCGACAGCTACCTGCCCAAGGCCGATCCGCGCGTGCTGGCGCATACCAAGGTGATCGGCGGCGGGCAGAGTACCAGCGTCCGGTTCTCCACCCGCGGCCTGCAGAAGGGCGGTGACTACACCTTCTTCTGCTCGTTCCCCGGTCACTTCGCGATGATGAAAGGCAGACTGGTGTTCGGTTAGGCCTTGAAGGCGATGCGGGCGGCGGCGAGGGTGGCCTCGATCACCGCATCGTCGTGTGCGCTGGACAGGAAGCCCGCCTCGTAGGCGGACGGGGCCAGGAACACGCCCTGTTCCAGCATCGCGTGGAAGAAACGGTTGAAGGCGGGGATGTCACAGGCAGTGGCCTGGGCATAGGTCTCTACCTTCTGGTCGGTGAAGAACAGGCCGAACATGCCGCCCACCTGGGTGGTGGTCACGCTCACGCCGGCCTCGGCGGCGGCCTGTTCCAGGCCCGCGCACAGGCGCGCGGCGCGCGCCGACAACTGCGCGTGGAAGCCCGGCTGCTGCACCAGCTCCAGCATCGCAAGGCCCGCGGCCATCGCCACCGGATTGCCGCTCAGCGTGCCGGCCTGGTAGATCGGGCCGGCCGGTGAGATCTGCTGCATCAGTTCGCGCTTGCCGCCGTAAGCGCCCACCGGCATGCCGCCGCCGATGATCTTGCCGAAGGTGGTCAGGTCCGGGGTGATGCCGTAGTGCGCCTGTGCGCCGCCCAGCGCAACCCGGAATCCGGTCATTACTTCGTCGAAGATCAGCACGGTGCCGAAGCGCGTGCACAGCTCGCGCAGGTGCTGCAGGTAGCCCTCGCGCGGCGCGATGCAATTGGCATTGCCGACCACCGGTTCGATGATCAAGCCGGCGATCTGCTCGCCCTGGGCTTCGAACAGCGCGGTGGCGGCATCGAAATCGTTGTAGGGCAGGGTCAGGGTCAGCTCGCTCAGGCCGGCCGGCACGCCCGGTGAGGTCGGCACGCCGAGGGTCAGCATGCCGCTGCCGGCCTTGACCAGGAACGAGTCGCCATGGCCGTGGTAGCAGCCTTCGAACTTGACGATGCGGCTGCGGCCGGTGGCACCGCGCGCCAGGCGGATCGCCGACAGCGTGGCTTCGGTACCGGAGTTGACCATCCGCACCATCTCGCAGGAGGGCACCAGCCGGGTCAGCGTCTCGGCCATGGTGACTTCCGCCGCGCACGGCGCGCCGAAGGACAGGCCACTGTCAGCGGCCTTCTTGACGGCCTGGCGCACCGCCGGGTGGTTGTGGCCGACGATCATCGGGCCCCACGAACCGACGTAGTCGATGTAACGGTTGCCATCCACGTCGTACAGGTAGGCGCCGTCGGCGCGTTCGACGAAGAACGGCTCGCCGCCCACCGACTTGAACGCGCGCACCGGCGAATTGACGCCACCGGGCAGCAGCGCCTGGGCGCGGGTGAACAGGGCGTGGGACTGGTTGTGGTTCATGCGGGATCCTTGAAGCAGGCGAGATAGGCACGCAGGGCGGAGACCGGGTCGGCGGCCTCGAACACGCTGCTGATCACCGCCACCAGGTCTGCACCGGCGGCGATGACGGGACCGACATTGTCCGGCGTCAGCCCGCCGATCGCCACCCGCGGCACGCCCAGTGCGGCGCTTTGCCGCAGCAGCTCCGGGGTGGCGCGGCGGGTGGTCGCCTTGCTGCGGCTGGGGAAGAAGGCGCCGAAGGCCACGTAGCTGGCGCCCGCGGCGACCGCCTGCTGCGCCAGCATCTGTTCGTCGTAACAGGACGCACCGATCAGCGCCGCCGGCCCCAGCAGCGCGCGTGCCGCCGCCACGCCCCCATCGTCTTCACCGATATGCACGCCGGCCGCGCTGACCGCATGCGCCAGCGCTGCGTCGTCGTTGATCAGCAGCGGCACGCCGTGACGTCCGCACAGCGCCTGCAGCGCGGTCGCCTGCTCGTGGCGCAGGGCCGCCGTGGCGGTCTTGTTGCGGTATTGCAGCCACGTGGCGCCGGCGGCGAGCAGGGGCTCGACACGGGCCAGCAGGCGCGCGGTATCGGCTTCGTCGGGGGTGATCAGGTACACGCCGCGAGGCGTGGCAGGTGCTTGGGACATGGATGGCTACCGGTTGCGTGGCCACGATGGGACAATGGCCGGAAAGTGCATGAAAGGACGTCATTTTGAAGGGGAACATCCGATGAGCGACACCCCCCGGGCCCGGCTGCGCACCTGGATGTGCGTGGTCTGCGGATTCCTGTACCACGAAGCGGACGGGCTGCCCGAGGAGGGCATCGCGCCGGGCACGTCCTGGGAAGATGTCCCCGGAAGCTGGACCTGCCCGGACTGCGGGGTGAGCAAGGATGACTTCGAGATGGTCGAGCTGGACTGAGGCGGGCGTCGTAGCGGCCGCTCAATGCAGCCGCGTGCGCGGCCCGCCCAGGTCCACCAGTTTCTCGCGCAGGGCCTGCGCGTCGCCCGCATCGGGATTGCGCTGCACGTAACGCCCCAGGTCGCGACGCGCACCGGCCAGGTACTCCAGCTTCAGGTAGGCCAGGCCGCGATCGCGCAGCGCATCGTCGTTTTCCGGCGCCAGTTTCAGCAGGCGGTCGGCACTGCGCGCCGCACGGTCCCACTGGTGGTTTTCCGCATAGACGCCCTGCAGGTTGCGCAGCATGCGCATCAGGATCGCGCGGCTGGGCGCGGCATCGAGGATCTGCGCCAGCACCTGGTCATCCGGTCGCTGGCCACCCAGGTGGGAGCTTGCGCGCTCGCGCAGTTCTTCCACGCCCAGCGGCCGGCCGCCGTTGAACGGATCCATCACCAGCATTCCTTCTTCCATCGGCAGGCGTACCAGGAAGTGGCCGGGGAAGGACACCCCGTCCAGCGCGATGCCCAACCGCCGCGCGACCTCCATCTGCACCAGGGCCAACGAGATCGGGTTGCCCAGGCGGCGTTCGAAGACTTCGTTGAGGTAGCTGTTGCGCGGATCGTAGTATTCGTCGTGGTCGCCGCTATAACCCAGCTCATCGAACAGATGGCGGTTGATCGCGGCCATCTTCAGCGGTGCTGAAGGGATGATCTCCACTTCCGCGCGCAGGTGGTCGACATGAGCCTGCACCGTCGCGTCGTACACCGTCGGGTCCAGTGCCGGATATTCGTCGCGCGCGATCAGCAACGCAGTGGGCAGCAGTGGCAGCGACTCGTCGTCGAGTTCGGCCAGGGTGTCCCAGTCGGGCAATGTGATGCGCTCCTGCATGCCTACAGACTGGCGGCAATGCCGCAAGGTTTCAAGCTGCGGCAGGTGAAAGAATGCCGGCCGACGACCGGCATCCTGGTCCTTGCGGTCAGAGCGGCGGGATGCCCGGGCCCAGCTTCAGTTCAGTGCCGTCCTTCAACTTGATCTTCTCCGCCTGGCCGGCGTTGAGCTCCAGCACGTAGCGTGCCGGCCCACTGCTGGGATACGGCGGGCAACGGTCACCCGCCGAGCACGGCGGCACATCGCGCTGCTGGCTGACCAGCCTGCGTGCACTGTCGAAGTACAGGATGTCCAGGCCGATCCGGGTGTTCTTCATCCAATAGGCGAGGGGTTCCTCGCGGTCGTGGATGAAGAGCATGCCGTGGTCTTCGGGCAGGCTGTCGCGGAACATCAGTCCGCGCGCGCGGGTTTCATCGTTCTGCGCAAGTTCCACCTTGTAGCGGGCGCCATCGAGCTGCACCCAGTGCTGGGACGCACCGGTGGCGCAGCCGGCCAGCGCGAGCAGCGGCAGCAGGAGCAGGGAACGGATCGACATGGGGTTTTCCTTGAGAGGGGAAACGGTCAGGCGGGCCTTGCAGTGCACGCCCCGCAGGGAATCAGAGCACCACCGGCGGTTCGCCGCCGACGATCACCACATCGGCGCGGCGGCGCGCGAACAGGCCCACGCAGACCACGCCGGGCAGCTGGTTGAGCTCACGCTCGAGCTTTTCCGGATCGGTGATCTGCAGGTGGTGGATGTCCAGGATCTGGTTGCCGTTGTCGGTCACCACGCCCTCGCGCCAGGTCGGCTGGCCGGCGGTCATGTCGCGGATCTGGCGGGCGACCAGGCTGCGTGCCATCGGGATCACTTCCACCGGCAGCGGGAACCGCCCCAGCACCGGCACCTGCTTGGACGGGTCCACGATGCAGATGAAGCGCTCGCTGGCCTCGGCGATGATCTTCTCGCGGGTCAGTGCGGCGCCGCCGCCCTTGATCAGGCACTTGCCTGGATCACACTCGTCGGCGCCGTCGACATACAGCGACAGCGTACCGGTGTGGTTGAGTTCCAGCACCTCGATGCCGAGCTGCTTCAGGCGCGCGGTGCTCTGTTCGGAACTGGACACCGCGCCCTTGATGCGGTGCTGGATGCGGCCCAGCGCATCGATGAAGTAGGCGACCGTGGAGCCGGTGCCGACCCCGACGATCATGCCGTCTTCGACGTATTCGATGGCTTTTTCAGCGGCCAGGCGCTTGGCTTCGGACATGCGGGCGGTCTCGATGGAGGATCAGGATCAGGATCTGCGTTCCAGCGACAGCAGCAGCTTCCACTGCGCGGCAGTCACCGGGAAAACGGAAAGGCGGTTGCCCTTGGCGGTGAGCGGAAAACCCTCGCCCAGCGCATCGGCGTGCAGCTTGATTTCATCCAGCGCGATGACGCGCTCCAGCTTGCGCTCGAAGCCCACGTCCACCAGCATCCAGCGCGGCTCTTCGCGGGTGGCCTTGGGGTCGTGGTAGTCCGATTGCGGATCGAACTGGGTGTCATCGGGATAGGCGGCACTGGCCACCGTGGCGATGCCGACGATGCCGGGCACCTTGGTGTTGGAGTGGTAGAACAGGATGCCGTCGCCGACGTGCATCCCGTCGCGCATGAAATTGCGCGCCTGGTAATTGCGGACGCCGTTCCAGGGCTCGGTGCCGACGCGTTGCAGGTCGTCGATGGAAAAGGCGTCCGGTTCGGACTTCATCAGCCAGTAGCGCTTGCGGGCGGTCATGCGGTCACGTGCGAGGCGAAAAGGGTGTCGGCTTCGGTGCAGATGGCGTCCACCGCCACGTCCCAGGACGCGACCGGCAACGCATCGACCTGCTGCACGGCAAATGCCGCGCCGACCAGCCACGGCGGAGCAGGGCGGTCGTGCCGGAAGGCGAAGCTGCGATCATACCAGCCCCCTCCCATGCCCAGCCGGCCGCCCTGTGCGTCGAAGCCGACCAGCGGGGTCACCACCAGGTCCATCGCGCCGGCATCCAGCGTATCGGCAGGGTCCAGGTCGGGTTCGGGAATGCCGAAACGGTTCTGCCGCAGCGCCTGGCCCGGACGCCAGGGCGCGAAGCGCAGGACGTTTTCGTGCAGCACCGGCAGGCAGTAGGCCACCGTGTCGGGCAAGGTCAACTGCCAGCGGTGCAGGGCGATTTCGCCATCCATCGCCCAGTAACCGGCCACATGCCCGCGTTGCGGGGCGAACGGCAGGGCCAGCAGGCGTGCCGCGAGGTGGTCGGCGGCGTCGATCCGGGCGGCAGCGGGCAGGTCACGGCGACGCTGCCTGAGTTCGGCGCGCAGCGCGTTGCGGGGGGC
>NZ_PJAY01000003.1:0-28016 GCF_002836635.1 Stenotrophomonas sp. Bg11-02
CGCGAGCCGCCTATTATGCCGGACTTTTTCAGTCCGTCAACACCTTCGTTCGATTGAATCGTTCGGCGGTGGTGGCTTTCCCTTTGTCGCTGAAGCCCCTTGGTGGGATCCCTGCGACGGGGGAGGTGAAGTATGTGCTTTTCCCTACCCTTTGGGAAGGGGATGTGAGCATTTATTTCACGCCGCCCTGCATCTGTTCATGCAGGGCGGCGATCAGACAACCACTGCGGCCTCAGCCAGCCAGCAGGCGGACGCGGGCGAAGGTGCGCTTGCCCACCTGCAACAGACCTTCAAAGCCCGGCTGCAACTGCTGCTGGCCGTCCTCCACGACCTCCCCGTCCACCTTCACTGCACGCTCCTTGAGCTTGCGATTGGCTTCGGAATTGCTCGGGGTCAGGCCCGCTGCGGTCAGCAGCGCCGCGATCCGCAGGCCTTCGGCCGGCACCACCACATCCTGCAACGGCAGCTGGGTGATGTCGCCCTGCCCGGTCACCGCGGCATTCCAGCCGGCCACGGCCTGTTCGGCAGCGGCGGCATCATGGAAGCGGGTGGCCAGTTCGCGGGCCAGCCGCAGCTTCACTTCACGCGGATTGAGTCCGCCAGCCGCCACCTGGTCACGCAGGGCCAGCGCTTCGGCCTGGCTGATGTCGAAGGACAGCAGCTCGATCCAGCGCCACATCAGGGTGTCGTCCACCTTCATGGTCTTGGTGACGATGTCGATGGCCGGTTCGCTCACACCTATATAGTTGTGCAGCGACTTGGACATCTTGTTGACCCCGTCCAGGCCTTCCAGCAGCGGCATGGTCAGCACCACCTGCGGCTTCTGCCCGTGGTGCTCCTGCAGGCCCCGGCCCATCAGCAGATTGAACTTCTGGTCGGTGCCGCCCAGTTCCACGTCCGCTTCCAGGGCGACCGAGTCATAGCCCTGCACCAGCGGGTACAGGAACTCATGGATGGCGATGGACTGCTGGGCGGCGTAGCGCTTGGCGAAGTCATCGCGCTCGAGCATGCGTGCCACGGTGTGCTGGCCCGCCAGGCGGATCATGTCCGCCGCACCCATCTTGCCGAACCACTCCGAATTGAAGCGTACTTCGGTCTTTTCCCGGTCCAGCACCTTGAACACCTGCTCTTCATAGGTGCGTGCGTTGGCCAGCACGTCGTCGCGGCTGAGCGGCTTGCGGGTGAGGCTCTTGCCGGACGGGTCACCGATCATCCCGGTGAAGTCGCCGATCAGGAAGATCACCTGGTGGCCGAGGTCCTGGAACTGACGCAGCTTGTTCAGCAGCACCGTGTGGCCCAGGTGCAGGTCCGGCGCGGTGGGGTCGAAGCCGGCCTTGATCCGCAGGGGCTTTCCGCTTTCCAGACGGGCGCGCAGATCGTCGATCTTGAGGATCTCGTCGGTACCGCGGCTGATCAGGGCGAGGGCTTCATCGATGGAGGACACGTTCACTACTCCCGGCAACGCCGTTTCTTCTTGTGGGGTGTTAAGAGCAAGTTAACCGTATCGGCTTCACAAAAGCCAATAGGCACAAGGGTTTGACGCGGTTTTCATAGGTGTCTATGGTAACCGGCGATCCAGCCCGTGCTCCCGGGCCAGCCAGGAAAACACCTCTGATGCTCAATTCCGATCACGGCCGCGCGCGCAAACAGCGCTTCAAGGAACGGCTCCACGTCCTGCACGACAACGCCCTGCACCGGAAGCTCAGGCAACACCTCCCCGCTGCCTTCAATGAACGCTGGACCCGTCGCCACTGGGTGCACGCCAGTCTGTTCGCGACCATCGGCATGCTGGTGGCGACCATCGTGCCGGGGTTCTCCAGCACCATCGAAACCCCCTACCCCAATGCCCACACCAGCCTGGCGCTGCCGTTGCCGCCGCTGGCGCATGGTCGCCAGCAGGCCACGCCCGGCGACAGCTGGCAGGTGCTGCGCGTACAGCGCGGCCAGACCCTGAGCGACCTGTTCGACGAAGCCGGTATCCCGGCCACTACCCTGCACCGCGTGCTGGACCATCCAGGCACCCGCGAGGCGCTGGTGAAGCTGCGCCCGGGTACCGAGATCGCCTTCGACATGCCGCTGTCCGGTGAGCTGCGCAGCATCCGCTTCAACCGCGACGATGCGAACCGCGTGGAACTGACGCTGGCCGGTGAGAGCATCAAGGAAACGGTCACCAAGCGCGAGACCAGCACCCGTACCGTGGTCACCAGCGGAGAGATCACCAGCTCGCTGTATGCCGCCGCGCGCAAGGCCGGACTGTCGCCTTCGGCAATCGCCACGATGACCGACGAGATCTTCAAGTACGACATCGACTTCTCCAAGGACCTGCAGCCGGGCGACCGCTTCAGCGTGGTCATGGATGAAACCTGGCGCGAGGGCGAGCGGGTCGACACCAGCAAGATCCTCGCCGCGACCTTCACCAGCGGCGGCAAGACCTATTCCGGTTTCCGCTTCGACCGCAACGGCAAGGCCGAGTACTTCGACCTGGATGGCCGCCCGCTGAAGAAGAGCTTCATCCGCATGCCGATCCAGTTCGCGCGGCTGAGCTCGACCTTCGGGGCGCGACGGCACCCTGTGCTGGGCAAGATGCGCATGCACAAGGGCGTGGACTATGCCGCACGCACCGGCACTCCGATCATGGCCGCCGGTGATGCGCGCGTGCAGTTCGCCGGCACCCAGCGTGGCTACGGCAACGTGGTGATCCTGGACCATGGCCGCGGCCACACCACGCTGTACGGACACATGTCGCGCTTCGGAAAGATCCGGACTGGCCAGCGCGTGGCGCAGGGCACGGTGATCGGCTACGTCGGCTCCACCGGCCTGGCCACCGGCCCGCACCTGCACTACGAGTTCCGCGTCAACGGAGAGCATCGCAATCCCCTCAGCGTGACCATGCCGCCGCCGGAACCGCTGCGTGGCGCTGAACTGGTGGCCTTCCGCGCACAGACCTCGCCGGCTATGGCGCGCATCCAGGGCATGGAGAAGATGATCTATGCCGACGCCAGCCCGGCGCCGAAGCCGGCTGATGCCCCCACCGAGGTCGCCAGCACCACGCGCGGCAGCACCGGCAGCAAGCGCGGCTGAGCGCGGTTGCATCGCATTGACGAGCATCGACAGGGCGCCCAAGCTGGCGCCCTTGTGTTTTGTGGAGTTCCCATGGCTGCTTCGTTCGACCCTGCCCTGCCGCTGTACCTGGGGCTGATGTCAGGCACCAGCGCCGATGGCATCGATGCGGCACTGGCGCAGTTTCCCGCCGAAGGCGGCTGTCGCTTCGTCCAGGGCCTGACCCTGCCGTGGGATCCGCTGCTGCGCGAGCGGTTGGTGGCGCTGGGCCAGGGCGGTGAGCTGGCGTCGCTGGATGAGCTGGGCGATGTCGATGCGCGCATCGGCCTGGCCTTTGCGGCCGCAGCGGTCGCGCTGCTGCAGCACAGTGGCGTGGAGGCGGCGCAGGTCAGGGCGATCGGTTCGCACGGACAGACCGTCCGCCATCGACCGTCGGCGTCGCCGGCCTTCACCCTGCAATTGGGCGATGCCAACCGCATCGCCGAGCGCACCGGGATCACCACCGTGGCTGATTTCCGCCGCCGCGACGTTGCCGCCGGCGGACAGGGCGCGCCGCTGATGCCGGCCTTCCACCTGGCGATGTTGGGCACCGCCGACGAAGACCGCGCGGTGCTCAACCTCGGCGGCATCGCCAACCTGACCCTGATCCCGCGCGAGGGGACGCCGCTGGGTTTCGACACCGGCCCGGCCAATGCGTTGCTCGATGCCTGGTGCGAGCGCCATACCGGCCATGCGTACGATGCCGACGGCGCGTTCGCCGCCAGCGGAGTGGTCGACGCGGCCCTGCTGGCGCGCTGGCGCGAGGACCCGTGGTTTGCCCTGCCGCCACCGAAGAGCACCGGGCGCGAGCAGTTCCACCTGGCCTGGGTACAGCAACAGATCGGCCACGGCCAGCACGTGGCAGCCGATGTGCAGGCCACCCTGCTGGAACTGACCGCAGCGACCGTGGCCGACGCACTGCGACGGACCCTGCCCGACGCCAGCCGGGTGCTGGTGTGCGGCGGCGGCGTGCGCAATGGTCATCTGATGCAGCGACTGGCGGCGCGCCTGCCCGGCGTGGTGGTGGAATCCAGCGCGCGGCATGGGCTGGATCCGGACTACCTGGAGGCGCTTGGCTTTGCCTGGCTGGCCCAGCGCACGCTCGATGGCCTGGCCGGCAACCTGCCCAGCGTCACCGGCGCGGCAGGCCTGCGGGTGCTTGGGGCAATCCATCCGGGCTGAGCGGCGCCGGCGAACGGCGGGGCCCCTCGTAGTGGGGTACACGCCATCGCATTCGCGCTGTCGCTCCCACGCTTTGCGGTGCAAACCGTGGGCCCCGTCTCACCATCACCCACACCCCGCCGCTTCGCGGCCGCCCCTGACTCAGGGGCTCCTTCCACCCGACACGCTGCGGGGATCTGCGGGGATTGGTAGCGCCGAGCCATGCTCGGCGATTCTTTGCTGACGCGACCGGCTGGCTGGCTTCCGCCGAGCATGGCTCGGCGCTGCCAATCCCGCTTTTCTTTTGTCGTGGCGGGACGCGCGCGCGGACTGTCAGGGCCAGGCGGGAGGGGCTCCGCCGTTCGACGTGGGCCTGCGGCTAGAAGCCGTGGCCGGCGGGCAGCGCCTGCAGCGCCGCAATGGCGTCGGCCAGCGCATCCACTTCGGGATCAGCGAAGCCGCTGCGCACTTCCAGTTCAGTGGAAAACAACCCCTGCTCCAGCACCGCGACGCAGGTCTGCGCCTGCGTCCAGCCGCGCGCGACCGCCAGCCGGGCTATCCGGTCCAGGATCATCGGGTCTACTTCCTGCAGCAGCAGGTCGGCCATGCTTGTTTCCCCATTCCAGGGCACCGCCCCCACGGTGCCGACAGGCGATCATCCCGCACCGCGCCCGCGCAGGCAATCAACCGGCAGCAGGGGCGCTGCGGTCGGAGAGGCGCGGCCACAGCCAGGCCAGCAGCAGCAGGGTCGGCACCACGGTGACCGCGCTGAGCAGGAAGAACGTGCTGTAGGACGTGGCTTGGACGATGTAGCCGGACACTCCACCGACAAACTTGCCCGGCAGGTTGGCCAGCGATACCAGCAGGGCGTACTGGGTGGCGGTGAAGTTGCGGTCGGTCAGCGAGGACATGAAGGCCACCAGCACGGTGCCGGCAAAGCCCTGGAACAGGTTGTCGGCGCTGAGCGCAGCATAGAACGCCCACAACTGGCCGGGATTGTGTGCCATCAGCAGGAACGCCAGGTTGGACAGCGCCACGCCCAGGGCCGCGACCAGCAGCATGCGGCGGAAACCGAACGCAGCCACCGCGATACCGCCGAGGAAGGCGCCGCCGATGCCCATCCAGACCCCGAACAACTTGGAGACGGTGGCGATGTCGGCCTTGTCGAAGCCCGAATCGAGATAGAACGGACCGGCCATCACCCCGATCACCTGGTCCGGAAACTTGAACAGGCCGACGAAGGCCAGCAGGCCGATGGCCAGTGCCACGCCGTTGCGGGTGAAGAAACTGGCGATCGGCTGGACGAACGCTTCGGCGACGTCGATGCGGCGCTGAACGGCGGCCTCCGGGCGCGCCGGTTCCCGGCAGAACAGGGTGGTGAGGATCGGTAGCAGCATCAACGAGGCCATCGCCAGGTAGGCGACGATCCAGCCTTCGAACTGCGCCAGGTACAGGGCACCGGCGCCGGCCAGGATCAGGCCGATGCGGTAGCCCAGCGTGTAGGTGGCGGCCAGCGCGGCCTGCGAGGCATCCGGGGCGATTTCGATGCGGTAGGCATCGACCACCGAGTCCTGGGTGGCACCGGCGAAGGAAGCAACCAGCACCCAGAAGACCAGCGGCCCGACGCCCTGTTCGGGGCGCACGAAGGCCAGCGCGACCAGTCCGCCCAGCACCAGCACCTGCGAGGCCAGCAGCCACGAGCGGCGCCGGCCCATGAAAGCCAGCAGCGGCAGCGCATAGCGGTCCAGCACCGGCGCCCAGAGGAATTTCAGCAGATAGAAAAAGCTGGCCAGGCTGATCAGGCCGATGCTGCCCAGGTCCAGGCCGACATCGCGCAGGCGCGTGGACAGGGTCTGCGAGGCGATCAGCAGGAACGGCAGGCCACTGCCGAACCCGAGCAGGGCCATGGTCAGCGCCGACGGCGTGCCGAAGGCCCGCTTGATGCCGGCCCAGCCCTTGTAGGACACCGGCGCGGCGGTGCCGGTCACGGCGCGTAATCCACGCAGAACGGGGCGTGATCGGAGAAGCGCTCATCGCGGTAGATCGAGCAGCTGCGCAGGCGATCACGCAGGCCCGGGCTGACGAACTGGTAGTCGATGCGCCAACCGACGTTGTTGGCGCGCGCCGCGCCGCGGTTGCTCCACCAGGTGTAGTCCTCGCCGGTGGGATGCAGCAGGCGGTAGGCATCGGCCCAGCCGCGGCCGGCGGCCAGGTCGGTCGCCTGGCCATGATCGGCGCACAGGGCGTTCAACCAGTCGCGCTCTTCCGGCAGGCAGCCGGAGTTTTTCTGGTTGGACTTCCAGTTGCGGATGTCCAGCGCGGAGCGGACGATGTTCCAGTCACCGCACAGCACGTAGTCGCGCCCGCTGTGCAGCCACTGGTCGAGGATCGGCCGCAGCCAATCCATCACCTCGAACTTGAAGCCCTGGCGCAGGTCGCCGGAACTGCCCGAGGGTATATAGAAGGAGACCACGCTGAGGTTGCCGAAGCGCGCTTCGATATAGCGACCTTCTTCATCGAACGGCGCCCAGCCCAGCGAGGTGATGACCTGGTCCGGCTCACGCTTGCTGTAGATCGCAACCCCGCTGTAGCCCTTCTTGGTGCTGGCATCGCGGTAGAAGCAGTGGTGGCCGTCGGGGCGGAACATCGGATCGGACAGCTGGGCCTCCTGCGCCTTGGTTTCCTGCAGGCACAGGACGTCGGCGTCCTGGGCGCGGAACCATTCCAGGAAGCCCTTGCTGGCAGCCGAACGGATGCCGTTGGCGTTGAAGCTGATGATGCGCATGCGGTCGATTCAGGGTGTCGGCGGAAACCGGCCCAGCATACCGGTTCAGCGCCGGTGCGCCGACCGTAAAAGGACGCCGGGCCCGCCTTCTAGTAGGCTTAACATTCCAAGATGAAGATAGATTGAGTCAGATGAGCGACCATCGTCACCGTTTCCTGCAGTTGGCCCTGAGCGCCGACGCCCTGCGTTTTGGCCAGTTCACGCTGAAGTCCGGCCGGCTGAGCCCCTATTTCTTCAATGCAGGCCGCTTCGACTCCGGGTCGAAGATGGCCCAGCTGGCGCTGTGCTACGCCGATGCCATCGACGATGCCGGCCTCAAGTACGACGTGGTGTTCGGCCCGGCCTACAAGGGCATCCCGCTGGCCACCGCGATGGCCTGCGAACTGGCCCAGCGCGGCCGCGACCTGCCGCTGTCGTTCAACCGCAAGGAAGTGAAGGACCACGGCGAAGGCGGCCAGCTGATCGGCGCGGACATGACCGGCAAGCGCGTGCTGATTGTCGATGACGTCATCACCGCCGGCACCGCGATCCGTGAGGCGATGGCCATCATCCGTGCCGCCGGCGGCATTCCGGCCGGCATCGTGGTGGCCCTGGACCGCCAAGAGATCGCTTCGGAAACCGATCCGCGCTCGGCCGCCCAGGCCGTGGCCGAGGAAGCCGGCATTCCGGTGATTGCCGTGGCGACGATGGCCGACCTGCTTGATTTCGCGTCCGGAAACCCGGAACTTGTCGGCTACCGGCAGCCGCTGGCGGACTACCGGTCCCGATATGGCAGCCGTCCGACGCACTGAACGACCCAAGGGGGTGGTCGCCATGTTGAGGAATCTGTCCATCATTGCCGCCCTGCTGCTGGCCGCGCCGTGCGTGGCCGGCGCGCAGCAGTCCAGGCGTCCGGCCGGAAGTGCCGAGGCGCAGGCGAAGAAACTATATTGCTGGAACGAGGGCAGCGAGCGCATCTGCAGCGATGCCTTGCCTGCGGACGCGGTCAACAATGCGCGGGAAGAATTCAGCGCACGCAGCGGGCTGCGCAGCGGCCAGGTGCAGCGCGCGCTCAACGAAGACGAGCGCGCCGATGCGGCCGCGGCCGAGGCGCAGGCGCGGCTGGATGAAATGGCCCTGCAGACCCGCCAGCGGACCGAACAGGCGATGTTGTCCACCTACAGCAGCGAAGCCGACCTGCGCCGGGTGTTTTCCGAGCGCGTCGGCATCCTCGACAACAACATCAACACCGCGCGCTACAACGTGGCCAGCCTGCGCGATGCGCTGTTCACCGCCCTGGCCGGTGCCGGTGACAATGAACTGGCCGGGCGTCCGGTGGGCGAGAAGCCGGCAGCCACCATCCGCAAGCGCCACGGCGAACTGCTGGCGCAGCAGCGCATGCAGGCCACGTTCGAGCGCCAGCGCGTCGAACTGGACGCGGAGATCGAAGAAACCGTGCAGCGTTTCCGCCTGCTGAAAGGTGTTACGCCGGAGGCGTAAGGGCACGCGTGGCGCGCCATCGCGCACGAGCCACCGGGTCTTGGGTTCAGGCCGGGCGGGAGGGGTTGGTGGGGGACGGCAGAAGCCGCTCCTGCGGGCCTCGTTTCGCGCCATCCTTGGCGCTCAACGCCCCCACCAACCCCTCCCGCCCGGCCTTCGACAGGTCCATGGCAGCCACGGTCATCCGGTAGCGCCGACCCATGGTCGGCGGAAACCGTCAGGCCCCATTCCACCAGCATCCGCCGACCATGGGTCGGCGCTACCAAGCCCCCATGGGCGCGTCTGGTGGAGGGAGCCCCTGAGTCAGGGGCGGCCGCGAAGCGGCGGGGTGTGGGGGCTGGTGAGATGGGGCCCACGGTTTGCGCAGCAAAGCGTGGGAGCGGCAGCGCGAATGCGATGACGTGGACCCTCCGCCCTCAGCCGCAGCTTTTACGCTGACTTTATGCCGCCGCAGGCGCGGAGAAATGGAGGCTTTACGCGACCCGGGCGGACCATGACGGCCTGAGGTGGAGCGGTTCCACCAGGACGATCACCGTCATGTCTTGTCTGTCGCGTTGTGGCCTTTCTTCCCGGGCGGGGTGCTGAGCATGCCCGGCTGGCTCTCCCTGCTGAGTGGCGTACTGGTGCTGGTCGCCGCCGCCTACCTGGTCTACGCCGTGCTGCGGCCCGAAGCATTCTGACGGGCCACGGACATGACCGGAATCCTTATTCTGCTCGCCACCAGCGTCTTGCTGGCCTGGCCGCTCGGCTTGTACCTGGCCCGGGTGATGCGCGGCGCGCCGATGCGCATCGACCCGTTGTTCCACTGGATTGAAAAACCGCTTTACCGCCTGCTGGGCGTAGATCCCGCGCGTGGCATGTCCTGGCGCGGCTATGTCGGCGCGTTCGTGCTCAGCAACGCGGTCATCGCGCTGCTGACCATGGCTGTGTTCATGACCCAGGCGTGGCTGCCGCTGAATCCGGATGGCATCGCCAACCTGCGTTGGGACACCGCGCTGCACACCATGGTGTCCTTCCTGACCAACACCAACCAGCAGCACTATTCCGGGCAGGCGCAGCTTTCCTACCTCTCGCAGATGACCGGCATCACCGGCCTGCAGGTGGTGACGCCGATGATGGGCCTTGCCCTGGCCGTGGCCACCCTGCGCGCCCTGTTCGCACCGCCGCGTCAGGACATCGCGGCTGATGGTGACCGCCGCATCGACGTAGGCAACTACCACGCCGACGTGCTGCGCCTGTGCGTGCGCTTCATGCTGCCACTGTGCCTGCTGTGGACCGTGCTGCTGGCCAGCCAGGGCGTTCCGGCCACCTTTGCCGGGGGCCCGCAGGCCGCGCCGATGGATGTGTCGACCGGCCTGCAGGAACAGAAGATACCGCTCGGCCCGGTTGCCGCGATGGTGGCGGCCAAGCAGCTCGGTGCCAACGGCGGCGGCTGGTATGGCCCCAACAGTACGTTCCCGCTGGAGAACCCCACGCCCCTGTCGAATGCCCTTGAGCTGGTCGGTATCCTTCTGATTCCGATCGCGGTGATCTTCATGATCGGGGCGTTCACCGGCCGCCGCCGCTTCGGCTGGCTGGTGCTGGGCTGCATGGCCAGCATGTCGGCGGTGTCCATCGCGGCCACCGTGTGGCTGGAAGGCCACTCGCCCACGGCAGCCAGCGCCTTGTTGATGGAAGGCAAGGAAGTCCGCCTGGGCACTGACGCCACCGCACTGTGGGCGGCAGTGACCACCCAGGTATCCAACGGATCGGTCAACGGCATGCTCGATTCGATGAGCCCGATGGCCAGCGCCGTGTCACTGGTCAACATGCTGGTCAGCGCCATCTGGGGCGGCATCGGCTGCGGGCTGCAGCAGTTCATCGTCTACCTGCTGCTGGGCGTGTTCCTGGCCGGGCTGATGACCGGGCGCACGCCGGAACTGCTGGGACGCAAGCTGGAAACCCCGCAGGTGCGCCTGCTGGCGCTGCTGGTGCTGCTGCAGCCGATCACCCTGCTCACCCTTACCGCCGTCACGCTGGCGGTACCAGGCCTGTCGGGCACCTCCAACCCGGGCTTCCACGGCATCAGCCAGGTCTTCTACGAGTACGCATCGGCGTATGCCAACAACGGCTCCGGTTTCGAAGGGCTGGGTGACAACACGCCGTGGTGGAACCTGACCTGTTCACTGGTGCTGCTGCTGGGACGCTTCCCGCTGCTGGTGGTGCCGCTGGTGATTGCCGCGCAGCTTGCCGCCAAGCGTCGCGCACCGGAGTCGCCGGGCACGTTGCAGATCGAAACCCCTACCTTCGCTCTGACCCTGCTCAGCGTGATCGTCATCCTGACCGTCCTGCAGTTCCTGCCGGTTCTGGTGCTTGGCCCGGTGGCCGACCACCTCAGCCTTGGCCTGCATTGAGGTACTCCCCATGAATACTGTTGCCACTTCCCAGCTGCCGCGCCGTCCGGCGCTGCTGGATGGCGCCGGCTTCCGCCGTGCGCTGCTTGACTCATTCCGCAAGCTCTCGCCGCTGCACCTGCTGCGTAGTCCGGTGATGGCCGTGGTGATGGCCGGTACCGTGCTCGCGCTGGTGGTCACCCTGAGCGGCAATGCACCGATGGGCTTCGGGCTGGCGGTCAGCGCGATCCTGCTGCTGACCGTGCTGTTCGGCAATTTCGCCGAAGCCGTGGCCGAAGCGCGCGGTCGTGGCCAGGCCGCCTCGCTACGTCGTGCCCGCCAGGATCTGGTGGCGCGTCGCCTGCAGTCCGCCAGTCCCGCAGCAGCACAGGAACAGGTGCCTGCCGCCGAACTGCGCCCGGGTGACCACGTGCTGGTCGGCGAGGGCGAGCTGGTGCCGGCCGACGGCGAGATCGTGCAGGGCCTGGCCACCATCAACGAAGCGGCGGTGACCGGTGAATCGGCGCCGGTGCTGCGTGAAGCCGGCACAGACCGGTCCGGCGTGATCGGCGGCACCAAGGTACTGTCCGACCAGATCGTGGTGCGGGTGACCGCCGAGCCCGGCCACAGCTTCCTGGACCGGATGATCGCGCTGGTGGAAGGCGCCAACCGGCAGAAGACGCCGAACGAGGTGGCCTTGACCCTGCTGCTGGCGGCGATGACGCTGACCTTCCTGGTGGTGGTGGCCACGCTGCCGGCGATCGGCGCTTCGGTCGGTGTCAGCGTCGATCCGCTGCTGCTGATCGCCCTGCTGGTGTGCCTGATCCCCACCACCATCGGCGGCCTGCTGCCGGCCATCGGCATCGCCGGCATGAACCGTGCCCTGGCGGCCAATGTGCTGGCCAAGTCCGGCAAGGCGGTCGAGGTGGCCGGTGACATCGACGTGCTGCTGCTGGACAAGACCGGCACCATCACCCACGGCGACCGCCAGGCCACCGCATTGCATGCACTGGCCGGGGTGGACGTGGCGCGGCTGCGCGAGGCGGCGCTGCTTTCCTCGCTGGCCGACCCGACACCGGAAGGCAAGTCGATTGTGCGCCTGGGCCGCGAGCAGGGCTGCCGCAGCGCCGAGCCCGAGCATGCGCACTACATCGCCTTCAGCGCGCAGACCCGCATGTCCGGTGTCGACCTGGCAGGCGGCCGCAGCATCCGCAAGGGCGCCGCCGATGCGATCCGCGCACACGTGCAGTCCCTCGGCGGGGAGGTTCCGGCCGAGCTGACCGGGCGCGTGGAGCAGGTGGCGCGCAATGGCGCCACGCCGCTGGTGGTGGCCGAAGGTCGCCACGTGCTGGGCGTGGTGGAACTGTCCGACGTGGTCAAGCACGGCATGCGGGAAAAATTCGCCCAGCTGCGCGCGATGGGCATCCGCACGGTGATGATCACCGGCGACAACCCACTCACCGCCGCGGCGATCGCGGCCGAGGCCGGCGTGGACGATTACATCGCCGAAGCGCGGCCGGAAGACAAACTGGCACGCATCCGCCAGGAACAGGCCGGTGGCCGGCTGGTAGCGATGGTCGGCGACGGCACCAACGATGCGCCGGCGCTGGCCCAGGCCGATATCGGCCTGGCGATGAACTCCGGCACCCAGGCCGCGAAGGAGGCCGGCAACATGGTCGACCTGGATTCGGATCCGGCCAAGCTGCTGGCCGTGGTGGAAGTGGGCAAACAGCAGCTGATCACCCGCGGCGCGCTGACCACCTTCTCGCTGGCCAACGACGTGTCCAAGTACTTCGCGATCCTGCCGGCGCTGTTCGCCGCCACTGTGCCGGGGATGGCCACGTTGAACGTGATGGGGCTGTCCAGTCCGCGCAATGCGGTGCTGGCCGCGTTGATCTTCAATGCCCTGGTGATCCCGGCGCTGATCCCGCTGGCACTGCGCGGCGTGCGTTTCCGTCCGGCAACGGCAACCAGCCTGCTACGGCGGAACATGCTGGTGTACGGGCTCGGCGGCGTGCTGCTGCCGTTCGTGGCGATCAAGGCAATCGACTTCCTGCTGATGACGGTATCTGCTGCATGAACACTTCAACGACCCCTTCCATATCCCCGCGCGTTGCGCCGGAGGCACTGGCGCGCGCGGCTGCCGAAGGCGAGGCCCGCCTGCAACATACCGCCAGCTGGCGTCCGGCGATCGTGCTTGGCCTGGGCAGCCTGCTGCTGGGTGGCGCGCTGTACGCGGCCGCCGGTACCGGGCTGGCGCGGCTTGCCTTCCCCGTGCAGTCCGACGGCAGCCTGATCGTGGATGCCGATGGCCGCGTGCGCGGCTCGGCCCTGTTGGCCCAGCCGTTCACCGGTGACGGCTGGTTCCAGCCGCGGCCATCCGCTGCTGGCCATGATCCGATGGCTGCGGCGGGCTCCAACATGGCACGCAGCAACCCGGCACTGGCGAGGCGCGTGGCCGACGCCACCGCAGCCGTCGCGCTGCGCGAAGGCATCGCGCCCGCGCAGGTTCCCGCCGATCTGGTGACGCAGTCCGGCAGCGGCCTGGATCCCCATCTGTCGCCGGCCGCCGTGCAGGTGCAGGTGCGCCGCGTGGCGCAGGCGCGGGGGCTTTCCGAAGCTGAGTTGCAGGCCATCGTGCAGGCGCATGTCGAGGGCCCCCAGTGGGGGGTGTTCGGCCAGCCCCGGGTCAACGTGATGAAGCTCAACCGAGCGTTGGAGTCCGCCGCGCATGCACGTTGATGCCATGCGTGCCTGGGCTGGCGCACAATCGCCGGCATGACCGATACCCGCAGCCGCCAGGCCGACGCCCTCATAGAAGGCCTGCAGCGTGATGCCGGCGGGCGCCTGACCGTGTTCCTCGGCGCCGCCCCCGGCGTCGGCAAGACCTACAGCATGCTCACGCGCGCGCAGGAGCAGCTGCGCCGTGGCGTGGACCTGGTCGTGGGAGTGGTCGAAACCCACGGCCGTGCCGACACCGAAGCCCTGTTGCAGGGCCTGCCGCTGGTTGAACGCAGGCAGGTTGCCTACCGCGAGCGGCTGCTGCACGAAATGGACCTGGATGCGATCGTGCAGCGGCGTCCCGCGCTGGTGCTGGTGGACGAACTGGCGCATCGCAATGCACCGGGCAGCCGCCACGAGCGGCGCTGGCAGGATGTGATGGAGCTGCTGGATGCGGGCATCGATGTATGGACCACCGTCAACATCCAACACCTGGAAAGCCTCAACGACGTGGTGCTGCGCATCACCGGCATCCGGGTCAGCGAGACCGTGCCGGATGGGGTACTGGACCGCCTGCACGACATCGTGCTGGTCGACCTGCCGCCACGCGAACTGATCGCGCGGCTGCAGCAGGGCAAGGTCTATGTCCCGGAACAGGCATCGCAGGCGCTGCAGTCCTACTTCACCACCGCCAACCTGACCGCCCTGCGCGAGCTGGCCATGCAGGAGGCAGCCGACCGCGTGGACAGCAGCCTGCGCGAAGTCCGCGCGGCCGGGGGCGAAGGTGCGCTGCCGCTGCGGCGGCGCGTGCTGGTGGCGATCGACGGCGGCGGCCAGAGCGAGTACCTGGTGCGCGTGGCGCGACGCATCGCCGAGCGCCGCGATGCGCCTTGGACGGTGGTGACCGTGCAGCGCCGGCGTGCCGATGAAGCGACGCAACGCGAGATCGACAGCGCCTTCGCGCTGGCGCGACGGCTTGGCGCCGATACCGAAGTACTGCAGGGATCCAGCGTGGCCGACGCGCTGCTCGACCACGCCGCGCACAACAATGTGTCCACCCTGGTACTGGGCCGCACGCGCGAACGTCCGCTGGCGCGCATGCTCAACCGCACACTGACCCAGCAGTTGATCCAGCACGGCGCGCATTACGAGATCACCATCATCAGCACGCCGCGCGCGCGCGCGCGGGCGCGCCGTGATCGGCTGCTGACGCCCGCGCCGGGCCGTGCACCCGAGCTGGCGCAGGCGGTACTGGCCTGCACCCTGGCCTGTCTGGTGGCCTGGTTTGCCGAGCGCTGGGTCGGCATGGCCGACCTGTCGATGGTGTTCATCGTGGCGGTGGTGCTGGTGGCGGCGCGCACCCGCGCCAGTGCGGCAGTGCTGGCCGCCAGCCTGTGTTTCCTGGCCTACAACTTCCTGTTCATCGCCCCGCGCTTCACCTTTGCGATCAGCGCGCGGCAGGGCGTGATCACCGTCTTCCTGTTCCTGGCCGCGGCGCTGGTGGCCGGCCGACTGGCATCGCGCCTACGCACGCAGGTGATCGCCCTGCGCGCGTCCAACCGACATGCCAACGCACGCCAGCAGCTGGGCCGCCAGCTCAGCAGTGCAGCCAGCAACGAGGCGGTCGCCGATGCCGGGCGGCAGGCGCTGGAACAGGCCCTGGATGCGCCGGCGTGGCTGCGCATCGGCACCGACGTGACCGCCAGCGGCAGCGCCGTGCCCGGCGATACCGACCTGGCCGCGGCGGACTGGTCGCAGCGCCACGGGCAGCCCAGTGGCCGCTATACCGATACCCTGGCAGGGGCGCAGTGGTGGTGCCTGCCGCTGCTCGATGGCGATGCCCGCTGCATCGGCGTGGCGGCGCTGCAGTTCCCGCCGGCACTTGCTCGACTGGCGCCGGAGCAGCGCCAGTTGGCGATGGCGATGGTCGACGACATCGCGCAGGCCGCACTGCGTACCCGGCTGGTGGCCGAGCTGGAACAGGCGCATGTCAGCAACGAGACCGAGCGGCTGCGCTCGGCGCTGCTGTCGTCGGTCTCGCATGACCTGCGCTCGCCGCTGGCGGCGATGATCGGCTCGGCCGACAGCCTGGCCAGTTATGGCCAGGCGATGGATGCGGTGGACCGTCGCGCCCTGCTGGACACCATCATGCTGGAAGGCGAGCGGCTGGACCGTTACATCCAGAACCTGCTGGACATGACCCGGCTCGGCCATGACGGCCTGAAGATCAACCGCGACTGGATCGGCGTGGACGAACTGGTCGGGTCTGCCGCGCGCCGGCTGCAGCGTTACCAGCCGGAGGTGAAGCTGCAGCTGGACATTCCTGCGTCGCTGGCGCCGATCTGGGTGCATCCGGCCCTGGTCGAGCAGGCGCTGTTCAACGTGTTGGAGAATGCCGCGAAATTCTCCCCAGCCACGGCGCCGGTCACGGTCAGTGCGCGGTTGCACTCGCGCGATCTGGTGATCGACGTGCTCGACCGCGGGCCCGGTATTCCAGCCGACGAACGCGCGCGCATCTTCGACATGTTCTACAGCGTGGAGCGCGGCGACCGCGGTCGCCACGGCACCGGCCTGGGGCTGGCGATCTGCCAGGGGATGGTCGGCGCACATGGCGGCAGCGTGCAGGCGCTGGCCGGCGAGGACGGACGCGGTACGCTGATACGGATTACCCTGCCCCTGCTCACTCCTGCCGGTCACCCCGATGCCCTTGACGCCTGACAGCACGCCGTCGATCCCGCCCGCCTGCGTGCTGGTGATCGATGATGAAGCGCAGATACGCCGGTTCCTGGACATCAGCCTGCGGGCGCAGGGCTACCGGGTGCTGCAGGCGTCCAGCGGCCAGGAGGGACTGGAGCGGCTGGTGGCCGAGAGCGTGGACCTGGTGATCCTGGATATCGGCCTGCCGGACATGGAAGGCCATCAGGTGCTGACCGAACTGCGCCAATGGAGCCAGCTGCCGGTGATCATGCTGACCGTGCGCGCCGGCGAAGCCGAAAAGGTGCGTGCGCTGGATGCCGGCGCCAACGACTATGTGACCAAGCCGTTTGGTACGCAGGAGCTGATGGCGCGGGTGCGCATGCTGCTGCGCACGCGTGCGGCACCGCTGGACGGCCAGCCGCCGGTGTTCGATGACGGACACCTGCGTATCGACCTGGTGCACCGCGCGGTCACCCTGGATGGCGTTGCAGTGCCTTTGACGCGCAAGGAGTACGCGCTGCTGTCGCTGCTGCTAGTCAATGCCGGGCGGGTGGTGACCCAGCCGCAGATCCTGAAGGACATCTGGGGGCCGACGCATCAGCACGACACGCACTACCTCCGGATACTGGTGGGCAAGCTGCGGCAGAAGCTGGGCGATTCGGCGCTGGAGTCGCGGTATGTGTTCACCGAGCCCGGCGTGGGGTTGCGGTTCAAGGGATGAGATTTTTCTTGCCGGCGTGGTGCGTTGGTGTCTTCGATGCTACGGGCCGGCAGGGGAACAGCCCCTTGGCCAGGACACGCCGTGAACCCATCCATGGGGGCTCGTTTCCGCCCGTCCGGGGCTCCAACGGTCCTGTCCAAGGGGCTGTTCCCCCTGCCCGCTCGGGCCCCCACGCGCGGCGGGGGGGGCGGGCGTGGTGGCGCCGAGCCATGCTCGGCGGAATCCTTCCGCGCAGTGCGGCCGCTGCGCTCGCCGACCATGGGTCGGCGCTACCGGATCCTTCGGCGCGGTCTCAGAAGCCCAGGTCCTGCTCGCCCAGCAGGGGCTGCAGCTGGGCGCGGAACTGGGCCTTGATGCGCTCGAGGGCGTCTTCGCTGTCGGCTTCGAAACGCAGGACCAGCACCGGGGTGGTGTTGGAGGCGCGGACCAGGCCCCAGCCGTCGGCGAAGTCCACGCGCAGGCCGTCGATGGTGGAAATGCGGCCACCCACGAACGGGTTGTCCGCGGACTGCGCTGCGCTCACCACCAGTGAAACCAGCGCGTGCGGCGTGCCATCGGCCACCGGCACCTTGATCTCCGGGGTGGAGATGCTCTGCGGCAGCTCTTCCAGCACCTCCTGCGGGGTTTCTTCGCGCAGCGCGAGGATCTCCAGCAGGCGCGCAGCGGCGTACAGGCCATCGTCGAATCCGAACCAGCGCTCGCGGAAGAAGAAGTGCCCGCTCATCTCGCCGGCCAGCTCCGCGTCGGTCTCGGCCATGCGCGCCTTGATCAACGAATGGCCGGTCTTCCACATCATCGGGCTGCCGCCGTGGCGCAGCACGAAGTCGGCCAGCTTGCCGGTGCACTTGACGTCGTAGATCACCATCGCGCCGGGGTTGCGCAGCAGCACGTCGGCGGCGAACAGCATCAGCAGACGGTCGGCGAAGATGATCGTGCCATCCGGGGTCACCACGCCGAGGCGATCGCCGTCGCCATCGAACGCGATGCCGAGGTCGGCGTCGAAACGCTTCACCGTCTGCACCAGGTCCTGCAGGTTGGCCGGATCGCTCGGATCAGGATGATGGTTGGGGAAGGTGCCATCGACATCGCAGTACAGCGGAATGACGTCGGCACCGATGGCCTCCAGCAACGGTTGCACCAGGGCACCTGCCACGCCGTTGCCGGCGTCCGCCACGACCTTCAGCGGACGTTCCAGCTGCACGTCGTCGGCGATCCGGCGCACGTAGTCATCGTTGACCTCGCGCTGCTGGTAGCTGCCCGGCGATGGCGCCTGCGCCAGTCGCCCTTCGACGATGCGCTGGTACAGCGCGGTCACCGCATCGCCGGACAGGGTCTGCCCGGCAATGACGATCTTGAAACCGTTGTACTCGGGCGGGTTGTGGCTGCCGGTCACCGCCACGCAGCTGCCGCTCCGCAGGTGGTGGCTGGCGAAGTACACCACCGGGGTCGGTGCCAGCCCGATATCGATGACATCACAGCCGGCGCGGCGCAGGCCTTCGGCCAGGCCAGCGGCCAGCTCCGGTCCGGACAGGCGGCCATCGCGGCCGACCACCACTTCGCGCAGGCCCTGCGCCAACACTTCGCTGCCGATGGCCTGGCCGATCAAAGCCGCCACCTTGGGCGTCAGCTCTTCGCCGACCACGCCGCGTATGTCGTAGGCGCGGAAAATGCCCGCCGCCAGGCTCGCGGCCAAGGGCGGCGGCTCCAGTGCGGCACCGGCGCCCTGCTCCGCCGACGCGCCGCTCGACACCTCGGCGGCTGACTGCGCCAGGCTCTCGCTCAGGGTCGGACCCTGCTCTTCTGCGCCTTCGCGCGCGGCCCGCCGGGGCAGCGGCAAACGGGACTTGCCCACCAGCAGCAGCACCGCGATCAGCACCAGCAACAGCGCCACGATCGAAGCGGCCAGCGCCCCCAGTCCCAGCGGACCGGGCTCGATCGACGGCACGCCCGCGGCCAGCCGCAGGCTGCTGTTGGCCAGTGGACGCGCCAGCACTTCGCCGCTGTCGGCCAGCTTGCGATCACCGCGTTCAAGCACGTTGTAGCTGCCCTGGCGCAGCGCCAGATAGCCTTCGGCAGGGGCACGCACCGCGTCCAGCGGGCCGGTAAGCTGCATCAGCGGCTGCCGCACGTAGACCAGCGCCAGCCCGTCGGAGCCCAACGGCACGCTCGCCGCCAGGCCCAAGCGCGCGCCACCGGCATCGCGCACCACGCGCGCCACGGGTTTGTCACTGACCAGCGCCGCTTCAAGCAGTGCCAGCCGGGCATAGCCGAAGGCGGCCGGATCGGCGTAGGCGGCCTCCAGCGAAGCTGGCCAGACCTGCACCTCTTCCACGCCGGTCCAGGTTTCGCGCAGCGCCAGCGCCGCTGCGGCTCCGTCACCGGCAGCAAGTGCCTGCCCGACGCGTGCGGATTCGAGGTGCTTGCCGAACTGCAGCAGTTGACCGTCGAGCGCCTTCTGCAGGCCCTGCAATGCGCTGTCGCGCGCCTGTTCCAGCTGGGCACCGGTGTTGGCCTGGCGCCACTGCTGCACCGCACTCCAGCCGAACAACCCCGCCAACAGCAACAGCATCGCCGCCAGCAGCGGCCCCGTACGTCCCGTGACCGCCACGCCCTTCCCCTTGCTGCCGATCATCCTGTCCCCCGAGTCAGCGCACTCCGGTATGCCCGAACCCACCCGAGCCCCGCGTGCTGTCGGTGAAAGTATCCACTACCTGCAGGGCAACACGCACGATGGGAACGACAACCAGCTGTGCGATGCGGTCGCCGGGTTCGATGGTGAAGGCCTCGCGGCCCCGATTCCAGACACTGATCAGCAGCGGCCCCTGGTAATCGGCGTCGATCAGGCCGGTGCCGTTGCCGAGCACGATGCCGTGCCGATGGCCCAGCCCGGAGCGCGGCAGGATGATCGCGCACAGGTTCGGGTCGGCGACGTGGATCGCCAGCCCGCTGGGAATCAACGCGGTATCGCCCGGGGCGAGCACCAGCGGCGCTTCGGTCGCCGCGCGCAGGTCCATGCCGGCACTGGCTTCGGTGGCATAGGCCGGAAGTGGCCAGCTGTCGCCGAAGCGCGGATCGAGCAGCTTCACCTGCAGCGGCTGCAGCGAGGCGGAAACAGGGTGCGATGCAGCGTTCATGCGGTCAGCCTTTGCGCGATGAGGGCGAGCAGTTGCGTGGCCAGCTCGGTCTTGGAGGTGGCCGGGAATACCTGTTCACCGTCCTGCCAATAGGCCGTGGCGGCGTTGTCGTCGCTTTCGAAACCCGCGCCGGCCTGGCCCACCTGGTTGGCGATCACCAGGTCCAGCCGCTTGTCCACCAGCTTGCCGCGCGCGTACTTCTCCACGTCATGGGTTTCCGCAGCGAACCCCACCACCAGCTTCAGCGACTGGGTCTGGGTGGCCACCTCGGCCAGGATGTCCGCGGTGCGGACCAGTTCCAGCACCAGCGACTGGCTGTCGGCGGTCTTCTTCAACTTCTGCGGTGCGACCTGGCGCGGGGTGTAATCCGATACCGCGGCGGCACCGATATAGATATCCGCAGGCAGCGCACCCAGCACGGCATCGCGCATCTGCGCGGCCGAACGCACGTCGATCCGCTGCACGCCCGCCGGCGTCGGCAGGTTCACCGGGCCACTGACCAGCACGACCTCGGCACCGAGCCGGGCAGCCGCCGCGGCCAGCGCGTAGCCCATCTTTCCGCTGCTGCGGTTGCCCACGTAACGGACCGGATCGATGTCTTCGTAGGTGGGTCCGGCGCTGATCAGCAGGCGCAGGCCCGCCAGCGCGGAAGGACCATGCGTGGCGTCGTCGCCTGCTGCATCCGAAGTGCGTTCGATGGCCACCAGCGCGGCCACGATGTCGTCCGGCTCGGCCAGGCGCCCGGGCCCGGACTCGCCCTCGGCCAAGGGTCCGTCCACCGGACCCACCACCTGCGCCCCGCGCGTGCGCAGCAGGTCGATGTTGGCCTGGGTGGCCGGGTGCAGCCACATGCGGTGGTTCATCGCCGGGCACACGGTGAGCGGGGCGGTGCTGGCCAGGCAGAGCGTGCTCACCAGGTCATCGGCATGGCCCTGGGCCAGGCGTGCCAGCAGGTCGGCGGTGCCCGGTGCGACCACGATGCGGTCGGCCCAGCGTGCCAGCTCGATATGCCCCATCGCCTGTTCTGCCGCGCTGTCCCACAGCGTGGTGCGCGTGGGCTGGCCGGACAATGCCTGGAAGCTCAGCGGGGTGACGAACTGCTGTGCACCGGCGGTCATCGCCACCTGCACCAGCGCCCCGGCATCGCGCAGCCGGCGGACCAGCTCCAACGCCTTGTAGGCCGCGATGCCGCCGCCCACGCACAACAGCAGCCTGCGCCCTTCCAGCGGACGCTGCCGCGCCGGGGAAGTCTTGGGTGAGTCAGCCACCGGGGAAATCCTATGCACGCAAAGACATTAGCTTAGCCGAAAGCCCCGTAGTGCCCCTATTCGGGGCGATATGACCGACGGATATAAGTACATGTATGACAGCATTTAACGATGCCAGTTGTCGCGTCATCCGCTTGCGCCCGGCGGTTGCCGGGACCTGCCCCGCCGGACCGCAGGACCCTACCGTGTACATCCGCACCATCATTGCCGACGACCATCCGATCATCCTCCACGGCGCACGCGTGGTGCTGGAGAACGCACGCATCGACGTGGTCGGCGAGGCCTCCGGCGGCACTCACCTGCTTGCCCTGCTGGAGCGCCAGCCGTGCGACGTGGTGCTGACCGACCTGACCATGCCCGGCAAGGGCCCCGATGGGCCCGAGCTGCTCGACTGCATCCGCGTTGCGCACCCGTGGCTGCCGCTGGTGGTGCTGACCGGTACCGCCAGCCCCACGGTGCTGATCACGCTGCTGCGCTGCGGGGTGCATGGCGCGCTGGACAAAGCCGCGGATTTCGACGAACTGGCCCAGGCGGTGCGCAGTGCCGCTGCCGGGCAGACCTACGTCTCACAGCACCTGCGCTCCCACCTGCAGGCCCGTGACCTGGCCCACCGGGCAACGCCGGCCTCGCTGTCACAGGGCGAACGCGATGTGCTGGAAGGCCTCAGCCGCGGCATGAACCTCAGCATGATCGCCCAGCAACGAGGGCGCAGTCCGAAGACCGTCAGCCGGCAGAAGTCCGATGCGATGCGCAAACTGGGGCTGACTGGAAACCACGAGCTCCACGCGTTCCTGCGCACTTACCCGATCAAGGGCTCACGCCCTTCCTGACCCACCAGGCGGCGGCTGCCCCATGGCCGTGCGCAGCGTGGGTGGCCACACTGTCGGCATGACGATCCACGACTGGCCCGCACAGGAACGACCCCGCGAACGCCTGCTCTCGCAGGGCCCCGGCGTGCTCTCGGATGCGGAGCTGCTGGCCATCTTCCTCGGCTCGGGCACACGCGGGCGCGATGCCGTGCAGACCGCCCGCGATCTGCTGGCCCAGCATGGACCGCTGCGCAGGCTGCTCGACCTCCCCGCTCCTGCGCTGGCGCGCCTGCCCGGGCTGGGTCCGGCGCGCAGCTGCGCGCTGGCCGCCGCGCTGGAACTGGCGCAGCGCCATCTTGCCGCGCAACTGGTTCGCGGCGAATGCGTGGGCCAGTCCAGTCCCCTGCGGTGGCCGCGCGCTTCCTGCAGCACCGGCTGCGCGGACGTTCCAACGAGGTATTCGTCGCCCTCTTCCTGGACAACCAGCATCGCCTGCTGGCTTACGAGGAGCTGTTCCAGGGCACGGTGAATGCCGCGTCCATCTACCCGCGCGAAGTGGTCCGCCGGGCGCTGGCGCTGAACGCGGCCGCCGTCATCGTCAGCCACAACCACCCCTCCGGGGATGCTGAGCCATCGGCCGCCGACCACCAGGTCACCGCGGAGCTGCAATCCCTGCTGGCCCACCTGGACGTGCGCCTGCTGGACCATCTGGTGATAGGGGAAGGCGCGCCCGTGTCGTTTGCTGAACGAGGATGGCTGGGCCCGGCCAGCGCCCCGCCATCGCGAAGCTGAACTGCCTCAGGAACCGCAGGCACGCCTCCATCGGGGCCGCAGCCGGCACGGGGCTGAACCCCCACGGTTTATCCCCGTCTGCCGGGGCGGGGCAGATCGGCTAAAATGGGGGATTCCGCCGCACTTCACAGCAGGCCACGTGAAAAATCTCCTCCGCGCCCTGATCAGCCAAGGCATCGAAGCCCTGCGCGCCAATGGCACCCTGCCCGCCGACTCGATTCCACCCGAGTTCGTGGTTGAACGCCCGAAGACCCGCGAGCATGGCGACTTCGCCACCAATGCCGCCATGCTGCTGGCCAAGGCCGCGCGCAGCAACCCGCGCGCGATCGCCCAGGCCCTGCTGGATGCGCTGCCGCAGAGCGCGGATGTCAGCAAGGTAGAGATCGCAGGTCCCGGCTTCATCAATTTCCACCTGGCCGGCAGCGCGTTCCAGCGCGAAGCCGCCAGCGTGATCAAGGAAGGCGATGACTACGGCCGCAACCTGTCCGGCAATGGTCGGACGGTGGGCGTGGAATACGTGTCGGCCAATCCGACCGGACCCCTGCACGTGGGCCACGGCCGCGCCGCCGCGATCGGTGACTGCATCGCGCGCGTGCTCGATGCCAATGGCTGGAATGCCAAGCGCGAGTTCTATTACAACGACGCGGGCGTGCAGATCGAAAACCTGGCGCTGTCCACCCATGCGCGGGCCAAGGGCATCAAGCCCGATGACGCCGGCTGGCCGGAAGGCGGCTACCGCGGCGACTACATCCAGGACGTGGCCGACGCTTACCTGCGCGGTGCCAGCGTGGACCTGGAAGGCACCACCGTGGTCGGCGCCAAGGACCCGGATGACATGGCCGCGATCCGTCGTTTCGCCGTGGCCTACCTGCGCAACGAGCAGAACCTGGACCTGGCCGCGTTCGGCGTGGACTTCGACATCTACTTCCTGGAAAGCTCGCTGTACAACGACGGCAAGGTCGCCGAAGCGGTACAGCGCCTGCAGGATTCCGGGCACACCTATGAAGAGGGTGGCGCGCTTTGGCTGCGCTCCACCGATTTCGGTGATGACAAGGACCGCGTGATGCGCAAGTCCGACGGCACCTTCACCTATTTCGTGCCCGACGTGGCCTACCACCTGACCAAGTGGCAGCGTGGCTACGAGCGCGCGATCACCGAACTGGGTGCCGACCACCATGGCTCGCTGTCGCGCGTGCGCGCCGGCCTGCAGGCGATGGGCGTGGGCATTCCGCAGGGCTGGCCGGAATATGTGCTGCACCAGATGGTGACGGTGATGCGCGGCGGCGAGGAAGTGAAGCTGTCCAAGCGCGCGGGCAGCTACTTCACCCTGCGCGACCTGATCGATGAAGCCGGTCGTGATGCCACGCGCTGGTTCCTTATCGCGCGCAAGCCGGACTCGCAGCTGACCTTCGACATCGACCTGGCGCGCCAGCAGAGCAACGACAATCCGGTGTTCTACGTGCAGTACGCGCATGCCCGCGTCTGCAGCCTGCATCGCCAGGCGCAGGAGAAGGGACTGGTGTATTCGCAGGAACAGGGACTGGCCGCGCTGCGCACGCTGCAGGACGAGGCATCACTGAACCTGATGAATGAAATCTCGCGTTACCCCGAAGTGGTGGAAGCAGCCGGCATCGCGCTTGAACCGCACCTGGTGGCGCAGTACCTGCGTGAATTGGCGCACGCCTTCCACACGTGGTATCACGGGACGCCGGTGCTGGTGGAAGATGCCGCCGACCGCGATGCCAAACTCACCCTGGCCAGCGCGGCGCGCCAGGTGTTGCGCAATGGCCTGGAACTCCTGGGCGTAGGCGCCCCGGAAAAAATGTAAGCATTGGAGAAGCAGTAGACATGGCAGCACGACGCGGCAAGAGTCAGGCACGGCGCAACAGCAGCCAGGGAACGCCGGGGTGGGTGTGGCTGGTCGCCGGTGTGGCGATTGCCGCCGTGGTGTTCCTGGCCGCGCCGAACCTGTTCAAGGGGGATGCCGATGGCTTCCTGCGCGCAGGTCCGCGTCCGGATCCGAACGCCCAGCCGGCACCGGTGGTCGAAGCCGAGGGTGACGTCGGCACGCAGGTGGAAACGCCTGCAGCGGCCAAGCCGGATACCCCGGCCAAGCCAGCGGCGACCCAGTACGACTTCTACACGCTGCTGCCAGGCAAGGAAGTGGAGATGTCCGATGCAGAGCTGGCTGCGAGC
Organism: Stenotrophomonas sp. Bg11-02; assembly: GCF_002836635.1. Lineage (NCBI taxonomy): Bacteria > Pseudomonadati > Pseudomonadota > Gammaproteobacteria > Lysobacterales > Lysobacteraceae > Stenotrophomonas > Stenotrophomonas sp. Bg11-02. Next base: position 25,235 of record NZ_PJAY01000003.1, read on the forward strand.
ACGCGCGCTGAGGAACAGCGCCTTGCCCGCAGCGAGGCGCAGCGCGCGCAGGCGGCGCTGGAAGGCAAGCCGGTCCCGGCCGCCGCGCCTGCGCCGGCTTCCACCGCAGCCACCACCACCGGTGCCACGGCGACGGTGGCAAGCACGGCGCCGGTACGCCAGGCCGCCCTGCCGACACCGTTGAGCGAGCGTCCCGCCGCGCCGGCCACCGCCACCGCACCGCCGGCCGCCACCGCCAGCGCGCCTGCAGCGACCGCAGCGACCACGCCTGCAGCCGCGCCTGCCGAAAGCAACGTGCGTTACATCCTGCAGGCCGGCGCATTCGGTGCGTCCGGCGATGCCGAAGCGACCAAGGCGAAGCTGGCGATGATCGGGCTTGCTGCGCGGGTTGAATCGGCGCAGATCAGCGGCAAGACGGTGTATCGCGTGCGCATGGGGCCGTATGGCACCGCAGGCGAGCTGTCCGAAGCCAAGCAGAAGCTGGATGGAACCGGCCTGCAGGCGATGGCGATCAAGGCGCAGTAACATCCGCCACGGTCCGCAGGTCAGCTCCACGCTCTTTTTCTTTCTACCGTGGTGGACGCCAAGCGATCCGTGGCAGGGCCGGGCGGTAAGGTCGGGCGGGGGCGTGGAGCGCCATGGATGGCGCGAGCCGAGGCCCACAGGAGCTGTTTTTGCCGTCCCCCGCCCAGCCTTGCCCGGCCCGCGCACGAGAACAAGCTCTTCGCGACCAGCCACGAGGGGCTCGGCCGTTCGCCCCGCGGATGCTTCGCCGGGCGGCCTCAGCCTTCGCGTGCCACCTGGAAGCCGGCATACGACTGGCTGACCGGCATCAGTTCCAGGCGATTGATGTTCAGGTGCGGCGGCAGGCTGGCCACCCAGTAGATCTGCTCGGCGATATCTTCGGCAGTCATCGGGTTGGCGCCGGTGTACAGCTTGTTCGACGCGGCCTGGTCGCCGTGGGTACGCACCACGGTGAACTCGGTTTCAGCCATGCCCGGTTCGATGGTGGTCACCCGCACACCGGTACCGTGCAGGTCCGAACGCAGCCCCAGCGAGAACTGGCTGACGAAGGCCTTGGTGCCGCCGTAGGCATTGCCACCCGGATACGGGTAGACGCCGGCCACCGAAGAGATGTTGATGATCGCCCCCTTGCGCTCCACCAACTGCGGCAGCAGGCGGTGGGTGAGCGTGACCAGCGCGGTGACGTTGGTGTCGATCATCGTGCGCCAATCCTCCAGCTTGGCGTGCTGTGCCGGCAGCGTGCCCTGCGCAAGGCCTGCATTGTTGACCAGCAGGTCGATCTGCCCGAACGCCGGCGGCAACGCCAGCAGTGCCGCTTCCATGGCGACTGCGTCGCGGACATCGAACACCGCCGCGTGCACCTGGTCGGCACCGTAGGCGTCCACCAGGGGCTGCAGGCGCTCACCGCGACGGCCGGTGGCGATCACCTTCCAGCCCGCCTTGGCGAAGCGGTGGACGGCGGCAGCGCCGAAGCCGGAGGTGGCGCCGGTGATCAGGACGGTACGGGTCATCAGGCAACTCCAGAAAGATCCAGACCGATATTCTGGCACTGTCAGCGTCCACCTGCCTTGCCGGATCGGTCGCCCGCGATCAGCGCACGCGGAATACGCGCGCCTTCGGCAGGTCCGGATCCACCTGCAGGAACCAGCGGCCGGCGATGCCGGGCACCACCTCGATGGGCGGATCCTGCAGCGGTCGGCGCAGGGTCATTTCGCCCTTCAGCACCTGCCATTGCTGGCCGTTGTCGAGGGTGAACAGCATGCCCGGCTGCCAGCCGCTGATGGTGCCGGTGGCATGCGCCTTGATCGGGCCGTCGTCGAGGCCGATGAACATCGGGGCCGCAGCGGTCGGCGTGGCGCGGTCGGCAGGCGGCGGCGCATCGGCTGCCGTCGGCGCCTGCGGCTGGGTCTCGCGCAGCAGGCGGTTCAGTTGCTGCAGCTGGTCCGGGGTCAGGCCGACGTCGGCCAGCCGCGCCGCGTCGATGCGCTGCTCCAGCGGCACATAGCGGTCCTGCGCCGCCGCCGGGCAGGCGGCCGGCAAGACGGCCAGCAGCAAGGGAATCCAGGGACGCATGGCGGGCAATCCTGCTTCAGGGGTCGAGGGGCGCACTGTGCTGCAGTTCGATGACCGCAGGATGACAGCGGCGCGGGCGGTACAATGCAGGTCCCGGCGCTCCCTGCCGGCGGTGTGGAAGACAATGATCAACAACGATGTGCTGCGCAGCCTGCGCTTTGCCCTGGACCTGAGCGACAACCACATGGTGGTGCTGTGCGAGCTGGCCGACCCTGCCTTCCCGGTCACCGCCGAGCAGGTCAATGCCTGGCTGAAGCCGGACAACGAAGCGGGTGCCGAGCCCTGCAGCGACGAGGCGCTGGCCCATGTGCTGGATGGCCTGATCGTGCACCTGCGCGGCCGCGACGAGAGCCAGCCACAGCGCGCGATCGAGACGCGCATCGACAACAACCTGATCCTGAAGAAGCTGCGCGTGGCCTTCCAGCTGCGTGACGTGGACCTGCAGGAGATCTTCCAGGCGGCGGGCTTTGCAGTCTCCAAACCGGAGTTGAGCGCGGTGTTCCGCCAGCGCGACCACAAGCACTTCCGCAAGGCGGGCGACCAGTTGATGCGCTACTTCCTGAAGGGCCTGGTGCTGCGCGTGCGTGGTTCCTCTTCGAACGGCTGAGTCGCTCAGAGCGACAGCTGCATACGGTGCAGGGGTCGGGCTGTCCCTTATACACCTCTGACGCTGCCGACGACCTTA
>NZ_PJAY01000004.1:0-24294 GCF_002836635.1 Stenotrophomonas sp. Bg11-02
TCGTAGTTGCTGTGTCCTCGCGCTTGTACACTCTATTCTTGGTTTGCAATCTTGCGGCGGCCGACGAGACCAGATCGCGTAAGGTCGTCGGCAGCGTCAGGTGTGTGTAAGAGACAGACCCAATCCCGCCCGAGTCCAGCGCCCGTCCGGTGGTAACATGGGGCGTTCTGCAATCCCCCCAATTCACTGGGGCGGTCCCGCGCCGGCGCCCCAAGGCCCGCCCGGACCGTCCCCGGACAACGGAAGAACACTCCTATGGCGCGTGGCATCAACAAAGTCATCCTGGTCGGCAACCTCGGCAACGACCCGGACGTGAAGTACACCCAGGGCGGCATGGCCATCACCCGTATCAGCCTGGCCACCACCAGCGTCCGCAAGGACAAGGATGGCAACCAGCAGGAGCGGACCGAATGGCACCGCGTGGTGTTCTTCGGCAAGCTCGGCGAGATCGCCGGTGAATACCTGCGCAAGGGCAGCTCGGTGTACGTCGAAGGCAGCCTGCGTTACGACAAGTACACCGGCCAGGACGGTGTGGAAAAGTATTCGACCGACATCATCGCCGATGAAATGCAGATGCTCGGCGGCCGCGGTGAAGGCGGCGGCGGTGGCGGAGCAGGCGGTGGCAACTACGGCGGCGATCGTCCGCAGCGCCAGCAGGCCCCGCGCCAGGAATACGGCGGTGGCGGTGGCGGCGGCGGTCAGCGTCAGGGCGGGCAGGGTGGTCAGGGCGGCGGCTACGGCCAGCAGCGTCCGCAGCAGCAGCCGCAGCAGGCGCCGCCGATGGACGACTTCGCTGACGACGACATTCCGTTCTGACGCAGCGTCTGCTGCCAGCTTTCGAGACGTTTGAAAGAGCCCCGTTTTGACGGGGCTTTTTTGTGGCCGACGGACCGGCCAGAGCCGTCCGGCATGCGCCGCGTTGTGCCTTGCAGCATCCATTTTCGTGCACTGCGTCTTGCAAAAAAACGATGGCCTGTCCTATGGTGCAATCGATTGCATTTAGATGAATCGTTGCGTTTGATACCGGTTGGGAGGCCGGAAAGCAGATGCCCAGCCATCCGACTGGATCGATCCAAGGCCGAATGCTGACGCGACGTGACGCCCTGCGCATGGCCGTCGCCGGAAGCGTCGGCCTCGGCGCTGCCAGCATCCTGCCCGCGCGCGCCGCAGACACCGCCAGCACATCGCTGAAGGGCAACCTCAAGCATTCCGTCGCCCGCTGGACGTTCCCGCAGCAGTCGGTCGCCCAGCTCTGCCAGACGGTCAAGGACCTCGGCTTTTCCGCCATCGACCTGGTCGGCCCGAACGACTGGCCCACGCTGAAGGCCCACGGCGTGGACAGCTCCATGTGCAACGGCGCGGAGATCAGCCTGGAAAAGGGCTTCGCCGATCGCCGGTTCCACGATGAACTGGTGGCGCGCTACACGCGGCACATCGATCTGGTGGCCGATGCCGGCTATCGCAACCTGATCTGTTTTTCCGGCAACCGCAACGGCATGGATACGCAGGAGGGCATGGCCAATGCCGAGGCTGGCCTCAAGCGCATCCTCCGGCACGCCGAGAAGCGCGGCGTAGTGCTGGTAATGGAGCTGCTGAACTCCAGGGTCGATCATCCGGATTATCTGTGCGACCACTCCGCCTGGGGCGTGGACCTGTGCCAGCGGATCGGTTCGGCGCATTTCGGCCTGCTCTACGACATTTACCACATGCAGATCATGGAGGGCGACATCATCGCCACCATCGGCAGGCATCACGCGTGGTTCAAGCATTACCACACCGCAGGCGTGCCTGGCCGACACGAGATAGGAGACCAGCAGGAACTGCATTACCCCTCCATCTGTCGCGCGATCCGCGACACCGGCTTCGATGGGTATCTGGCGCAGGAATTCATGCCTGCAGCGCCCGATCCCGTTGGCTCGCTGCGCGAGGCGATACGCCTCTGCGACGTCTGAAACGATATCCACCAAGGTGAAGCAGAACCCATGGCAGACAATCATTACGACGCGATCGTCGTCGGCTCCGGAATCAGTGGCGGTTGGGCGGCAAAGGAGCTGACCGAAAAAGGGCTCAAGGTGCTGATGCTCGAACGCGGACGCAACATCGAGCACGTCAAGGGCTATGTCAACGCGATGAAGGAGGCATGGGATTTCCCGCATCGCAACCGGCCCACGCAGGCGATGAAGGCGGACTTCCCGGTGCTGATGCGTGATTACGGCCTTGCCGAGAATCTCGAGGGCATGTGGGCCAACGAGAAAGACTCGCCTTACATCGAGACCAAACGGTTCGACTGGTTCCGCGGCTATCACGTCGGTGGTCGCTCGCTGATGTGGGGCCGGCAGAGTTATCGCTTGTCGGACCTGGATTTCGAGGCGAACCTGAAGGACGGCATCGCCACCGACTGGCCGATCCGTTACGCCGACATCGCGCCCTGGTATGACCACGTGGAAAAGTTCGCCGGCATCGCCGGCACGCGCGAGGGACTGGACGTATTGCCGGATGGCGAGTTCCTGCCGCCGATCCCGTTGAACATCGTGGAGAAGGACGTGGCCGCGCGGATCAAGAAGGCATTCGGTGGTACCCGCCACATGATCCACTCGCGCACCGCGAACATCACCCAGCCGAAGGTCGAACAGGGCCGCGTCAACTGCCAGTACCGCAACAAGTGCATCCTGGGCTGTCCGTTCGGCGCGTATTTTTCGACGCAGTCGGCGACGCTGCCGGCGGCGATGAAGACCGGCAACCTGACCTTGCGGCCGTTCTCGATCGTCAAGGAAGTGCTGTACGACAAGGACCGCAAGCGGGCGCGCGGGGTGGAGATAATAGACGCGGAGAACGGACAGACGTACCAGTACACCGCCAACGTCATCTTCCTCAATGCCTCCTCGTTCAACTCGACCTGGCTGCTGATGAACTCGGCCACCGATGTCTGGGAAGGCGGGCTGGGGTCTTCGTCCGGTGAGCTTGGGCACAACGTGATGGACCATCATTTCGGCGCGGGGGCCTCTGGCCGGGTCGAAGGCTACGATGACAAGTATTACTTCGGTCGCCGCCCCTGCGGCTTCTACGTCCCGCGTTTCCGCAATGTCAGTACCGATGACAAGCGTGGCTATTCCCGCGGCTTCGGTTACCAGGGCGGTGCAAGCCGCAACGGCTGGTCGCGCGAGATCGCCGAAATGAACATTGGCGCCGATCTGAAGGACGCGCTGACCGTGCCGGGCGACTGGCGTATCGGCATGACCGGGTTCGGGGAAATGCTGCCGCACCATGACAATACGATCCGCCTGGACAGCGACAAGAAAGACAAGTGGGGGCTGCCGGTGCTGGCGATGGACGTGTCACTGCGCGCGAATGAAACGGCGATGCGCAAGGACATGGCCGCAGACGCCGCCGAGATGCTGGAGGCCGCTGGGGTGAAGGACGTGAAGATGCACGACAACGACTACGCCCCGGGCAAGGGCATCCACGAAATGGGTACCGCGCGCATGGGCCGGGAGCGCAGCAGTTCGGTGCTGAACCAGCACAACCAGGTCTGGGATGCGCCCAATGTCTATGTGACCGACGGCGCCTGCATGACCTCCAGCGCCTGCGTGAACCCTTCGCTGACCTATATGGCCCTGACCGCCCGGGCGGCGGACCACGCGGTGCGTGAACTGAAAGCGGGGAACCTCTGATGGACCGCCGCGAACTGCTGAAGATGATCGTTGCCGCCACCGGTGCGGCGATGGTCGGCGTGCCTGCGCTGGCCAACGGACAGGTGCCCTCCACGGGCTCGAAGAGCGCCTTCTCCGCCGCCGATGTCGCCACGCTGGACGAGATCGCCGAGACCATCCTGCCGCGCACCGGCACGCCGGGGGCGAAGGACGCCGGCGCGGGTGCGTTCATGGCCACATTCGTCAGCGACTGCTACACCGCCGCGCAGCAGGCGGCGTTCCGCGCCGGCCTGGCCGATATCGACAAACGCGCCGGTGGCCGCTTCGTGGCGCTCACCGCGCAGGACCGCACCGAACTGCTGCGCACGCTGGATGCGGAGGCCGGGAAACGCATCGTCGAGGTGGATGACACGGGCGCCGCAGAAGCCACCGACGCGGTGCCGCACTACTTCACGATGTTCAAGCAGTTGACCATCTTCGGCTTTTTCACCTCGAAGGTCGGCGCGACCGAAGTCCTGAAGTACGTCGCCGTACCGGGCCGTTATGAGGGCGATCTCGCCTATGTGCCCGGCACGCCCGCGTGGGCGACCAGCTGATGAAAAACATAATGACCAGACCGCTGCTGGCTGCCGCCTGCCTGCTGGCCACCGCGCCTGTGTTCGCGCAGGCCAGCGGCGACCCCGCGCGCGATCCCACCAGGACCGAGGTGTGGAAACCGGTGCCTGCGAGCGTGGCCACCCCCATCGGCGGCGCGCCTTCCGATGCAATCGTGCTCTTCGATGGCAAGGATGTCTCCGCGTGGGAATCCGAGCAGGGCGGACGCGTGCCATGGCGCGTCGACGATGGCGCGCTGACGGTGGTGCCGGGCAGCAAGGGCATCCGCACCCGGCAGCGGTTCTGCGATATGCAGCTGCACGTTGAATGGCGCTCGCCCAGCGCAACGGCCGGCTTCGACGGCCAGGACCGCGGCAACAGCGGCATCTTCCTGCAGGAGCTGTACGAACTGCAGGTGCTGGACAGTCACGACAACCCGACCTACGGCAACGGCCAGGCCGGCTCGATCTACAAGCAGGCCATGCCGCTGGTGAATGCCTCGCGGGCGCCGGGCCAGTGGCAGGTCTACGACATCATCTGGAAGGCGCCGCGCTTCTCGCAGGGCGGCGGGCTGACCTCGCCCGCGCGCATCACCGTGCTGCACAACGGCGTGTTGGTGCAGGATGACACGGTGCTGGCGGGGAAGACCGAGTACATCGGGGCACCCTCGTATGCGCCGCACGACTGCGCGCCGATCTCCCTGCAGGAACACGATTCGGCGGTCAGCTATCGCAACATCTGGGTGCGCGAACTGTAAGCGCACGGCGCCATCCCGTCGCGGCGATCCTACTTCGCCAGGAAGCTGGTGATGTCGTCGATCTCCTGTTGGGAAAGCTGCGAGAAGGGCGGCATCAGGCCGCCGCCCTTGCTGATCTTTTCCTTGATCTGCGCCGGTTGCAGGCGCTTGCCGACGTCGGTGAGCGCGGGAAACGCGCCCGGCATGCCCGCACGATCGGCGCCATGGCAGGCCGTGCAGTGGATAGCGTAAAGCTGCGCGCCGGCGGCAGGGTCGTCCTTGGACCAGGCCGCGTTCGCAAAGGTCGCCGCCGATAGAACCACGGCGGTTGTCAGGATCTTTTTCAAGTGGGTTTCCTTGGCGTGCTAGCGCGCTGCGCTGGCTGGCAGGGTGGCGGTCAAGTGGTTGCGCAGATAGTCCGCGCCGGTCTGGATGACGGTGGCCGGATCGCGCGGATGGTCGTGCTCGAGGATGTACCACTGCACGCCGGCGGCCGCCGCAGCGGGCAGGATTGTGTTCCAGTCCAGCACGCCCTGGCCGACCGCCGCGAAACCGCCTTCACCTTCGGCCTGCCCCTTGGGCGCATTGTCCTTGGCGTGCACCGCGAACACCCGGCCGCGGAATTTCCCGAGCATGAGCGCCGGGTCATGGCCGGCACGCGCTACCCAGGCCAGGTCCAGCTCGGTCTGCAGATCGGGCCCGGCCGCGGCGAACAGCAGCTCCAGCCCGGTCGTGCCGTCGAACTCGACCAGTTCGAAATCGTGGTTGTGGTAGGCCATGCGCATGCCCTTGGCGCGCGCCCGCTTGGCGATGCGGCCCAGTTCCTGGCCGAGTGCGGTCCAGCCGACGGCGTCGGTCGGGCGTTCCTTCTCGTCCAGGTACGGGACCACCAGCGTCGTGTTGCCGATGGAGCGGTTGAAGGCGATCACGCTGTCCAGGTCGTTGCGCAGCTCTGCCAGCTGCACGTGCGAGGACACCACCTTGATGGCATACCGGTCCAGCAGCTGCTTGAGTTCGGCCGCGCTTACGTTCTGCGTGCCGACGGTCTCCACCGCGTGGACCCCGGCGTCGTGGACGATCTGCAACTGCTGGTCCAGCGTGCCGGCGTCGCGCAGCGTGTACATCTGCACCGCGATGGGGTTCTGCGGGGCGGCGGCTTCGCCGGCGAAGGCGGGCAGGACAGCGCACAACAGCAAGACAAGAGGGGCGGTGCGTGCAGCGATGTTCATCAACAGATCCTCCGGGGATTCAACCGATGGGGGTCCAGGCGCGCGTCCTGGCCGATGCGATGACACGGTCGACGATCAACGCCGAGCGCAGGCCGTCTTCGAAGGTGGGCAGGCCCTGCGGTTGCTCGCCTTCGATGGCCCGATAGGTGTCGGCGACAAAGGCTTCGAAACAGGTGCCGTAGCCCTGCGCGTGGCCGGCCGGCAAGGCCGACAGCCGGCGTTGTTCGGCACTGCCGGCGCCCGGCCCACGCACGAAGATTTCTTCGCGCTGGTCGGGCAGGCCGATCCACAGCCGCTCGGCATCTTCCTGGTTGAATGCCACGCTCGCCTTGGCGCCATCGATCTCGAACCAGAGACGATTGTGGCGGCCCGCCGAGACCTGGCTGACCGTCAGCGAGGCGAGGGCGCCGGCGCTGGTCCTGAACATCGCCGCGGCCACGTCTTCGCTCGCCACCGGCTGCATCGCGCCGCCCGCCGCCGGTGTGCTGAAGCTCTGCCCGGTCAGGGTGCCGCGCTCGCCTATCACCGTGGCGAACGCCGCGCTGACGTCGACGAACCGCTCGCCGCCGACCCATTCCACCAGGTCGCACCAGTGCGAGCCGATGTCGGCGAAGACGCGTGAGGCGCCGCCCAGTGCCGGGTCCACGCGCCAGTTGTTGCTGGCCGGATCCAGCAGCCAGTCCTGCAGGTAGCTGCCGTGGATCAGGTGCAGCGGGCCCAGTTCGCCTTGGGCGATGCGTGCGCGGGCCTCGCGCACCACCGGGTGGTAGCGGTAGACGAAGGGCACCGTGGCGACCAGCCCGCTCGAAGCGGCCACTGCGGCCAACGCCTGCGCGTCTTCCAGCGTGGTCGCCAGCGGCTTCTCGCAGATCACGTGCTTGCCCGCTTCCAATGCCGCCTGCGCCATGCCGCGGTGCAGGTGGTTGGGCGTGCAGACGTGCACCACCTGGACCTGCGGATCAGCGAGGACGTCGTCGATATCACGGTAGGCGCGCGGGACATTCCACGACTGCGCCACTTCGTGTGCGCGCTGCGGCGATGAGGCGGCCACGCCGCGTACCGTGGCACCGGCGAGCAGGGCCGCGCGACGGTGCACCGCGCCGATCATGCCGGTGCCGACAATGGCGATTCCAAGCGTGCGCATCGTCTGTGATCCTCAGGGTGTGGAAGGGGCGGCCGCGACCACCGGCCGGTCGCGGAACAGCAGCAGGAAGGCGACCAGCACGACCAGCGCGACGCCTGCGGGGAACAGCCAGATCTTCTGCCAGTCCGGACCGGCCGCGCTGGTGTAGTGCTCCACCACCGCGCCGGACAGGAACGTGCCGATCAGCATGCCCACGCCGTAGGTGGCCAGGGTGATGAACCCCTGCGCGCTGCTGCGCGCGGCGGGGCCGGCATGGGCATCGGTGTAGATCTGCCCGGTGACGAAGAAGAAGTCGTAGCAGATGCCATGCAGCACGATGCCGATCACCAGCAGGGTGAAGCCGCCGCCCGCATCGCCGAAGGCGAACATGACGTAGCGCAGCACCCACGCGGCCATGCCCACGGCCAGCATCGCCTTGACGCCCAGCCGCACGAACAGGAACGGCATCGCCAGCATCAGCAGCACTTCGGATACCTGGCCCAGCGATTGCAGGCCCGCCGCGCCGCGCACGCCCAGGTCGTTGAGGTAGGGGTTGGTGAAGTTGTAGTAAAACGCCAGCGGGATGCAGATGGCGATGGAAGCCAGGAAGAACACCAGGTAGGAGCGCGACTTCAGCAGCCGCAGCGAATCCAGCCCCAGGATCTGCCCCAGCCCGGCGTCGCGTTGCCGGGCCAGCGGCGGCGTGTGCGGCAGCGTGAAGGCGTACAGGCCCAGCACCAGCGAGGCAATGGCCGCCATCTGGAAGGTCAGTTCGAGACGATGCGCCTGCTCCCAGCCCAGCCAGCCGATCAGCACGCCCGCCACGATCCAGCCGACGCTGCCGGCGACACGCACGGGCGGAAACTGCTTTTCGGGCGACTGCATGTGCCGCATCGCCACGCTGTTGGCCAGCGCCAGGGTCGGCATGAACAGCAGCATGTAGCCCATGACGCAGGCGGAGAAGGTGCCGAAGTCGGTCGCCGTGGAGGCCATCCACATCAGCACCGCGCCGGCCAGGTGCAGCACTGCGAGGATGCGCTGGGCGGCGAAGTAGCGGTCGGCAACCAGGCCGACCAGGAAGGGCGCCACGATGGCGCCGATGGACTGGCTGAGGAAGGCCGTCGCCACCTGGCTGGCGCTGGCCTGCAGCGGGCCCTGCACCAGGTAAGTACCGAGGGTCACGAACCATGCGCCCCAGATGAAGAACTGCAGGAACATCATCGCGCCCAAGCGCGACATGGCGTACGTCATGGCTACCCCTCCCAGGGCGGTGGTGGCTCAGATCCCCAGCATGCGATGCAGTGACTGCGTATCCGCGCCGCTGTCGGCGAAGTCGTCGAAGGCGCGCTCGGTCACGCGGATGATGTGGTCGCCGATGAAGGCGGCGCCCTCCCGCGCTCCGTCTTCCGGGTGCTTCAGGCAGCACTCCCACTCCAGCACCGCCCAGCCCGGAAAATCGTACTGGGCGAACTTCGAGAAAATCGCCTTGAAGTCGATCTGGCCGTCGCCGAGCGAGCGGAACCGCCCAGGACGATCGATCCAGTCCTGGTAGCCGCCATACACGCCACTGCGCGCGCTGGGGCGAAACTCCGCGTCCTTGACGTGGAAGATGCCGATGCGTGCGTGATAACGGTCGATGAAGCCGAGGTAGTCGATCTGCTGCAGCAGCAGGTGGCTGGGGTCGTACAGGAGCTTCGCGCGCGGATGGTGGTCCACCACGTCGAGGAAGCGCTCGAAGGTCGCGCCATCGTGCAGGTCCTCGCCCGGGTGGATTTCGAAGCACAGGTCCACCCCGCAGGCATCGAAGGCATCCAGGATGGGGCGCCAGCGACGGCCGAGTTCGGCGAAGGCTTCTTCCACCAGCCGGGGCGGACGCTGTGGCCACGGATAGAAGTAGGGCCAGGCCAGCGCGCCGGAAAACGTGGCATGCGCCTTCAGACCCAGCCGCTGGCTGGCCTTGGCGGCCAGCAGCAGCTGCTCTACTGCCCAAGCCTGGCGCGCGGGCGGATCGCCGCGCTTGTCCGGTGGCGCGAAGCCGTCGAACAGGCTGTCGTAGGCGGGATGGACGGCGACCAGTTGCCCTTGCAGGTGGGTGGACAACTCGGTGACCTGCACGCCCTGCGCGGCCAGCGTGCCGGCGATGTCATCGCAGTACGCCTGGCTGCGCGCCGCCTCGGCCAGATCAAACAGACGCGGATCGCTGGTCGGTACCTGCAGGCCGGAATAGCCCAGCCCTGCGGCCCATCCGGCCAGCGTGTCCAGCTGATCGAACGGGGGGGTGTCACCGATGAACTGCGCCAGGAACAGCGCGGGACCTTTGACCGTCTTCAAGGTGATTCGCCCTCGATGCAATCGATTGCATTATCCTAGCAGGGCCTCCTGCAGGAGCTGTTGTGCAGTGCACAGCGGCACCGAAGACCAAAAAACCATGGCCACCATCTACGACATCGCAAAACACGTCGGCGTCTCCGCCGGAACGGTGTCGCGCGCGCTTTCCCGGCCGGACAAGGTCCTGCCAGCCACGCGCAGCCGCATCGAACAGGCCGCCGCCGCCCTGGGCTATGTGCCCAACACGGTGGCCCGGACGTTGAAGACCCAGCGCAGCGGCAAGATCCTGGTCACCGTTCCGGATATCGCCAATCCGTTCTTCGCGCAGATCCTGCAGGGCGCGGAGGAGGCGGCGCAGGCGGTCGGCTACGCCGTGCTGCTGGGCGACACGCAGCATCAGCCCGACCGCGAGGAGCGCTATGCGCAGATGCTCCGGCGCAACGAGGCCGACGGCCTGATCGTGCTGGGGCATCGCCTGCCGCCGACGGCGCGCGCGATCGTGCAGCAACGGGGCGCCGCCGCGCCGGTGGTGAATGGCTGCGAGTTCGATCCCGCGTTGGGCATCCCCAGCGTCCACATCGATAACGCGGCCGCCGCGCGGGCGGTGATGGAACACCTGTATGCACTGGGCCACGAGCGGATCGCGGTCATCGGTGGGCCGCCCGGTAATCCGTTGCACCAGCAACGGCTGGAAGGCGTGCGTGCGGCCGGCAAGGCGCACGGTCGTCTGCGCCAACTTACCGTCGAGCCGGGCGACTTTTCCGTGGAATCCGGCCATGCGGCGGCGCTGGCGTTGTTGGCCCGCACGCCCGCACCCACGGCGATCTTCTGCGTCAGCGACCAGATGGCGCTGGGCGCGTTGGCGGCCTGCCGGGACCTGGGCGTCCGTGTGCCGGATGACCTGTCCATCGTGGGCTTCGACGACCTGGCCTCGTCCCGCTACCTGACGCCGGCGTTGACGACGGTCAGGCAACCGATGCGGGAAATCGGCGCCTGCGCGGTCAACCTGTTGCTGGCCATCATCGAAGGTCGGGATGTACCGCTCCAGCAGACGCTGGATTTCAGCCTGATGTTGCGCGGCTCGACGGGTGCGCCAACGAAGTGATGACGGGCGTGGGGATGGCCCGGCAGGCGCGATGCCTGCCGGATCCGGTTGCCTGCATCACGCCACGGCGCGCTCAGGCATCGCAGCGCACGCCGACCGCATCGAATGCGATCACCACGTCTTCGACCGGGTAATCCAGGTCCCGTGCGGCGGCAATGACGCCGCAGGCGCCGCTTTCGAACGTGCTGCTTGGCGTCCAGTAGTTCTGGTTGGCCGTCGCCATCGCAGTGAACGCCTTGCGGATATCCCAGCCCTCGCGATGGGAAAGCAGGTAGAAGGCCCTGTTATAGACGCCGGACGAGTAATGATTGTCCATGCCCGGACGGAAATCGCGCGCGTGGCCGATCGAACTGCCGTCGCGCGTCGGGTCTTCGAAGTAGCGATGCGCACCGTCACCCTTGATGATCTCGGCACCCACGAGGAAGTCGTTGCTGCCTTTCAGGTAATACTCGGCGGCTTCGCCTGCGATATCCGAGAACGCCTCGTTCATGCCGCCGGAGTGCAGCGAGTTGTAGATCAGCCCGGAGTTCTGTTCGGTAAAACCATGGGAGACCTCATGACCGACTACATCCAGTGCAACAAGCGGATAAAACTCGAACATCCCATCGCCGAACGACATGGTGCGGCCATCCCAGCCTGCGTTCTCGACACCCGTTCCGTAATGGACCTGCAGCACCAGCTGGAACCGCAGCGGTGCGGTGCCCAGCCAGTCGCGGTACATGTCGAACACGGCGCCGCCAGCGGCGTGCGCATCGTTCAATGGGGAGTAGGCACCATTGATGGCTTTGACTGTGTTCTGCGGGCAGCTGAAGCTGTGTGCTGCCGTGACCGAGCCTGATCGGCCGTGGTCCAGGTTGATGGTTTTTACGTTCTCGTTCTCCAGCGAGCAGGTTGCCCCATCAGCGGTGATGTCGAAATAGGGAGCAGTCGCGCCGTAGGCGATCTGGCCGGTTTTTTCATTGCCGCCGGGACCGATGCCGATCTTCGCCGTGGCCAGGCCCTCCCATTGCTCCAGCACGTCGCCGTTCATCGCGTCGACGATGGTGAACGGCCGGCTGGGCGCGTGGCCCTCGCCCTCGGCCAGGAAATCCACCACCCAGGCCAGCCGTGCGACCGAGTGTGCATCGAGATGGATCATCAGCCGCTGGTTCTGGTTCTGTATCTGCATGTCGCCGGCACGCATTCCGGGGGCACTGGCCTTGGCGATGGCCGCAGCACGCGCGCCGTCGATGCGGGGTGCCACGTCGGGAACCTCCGGCTGCAGTGCGGCGACTGCGGTACCGAACAGGCTCCGCACCTGGCCCCTGGCGGCGGTGGCGACCACCACATGTTCACCAAACACGGGTACGCCGTGGTGCAACTGCTCGAAGCGTTGATGCTGCACGCCGTTGCGGTCGACATGGCTGGACAGCAGTCGCAAGCTGGAACCGGCATCCAGCCCGAGCAGCGACGGCGATGCAGAGGCACCGGCGTTGCCGGTGGCGAACGCCGCGATCGCCACGCGGTCGAGTCGATGCAGCGCAATGCGCTCGGCGGCGCCCGCAGGTGCGGCGAGTATCGCGGCGGAAAGCAGGGTGAGGGACAGCAGGCTGCGGGATGGCAGGCGGATCATGGGTGGTTCCTCGCTGGATGGATGCCTGAGCGGTAGCCCTGCAGCAAGATCGCGCTTCCAGGGGAGGCACCGCCGGCGAGGACACCGTGGTTCGGGGTGAGCGCTGCAGCAACGGCGGAGGATGCGACGGCCGGGCCTGCGCCGCCCCGTGACAGGAGGGATCGGCCTCCAAGCCCCGCGTGATTCTCGTTTTTCCCTACCCTTGTGTACTTGAATGCCTGACCCGCGGGACAGCAAATCCGGAGGCCCGGCTCGGGTGTTCGGGAGGCCAGGAAAGGCAGGCATGCAGCGCGCAGACCATGCTGCAGTGCAACTTTTCAATTGTAGTATTATTTGTTTAATTGCAATCCAGGCCGATGGCCGCGTCGCACCGCCTCCGAACTGTGGAATCGTGGTGCCCTTGGAGTTCCCTGGCGTGGAGCGTGGATTGCATGGTGATGCTGGAAAACGCCCATGGGCTGCGGGCAGAGATCGCGCAGCGCGGCGCCGCCCTGGCGGGCATGTGGGTGCCGGACCGTGACGGGCAGTTCGCAGACGTGGTGCTCGGCCATGCCGAGCAGAGCCAGCGGACGTCGGGTCGGTCATTCTTTGGTGCCAGCATCGGCCGGTTAGCTGGACGCATCAGCACGGCTGGCTTCGTGCTCGACGGCCAGCATCATCGGCTCGATTCGGTCGATGGCCTCACCGCCCACCACGGCGGACCGGACGGCTTCGATGGCCGTGACTGGCAATGGCTGGGCGTGCGCCGTGACCGCGCGCGGCTGCAACTGGTCAGCCCGCATGGCGATCAGGGTTTCCCGGGCGCGCTGACGATCACCGTGGACTATCGGCTGGATGATACCGACACCCTGCACGTGGACTACGCCGCCACCTGCGACCGCCCCACGGTGGTCAACCTGACCCATCATCCGTTCTGGAACCTGGCTGGCGAAGGGGCGGGCGTGGTGGACGCGCATCTTCTTACGCTGCCTGCATCGCGCATGGTGGCGCTGGGCGCAGCGCTCACGCCCACCGGGCAACGCCCGGAGGTGGCCGCCAGCGCCTTCGACTTCCGCCGCGCGCGCGCGATCGGCCACGCGCTGTCAGCCGCTGGCGACGCCCAGTTGCAGGTCGCCGGGGGCCTGGATCATTACTGGATTCTCGATGCCCCGGCAGACGCCGGCGTGCGCCCCGCGGCGCGCCTGCAAGATCCGCATTCCGGCCGCGTGCTGGACGTGCTGAGCGATCAGCCCGGCGTGCAGGTGTATTCGGGAAACTTCCTCGATGGCAGCCTGCAGGGCGCATCGGGCAGGCCGTACCACGCACGCGCTGCCCTCTGCATCGAACCGCAGGCCTATCCCGATGCGATGAACCAGCCCGCCTTTCCTGACATCACGCTGCAGCCCGGCGCGGTGTATCGCAATCGCATCCGTTATCGCTTCAGCAAGGATACCAAATGAGTGCAGTGACTGACCCCGCACAGCGGCTGGCCGGCAAAGTGGCCATCGTCACCGGTGCGGCCAATGGCATCGGCCGTGCCATCGCCGGACTGTTCCAGGCGCACGGTGCCATCGTGGCCGGCTACGACCAGGCCGCGCCCTGTGCCGGGGATGCAGTGTGCGCACTCTTCCAGCAGGGCGATGTCAGCGATGCCGATGCGGTGGCAGCCTTCGTTGAACAGGTGGTGGCAGCCCACGGCCAGGTTGACTTGCTGGTCAGCAATGCGGGCATGGATGTGTTTTCTGCCCCGTTGGAGCTGTCTTCGCCGACCTGGCAGCGCAACCTGGACGTCAACCTCGGCGGCCACTGGAACTTCGCCCGCGCGGTGCTGCCCTGCATGCTGGCGCAGGGCAGCGGATCGGTGGTCAACATCGCCTCGGTGCACGGCCATCGCATCATCCAGGGCGCCTTCCCGTACAACGTGGCCAAGCACGCCTTGATCGGCCTGACCAAGGCGCTCGGGTTGGAGTACGCCGACAAGGGCATCCGGTTCAACTCCATATCGCCCGGGCTGATCCTGGTGGACCGCATCGAACGCTGGTTCGAATCACAGCCCGATCCTGCCCAGGCACGCCTGGAACAGGAAGCACTGCTGCCACCCAAACGCATCGGCGAAGCATCGGAAGTCGCGCAGACCGCGTTGTTCCTGGCCAGTGACGAAGCCCGTTTCATCAACGCCGCCGACATCCTGATCGATGGCGGCCGCAGCCAACTCTATTACTGAGCCCGCCATGACCCATTCCCCGCTTCCGCTGATCGCCATCCTGCGTGGCATCACCCCGGCCGAGGTGCGCGCGCACGTGCGCGTGTTGATCGATGCCGGCATCACCCAGATCGAAATACCCACCAACTCCCCGGACTGGCTGGGCAGCGTGCAGCTGGCCCTGCAGGAAGCCGACGGCCACGCCGAGGTGGGCGCCGGCACGGTGCTGGACATCGCCGATGTGGACCACCTGGCGGACAGCGGCGCGCGGCTGATGGTGACGCCGAACACCGACCCGCAGGTGATCGCGCATGCGCGTTCGCGCGGACTGGACATCGCCGCCGGGTTTGCCACCGCCAGCGAGGCCTTCGCGGCGTTGGCCGCCGGTGCGCAGCGTTTGAAGCTTTTCCCTGCGGCACAGTTTGGTCCTGCCTATGTGCGTGCGCTGAAAGCCGTACTGCCTGCAGACGTGCCGCTGTATGCGGTAGGGGGCATCGGGACGGAGAACCTGGCCGCGTTCCTGCAGGCCGGCTGCGCCGGTGCCGGGCTGGGCGGTGAGCTGTATCGCCCGGGCCAGGATGCAGCCACCACGGCGCGCCATGCGGATGCCTTCGTTGCCGCCCTGCGGAGTGCGAACGCATGAAGATCACCCGCCTGAGCACCTACCGCGTGGCGCCACGCTGGATGTTCCTGAAGATCGAGACCGACGAAGGCGTGGCCGGATGGGGCGAGCCGGTCATCGAAGGCCGTGCGCGCACGGTCGAAGCCGCCGTGCATGAGCTGGGCGAGCAGTTGATCGGCAAGGATCCGGCGCGCATCAACGACCATTGGCAGGTGATGTACCGCGGTGGTTTCTACCGCGGCGGTGCGGTGTTCATGAGCGCGCTGGCCGGCATCGACCAGGCGCTGTGGGACATCAAGGGCAAGACGCTGGGCGTGCCGGTGTACCAGCTGCTGGGCGGACTGGTGCGTGACCTCATGAAGACCTATTGCTGGGTGGGCGGGGACCGGCCAGCGGACATCATCGAACAGATCCGGGCACGGGTGGCGCTGGGCTATGACACCTTCAAGCTCAACGCCTGCGAGGAAATGCCGCTGCTGGCGCCCGGCCGCACCATCGATGCGGCCGTAGCCAAGGTGGCCGGAATCCGCGAGGCGTTCGGCCAGAGCATCGAGTTCGGGCTGGATTTCCACGGCCGCGTGGGCTGGCCGATGGCCAAGACGCTGATCCGCGAACTGGAGCCGTACCGCCCGTTGTTCATCGAAGAACCGGTGCTGGCCGAACAGGCCGAATACTACCCGCGACTAGCCGCACACACCGCCATTCCGCTGGCGGCCGGCGAGCGGATGTTCTCGCGCACCGAGTTCAAGAGCGTGTTCGCCGCCGGCGGCCTGTCGATCGTGCAGCCGGACCTTTCGCATGCCGGTGGCATCACCGAATGCATGAAGATCGCCGCGATGGCCGAAGCCCATGACGTGGCCCTGGCCCCGCATTGCCCGCTTGGGCCGGTAGCACTGGCGGCCTGCCTGCACGTGGACTTCGCCAGCTGGAACGCAGTACTGCAGGAACAGAGCATCGGCATCCATTACAACGCCGACGGCGAGCTGCTGGACTACGTCAAGAACAAGGACGCCTTCACCATGCACGGCGGTTCGATCCTGCCTTTCACCCAGCCGGGCCTGGGCGTTGAGATCGACGAAGAGGTGGTGGTCGAACGCGCGCGTAGCGCCGGTGAGTGGCGCAATCCCTTGTGGCGGCACGAAGACGGGAGCGTGGCCGAATGGTAAGCATGGGCGAGGGCCGCACCCTGCCGACCGCTGCGCTGGCCTTCGACAGCCGCTGCACGCTGGGCGAAAGCATTGTCTGGTGCGCGCGCGAACGTGTGCTGTGGTGGACCGACATCAAGGGCCGGCGTATCTGGCGCGGCAGCCCGGGGGCGGGCAGCACCCAGTGGTGGAGCACGCCGGGGCGGGTAGGGTCGCTTGCGCTGTGTGAGTCGGGCCGGTTGCTGCTGGGGATGGAAGACGCACTGTACTTCGTTGATCCCCCCCGCCACGCTGCCGGCACCGGTCTGTCCTGTGAGCACCTGGTCGACGTGCCGATGGAGGGGACGGCCATGCGCATCAACGATGGCCGCCTGGACCGGAGCGGCAACTTCGTTTTCGGCTGCATCAACGAAGATCCCGCGCATGCGCGGACGGCGCGCTTCCATCAGTACTCGCTCGGGCAGGGCCTGCGTGCGCTGGACATCGCGCCGGTGGCCATCGCCAACGGCATCGGCTTCGATCCCGACGGGCAGGGCATGTACTACTGCGATTCGCTGCAGCGAAGCATCATGCATGCCCGCTACGATGCAGCCACCGCCACGATCACTGACGCGCGCGTGTTCGCGCTGATTGCAGGGGACGCCGAGCCGGATGGAGCAGCGGTCGATGCCGAAGGCCGCGTGTGGGGTGCGCAATGGGGGGCGGGGCAGGTGGTGCGTTACTCCGCCGCCGGTGAGGTCGAACTGCGCGTGCCGGTGCCTGCATCGCAACCGACCTGCGTGGCATTTGCCGGCGACGACCTGGGCACGTTGTATGTCACCTCCGCGCGGGATGGACTGGACGCTGCCGCACTGCACGCGCTGCCGGCCAGCGGAGGTGTGTTCCGGGCCGCGCTGGAAGGCGTGCGCGGCCTGCCCGAACCCCGGTTCGCAGACGCATGATCGCCATCGACTGGGGCAGCTCCAGCCTGCGCGCGTTCTGGTTGGACCGTAAAGGACAGATAGTGGACAGCCGGCGCTCCGACCAGGGGCTGCTGAACGCCAATGGTCGGTTTGCCGAGGTGCTGGAGGCACTGATCCACGACTGGGACGATGCGCTGGTGGTGATGGCGGGGATGGTGGGCAGCCGCCAGGGCTGGAAGGAGGTGTCTTATTTGCAGGCCCCGGCAGGGCTGCATGAGATCGCGGCGGGAATGCAGCGGTTGAACGACGCTGCCATCGAGCGCGAGCTGTGGCTGGTGCCGGGCCTCAGCTGCGTGGATGTGCACGGCGTACCGGACGTCATGCGCGGCGAAGAGACCCAGCTGTGCGCACTGCTGCCGTTGCTGGGCCCGGGCACGCACCGTGTCGTGCTGCCGGGTACGCATAGCAAGCACGCACACGTGGTGGACGGGCGCATCGAGCGGTTCAGCACGTTCATGACCGGTGAGCTGTTCGCGGTGCTGCGCCAGCACAGCCTGCTCGGCCGGATGATGGTGGAGGCGCCGGATGATGCCGCCGCCTTTGCCGAGGGCATCGCACTGGCCGGGCGCCAAGGCAGCCTGCTGCATCGGCTGTTCAGCGTGCGCACCCGCGCGCTGTTCGACCAGTTGCAGCCTGCGCAGTTGGCCAGCTATCTGTCCGGCCTGTTGATCGGCAGTGAACTGCAGGACATCGATGCAGAGGGCGGCCCGCTGCACGTGATGGCCGCCGATGGCCTGGCCGATGCCTATATCTCCGCGCTGGCACTGCTGGGGCGACCGGCAACGCGGCACGCCGAAGACAGCGTGGCGCAGGGCCTGTACCTGCTCGCGCGTGCACGTGAGCTGCCGATGTAAGCGGAAGCCAGGCGCAACGGTTACTTCTTTCCACTCCGAACGCCGGTGACAGATCCCGGCACCCGCCTCAAGGAAGCAGGACATGCAACTTTCGCTGCTCGATACCTCCATCGTACTGGTCTACCTGGCTGCTGTATTCGTGCTGGCGCAGTGGGTTTCGCGGGAAAAGGCCGGCCACACCAAGGATGCCAAGGACTATTTCCTGGCCAGCAAGTCGCTGCCGTGGTGGGCGGTGGGGGCTTCGCTGATCGCCGCCAACATCTCCGCCGAGCAGATCATCGGCATGTCCGGTTCGGGCTATGCCATCGGGTTGGCCATTGCCTCCTATGAGTGGATGGCCGCCTTGACCCTGCTGATCGTCGGCAAGTGGTTCCTGCCCATCTTCCTGCGCAATGGCATCTACACCATGCCGCAGTTCCTTGAGCAGCGTTATGGCACCCGCATCCGTACGCTGATGGCAGTGTTCTGGCTGGGCCTGTATGTGTTCGTCAACGTCACCTCCATCCTGTGGCTGGGCGCGATCGCGGTCAGCCAGGTCACTGGCATGGACCAGATGCTGGCGGTGGTGCTGATCGGCGTGTTCGCGCTGCTGTACCAGCTCTACGGCGGCCTGAAGGCGGTGGCGCTGACCGACATCGTGCAGGTCTCGCTGCTGGTGCTGGGCGGGCTGCTGGTGACCGGGCTGACGCTCAGCCAGCTGGGCGAGGGCGCAGGCATCGTGGCCGGCTTCCAGCGCCTGTGGGAAGCCCATCCGGGCCACTTCGAGATGATCCTGAGCAAGGACAACCCGTTCTACAAGGACCTGCCAGGCATCAGCGTGCTGGTGGGTGGGCTGTGGATCATGAACATCAGTTACTGGGGCTTCAACCAGTACATCATCCAGCGCGCGCTGGCCGCCAAGGACATCGGCGAGGCGCAGAAAGGCGTGCTGTTCGCTGCTTTCCTGAAGCTGCTGATGCCGGTCATCGTGGTGGTCCCGGGCATCGCCGCGGTGATGCTGGCGCCGGGCCTGGACGCGCCGGACCAGGCCTACCCGACCATGATGCGGTTGCTGCCTACCGGCATCCTCGGACTGGTGTTCGCCGCACTGGTAGCGGCGATCGTGGCCTCGCTCGCGTCCAAGATCAATTCGGTTGCGACCATCTTCACGCTGGATTTCTACGCCCAGCGCAAGGGCCCGCACGACCAGGCCACGCTGGTACGCGTGGGCCGCATCGCCGCCGTGGTCACGGTGGTGCTGGGCATCCTGGCCGCCAAGCCGTTGCTGGGCAGCTTCGACCAGGCCTTCCAGTACATCCAGGAGTACACCGGCTTCTTCACCCCGGGCATCGTGGTGATCTTCCTGCTGGGCCTGTTCTGGAAGCGGGCCAACGAAGCCGGTGCGCTGGCGGCGGCGGTGGGCTCGTTCGTGCTGTCGGTGGTGCTGAAGCTGGCGTGGCCCTCCTTGCCGTTCATCGATCGCGTCGGCCTGGTGTTCCTGCTGGCGCTGCTGCTGGCGGTGGGCGTATCGCTGGCCACGCCAGCAGCGCCGGCCAAGGACGTGGTGCGCACCGACGACGTGCAGTACGCAACACGCACGTCCTTCAACGTGGGGGCCATGGCGGTCGTCGCGATCCTGGTTGCCCTGTACACCCTGTTCTGGTGAGGAGAGAGAGCATGACCCGCAAGACCCTGCTTGCCGTCGCCCTGGCGTTGGCTCCGTTGTCCGGCATCGCCGCCGAGCCCCGCGAAGAACTGCAACCCAGCGGGCGCTTCAGCGTCTATGGGCATGGTGCTGCTGCGACGCCGCCGATGGGCTGGAACCCGTGGAACGCATTCCGTACCGAAGTCACCCAGGACAAGATCCTGTCGGTGGCCGAAACCATCAAGCGCAATGGCATGCAGCAGGCCGGCTACCGCTATATCAACATCGACGATGGCTGGTGGCTGCAGCGCCGCGCCGACGGCGGCATCCAGATCCGCACCAGCATGTTCCCGATGGCGGCCAGCCGCAGCGGCGTGCCCAGCCTGCGGCCGTGGACCGATCACCTGCATGCGATGGGCTTCAAGGCCGGGCTGTACACCGACGTCGGACGCAACGCCTGCTCGCAGGCGCATGATGCGCACAGCCCCAACCTGCCGGTGGGCACGACGGCGCAGCGCGAGATCGGCCTGGAAGGCTTCGAGGCCAGCGACCTGGCCACGATGTTCGGGGAATGGGGGTTCGACTACATCAAGGTCGATGCCTGTGGGCTGGCCGATTTCGGCCAGGGCAGCAAGGCGTTGGCGAGCGCGACCTACCGCGAAGGGCGTCCGTTGATCGTGCGTGCCGATGCCCAGGCCACCGATGCGGACAAGGTCGAAGGCGCGTATGCGCGGGTCGGCAGGCTGCTGGCACAGGTCAACCCGGACAACGACTTCGTGCTGTCGATCTGCCCATGGGGAGAAGCCGGCGTGGGCAACTGGGGCGGCCGCCACGGCAACCTGTGGCGCACCAGCCCGGACATCGAAATGACCTGGGAAAGCATGCTGCACAACTTCGATACCGCATCGCGCCGGGAACTGTATGCCGGTCCGGGGCGCTGGAATGATCCGGACATGCTGGCGGTGGGGCTGGGTGAATTCGGTGCCGACCACATGACCGAAGCGCGCACCCATTTTTCGATGTGGGCCATCCTGGCGGCGCCGCTGCTGGTGGGCTTCGACCTGAACCACGCCACCCCGGCGCAGGTGGCGCTGCTGTCCAATCCGGAGGTGATCGCACTGAACCAGGATCCGGCCGGCAACCAGGGCCGGATCGTCGCCAGCGAGGGGCCGCTGCAGGTGCTGGTCAAACCGTTGTCCACCCGTGGCGAACGCGGCGTGCTGGTGTTCAACCGGGGCGAAGCAACGGTGGAGGCACGGGTGAGCGCCGCGCAGGTGCTGCTCAGCGACGCCGCCCCGATCCGGGCGCGCGATCTGTGGGAACAACGCGACGTCACAGCCACCGGAGGCGCGCTGGCATTCACCCTGCCAGCCCACGGCGCGGTGCTGTTGAAGGTCAGCGGGACGCCGGATACTAGCGGCGGCACGTCACTGGGCGAGATCACCGGCCGCATCCATGTGGCGGTGGACGGCCTGCCCGGTTACAGCGCCCGGCCGGCCGAGGTATCGGGCACCCCGCGGGTGGACCGCACACCGCAGGGCGGGCCGTTGCGCATCGCCGGCACGGCATACCCGCGGGGTATCGGCATCCACGCCAACTCGCGGCTCGAAGTGCTGGCATCGCGCGATTTCAAGCGTTTCACCGCGCTGGCGGGCGTGGACGACAGTGCCGCGGCTGCGTCCGGCAGCGTGGTGTTCAAGGTCTATGGGGACGGCAAGCCGTTGTTCACCAGCGCGCCGCTGCGACGCGGGCAGGCGCCGGCACGGATCGAGGTAGCAGTGCAGGGCGTGCAGGTGCTGGAACTGGTGGCCGAAGCGGCCACCGCGGGAGAAGGCGCGCGCACGCCGGTGGTGGCCTGGGCCGGCGCAAGCCTGCAGTGACCAGAGGCCTGCAGGGGGCGCGTACGGGGGCGGTCTATACTTGCGCCATGCAACCACCACGCGCTCCCGACCAGGTCCGGACATGATGGCGACGTCCAGTCGTAGCCTGCATGGGCAGATCGTGCACGAGCTCGGCAAGCTGATCGTGGCCGGCCAGTACAAGCCCGGGGAAATACTGCCGCGCGAAGAACGGTTGGCGGTGCAGCTGCAGGTCAGCCGCACCGCGCTTCGCGAATCACTGCGTGTGCTGGGGTCCAAGGGGCTGATCGAAACCCGCCAGAAGATCGGCACGCGGGTGCGGGAGTCCGAACACTGGAACCTGCTGGATCCGGACGTGCTGTCCTGGCACGGCGCGGCGTTGCCCACGCTGGCCTTCGTCGAACAACTGGCCGAGATGCGCGAACTGATCGAGCCGCCAGCGGCCGCCTTGGCCGCGCAGCGGCGTACCGATGCACAGTTGGCGCGTATCGGCCAGGCGTACGGCGCGATGGCAGCGGCAGAGGACATGGAGGCCTGGGCGGCGGCGGACCTGCGCTTCCACCACGCCGTGCTGGACGCGACCGGCAATGCGCTGCTGCGGCCGTTGTTCAGCGTGATCGAAACCGCACTGGGCAGTTACCTGCTGCTGTCCGCGCGCAAGGCCGATGCGGACTTCAAGTATTCGCTGCCGCGACATGCGCGCGTGCATGAGGCCATCGCGGCGCAGCAGCCCGAGCAGGCCCGCCAGGCGATGCTGGAGATGATTGCCGACTCCCGCAGCAACCTGCGCAGCGAGGCGACCTCTCCATGATCTGCGCGATTCCGCCTGCGGTGGCACTGGCTGCGATCCATACCGGACGCGCGGTGCCGTACACGCGGCCGGGAAGCTGCAGCGCGATCGCCAAAGTGCCGGTAAGCGGGCCGGTGCGCATCCATGTCGAAGGCATCGAAGGTGATGAACAGGGCGACCGCCGGGTGCACGGCGGCCCGGAAAAAGCCATCCACCACTATCCGTTCGACCACTATGCCTTCTGGCGCCAAGGACATCCGCATCCTCTGCTGGCGGCGAGCGGCGCCTTCGGCGAAAACTTCTCCAGCACGGGGTGGAGTGAAGATACGATCCACCTGGCCGACGTGATCCGGGTCGGCACGGCCACGCTGCAGGTGTCGCAGGGCCGCCAGCCCTGCTGGAAACTCAACGACCGCTTCGGCCTGCCGGACATGGCGCGCAGCATGCAGTCCAGCGGCCGCACCGGCTGGTACTACCGCGTGCTGGAAGGTGGCCGTGTGGCGCCGGGCGATGCGATGACCGTGGTGGAGCGGCTGTGCCCGGACTGGTCGTTGCGCCGGCTCGGCCATGTGCTGTTCGACCGTACCCTGGAGCGCAGCGTGCTGGAGGAAGCCAGCCAACTGCCGCTGACCGAATCGTGGAAGAAGCTGCTGTCCAACCGGCTGCAGCGCAACGAGGTGGAATCCTGGCAATCACGGTTGCAGGGGCCTGAAACCCGGTAGCGCCACGCCATGCTCGGCGGCTTGCATCAGGCATCGCGCTGCATGGGCCGCTCGAACAGTGCGTTCAACGTAGCCCCCGACGTCGCACCTTCCAGTCCGGCGAAGCTCCCCTGTTCCTGCAGCTGCTGGGTGGCCTGCATGAAACCGCCCCAGGCCGCGCGTGCCAGTGCGCCGCCCAGGCTGACCCGCCGTACGCCCATCGCGGCGATGTCCTGCAGGGTGAACGCACTGGGGCCGCCGACCAGCAGGTTGACCGGCTTCGGCGCCACTGCGGCCACCACCGCCTCGATGTGCGCACGTTGCACGATGCCGGGCGCATACAGGCAGTCCGCGCCCGCATCAGCGTACGCGCGCAGGCGCAGCAGGGTGTCGTCTATGTCAGGTTGGCCGACGAAGAAATTCTCGGCACGACCGATCAACATCACGTCCGCACCCGAATGGTCGATCGCCACGCGCGCGGCGCGCAACCGGGCCAGTGCTTCATCCAAGGGCCGCAGCGGCTGGAAGGGATCCGGGCTGGCATCTTCGATGGACAGGCCTGCCACGCCGGTGTCGATCGCGCGCAGGACGGCGCGTTCGACATCGGCCGGCGTCGCGCCGAAGCCATCGCCGAAGTCCGCATTCAACGGCAGCGACGTGGCATCGGCCATGTCGCGCAGATGCGCCAGTACCTGCTCCAGGTCCTCAGCCCCATCGGCCTTGCCCTGGCTCCAGGCATGGCCGGAACTGGTCGATGCCAGTGCCTTGAAGCCGGCGCTCTGCAGGTAGCGCGCGCTGCCGGCATCCCACGGATTGGGAAGTACGAAGCAACCGTGCTGGTGCAGCGCGCGGAACTGTCGGCGGCGTTCGCTGGTATCTGGCGTGGGCATGGATGGAGTCCCGGTGGGCGGTGGAGGGAGGTGTCAGGACTGCAGAGCAAGATAGTGCAGTGCATCGCCTACCGGCGTGGTGCCCGCGGTCAGCTCGATGATCGCCCGCGCCAACCCACCCCGCCCCACCTTCGACAGGTCCATGGCGGCGATGGAACCTTCGGTAGCGCCGACCCATGGTCGGCGGAATGTTCCAGCCAACGGCCCGCTGCGCTCGCCGACCATGGGTCGGCGCTACCGCTTTTCCTCTTCTTTTTTACGCGGGTGGCGGCCACCGGAACCTGTCAT
>NZ_PJAY01000005.1:0-23136 GCF_002836635.1 Stenotrophomonas sp. Bg11-02
GTCAGATGTGGAGAAGAGACGGTCCGGGGGCCGACGGGGATGTTGGCCTGCGGGGGGATCCCGCCGAGCGTGGCTCGGCGCTACCGGTTTATGAGGGCGGCAGGATCATGGGGACGGCAGGGGCGCGCGGGCGGCTGGGGTCGGTAGCGCCGAGCCGTGCTCGGCGGCGCACCTGCAGATTGCAGCTTTGCCGATAGCCGCTCGGGGCCGTCCTGCGCAGGATGACGGGGCTGGTCCAGCGAGGCCCGCGGGGATCACAGTCCCCACTTGAGCAACACCCCCGCGCTTTGCCCATGCTTGGCGTCCGGGCAGAGAATGCATCCTCCCGTCGGTTCCATGGCGGGCGGTGCGCGGGGATCTTCGGATCCGCCGGATCATTGGGGGTTATGCTCAGCCGCTACTGTGACCCGCACCGTCCGCCACCTCGTGCCCCGGCGCAGGTGGCCTTCCGGCGTGGCGTAAACCAGCGACCTGCGACAGCCCGTGGCATCATGAAGGCCGTCACCCCAGCGCCGCGTTCATGACCATCAAAGGCAAAGCCACGTCCCTGGACATCGCCCACCTGGCCGGGGTTTCCCAGCCCACGGTGTCGCGTGCCCTGCGTGGCAGCCCCATGGTCAATGCCGAGACCCGCCAGCGCATCATCGCCATCGCCCGCGAGCTGAACTACAAGGTCGACAAGAACGCCTCCAGCCTGCGCCTGCGCAATGCCGGCACGCTGGCGCTGCTGTTCTTCGAAGACCCCACCACGGACGATTCGCTGATCAATCCGTTCTTCCACGCCATGCTGGGCTCGATCACCCGCGCCTGTGCCCTGCACGGCCGCGACCTGCTGGTGTCGTTCCAGCAGCTGTCCACCGATTGGCATACCGATTACGAAGACAGCAACAAGGCCGACGGCATCATCCTGTTGGGCTATGGCGACTACCACGAATCGCTGACCCGCCTGCAGCGACTGGTCGAGCAAGGCACCCACTTCGTGCGCTGGGGCGCCGCCCTGCCCGGCCAGCCCGGCGTATCAATCGGCAGCGACAACTACCAGGGCGGCTTCGACATCACCGCGCACCTGCTGGACCAGGGCTGCACCCGCATCGCCTTCCTCGGCCATGCCTCCAGCCATTATCCGGAGTTCCAGGAGCGTTATCGCGGGTACGTGGCGGCGTTGGAAGCACGCGGCCTGGCGGCCGATCCGCAGCTGCAGGTCGACGCCATCACCACCGAGGAATACGGGCAGACCGCCTGCGAGCTGCTGCTGACACGCGGCGTGCCATTCGATGCCATCTGCGCGGCCAGTGACCTGATCGCCATCGGTGCCCTGCGCGCCCTGCGCGAACGCGGCCTGCGCGTGCCGCAGGATGTGCGCGTCACCGGGTTTGATGATATTCCGCTGGCCGCTTCGGTATCGCCGCCGCTGACCACCGTGGCGCAGGACACCAAGCAGGCCGGCCAGCTGTTGGTGGAGAAACTGCTGGCGCTGGTGGCCGGCGAAACCGCCGAAGGGATGAGCATTCCGGTGAAACTGGTGCTGCGGGAGTCATCGCAGCGCTAGCGATCGTTCACTGGTATCGAGCAAGCTCGATACTACCCAAGCTCCAGACGCGCCCGTGCACTCGTAGTGTCGAGCTTGCTCGACACCCACCATGCGTCAAGCGAAGTCTTTCAGGATCTCGCCCACGCCAGCCGGCGAAATCTCGAAGCCCAGCGTGGTGCCGGGGTTGATCACCACGCCGTAGCCGCCCGGTACGCGGCGCAGCACGTCCAGCATCAGCCAGCGGATCTGGTGCGGGGCCTGTTCGGAATGGAAGCCGACGCGCGCCGGATCGGTGAACACGGCGACGTGCAGCACGCCTTGCTTGTCGAACAGCAGCGGATCGAAGCCGCTGCCGTCGGGAGTGACCAGGCTGCCGGTGAGCAGCAGCACCTCGGAGGCAACGAAAGCCTGCATGAAGGCTTTGATCGGCAGTTGGCCGGCCATGGCGGTCTGCAGCAGGGTCTCGATCGGGGTCTGGGGCGGGAGGTCGGTCATGGCGGGTGGAGCGCGGCGGGCAGAAGCGCAATTGTACCTGCGGTAGTGAGGGCCGCTGGCGGGCTGTGGTGGGTGACGACCGTTGGTCGTCACGCTCTTTATTCAAGGACAACAGCGTGACGACCAACGGTCGTCACCCACCGGGGCAGGAGCAGATGCATGACGGCCAGCGGCCGTCACTACCGAAGCGTAGGCACCCACAGACGCCGGTGCGGGGTGGTCAGGGGGCGGCGAGTCTGCGGGTGCGGGCGTGCTGGTCGGACATGGCGCGGTCGAGTTCGGCGCGCAGGGCGTCCTGCTGCACTGGGGCATCCAGTACGAACACCCTGATGCCGTGCGCGGGGACGTCGGCCTGAAGGGCGCCGGAGACCTTCACGCTGCCGCCGTCCAGGGCGTCGCGCCAAGTACCGGGCTGCACATAACGCTGCACTTCGATGCGCGTTGCTGCATCGCCCTTGTTCAACAGCACCAGCGCGGTCTGGCTGACCCCGCCATGCTGCAGCACGCGGAAGAACACCGCTTCGTTACCTTGCAGGCGCTCGTTGACCTGCAGGCCGCGCTGCAGCGCCGGGGTGGCTTTCCGCAGTTTCGCCACGCGCTGCAGCGGGGCGAAGATCGGGCTCCGTGGAGCTGCGTCCACACGCTGCTGGCCGAAGTACGCACGGTTGCCGGCGTGCTCGGCGCGGCCGCGCATGAAGCCGGTTTCCGATCCGTAGTACAGCACCGGGATGCCGCGCGCGGTGAACAGCCAGTTGTTCGCATCGATGAAGCCGGCATCGCTGGCATCCAGCCGCGGCATGTCATGGTTGTCGTAGAAACTCATCAGCTCATACGGGTTGGCATACGGCCCACCCAGCAGGTGCAGCGGCTCGGCCAGCGTCTCGAAACCCTTCTGCTTCAGGCCGAAGGTTTCTTCCATTGCCCCGCGCGAGGGGAAATCCAGCACGCTGACATTGGCGTTCGCCGGCCAGGTGTGCTCGGCGATCTTCGCCGCGTCGTAGTCGAACGCTTCGCCGAACATGAACATGCCCGGATGCTCGGCACGCACGCGGCGCACGAACGCGTTCCACCACGGGTGCGGCAGCCAGCCGATGGTATCGATCCGCAGCGCGTCCACGCCCTGCGCGGTCCACTGCAGGTAGGCACCGACCAGGTAATCCATCACCGCCGGGTTGTGTTCGTTGAAGTCGCCGAGCTCGGCCAGGTTGCCTTCGAAAATCGAGCCCGTGGACGAATCCACCGGGCCGATGCTGTTATAGAAGGCGTGCAGCGGGTTGTGCTTTGGATCCAGCTGCTGCGGCGCCAGGTTCTCGTGGTCGGCGATCAGCCTGCCGTCCTTGTCGAAGATCTGCCCGAATTGCGGCTGGCGCACCGGCATGGTCCACGAAGGCGAGCCGTGGTTGCCGACGATATCCAGCACTACTTTCAGCTTGGCTGCATGCAGGCCCTTGGTGAAGTCGGCGAACTGCAGGCCGGCGCTGGGCAGGTGTTCGTCCACCTTGTAGAAATTGGTGCCCCAGTACCCGTGGTAACCGGTCTTGCCGCGGTCGGTGAGGGTGCTGGTGCAGCTGATTTCCTTGCTGCCGGTAAACGCCTGGTCCGGGTTGTCGATGATGGGGGTGATCCACACCGCACCGAAGCCGAGGTTGCGGATGTAGTCCGCGTTGTCCAGCACGCCCTTGAAGTCACCGCCGAGGTAGCCGATGTTGCCGTCCACCTTGTCCGGGCACGGCACCGGGATGTCGAACGTGCGGTGCTTTCCGCCCTGATCTCGGTGATCGTTGGACGGGTCGCCGTTGACGAAGCGGTCGGTGACCACGAAGTACACCGCGTCACTGGCGAATGGTTCGGTGGTGCCCACGTACTCCGGGCGCGGGGCGGCGAGCGCCTGGCCAGTGAACAGGGCGAAACCTACAGCAACAGACAGACGCACACGCATCACACCACCTCCGGACGGGACGGAACACGCAGCACGCACACGCCGGCCACGAGCAGGCTGCAGCCGCCCAGCACCAGCACCTGCATCGGCTGGCCACCCAGCCATGCGCGCAGGGCAAAGCCAAGCGCGCTGGCGGCCACCAGCTGCGGGATCACGATGAAGAAATTGAAGATGCCCATGTACACCCCCATCTTCGCCGCCGGCACGCTGTCCGACAGCAGGGCGTAAGGCAGGGACAGGATGGAGGCCCAGGCAAAGCCCACGCCCACCATCGACAGCAGCAGCCAGTGCGGATCGTCGATGAACATCATCGACACCAGCCCCGCCCCGCCCAGCCACAGGTTGACCAGGTGGCTCCAGCGCAGCCCGATGGCGCGCACCATCAGCGGGATCAGCAATGCGGCCAGCGCGGCGAAGCCGTTGTACGCACCGAACAGCACGCCGACCCAGTTGGCGCCTTCGTTGTAGGCGGCCGATTGCGGATCGGTGGAACCAAAGTGGGTCCCGGCCACCGCGGCGGTGGTGTAGATCCACATCGCGAACAGCGCGAACCAGGAGAAGAACTGCACCCACGCCAGCCGTCGCATGGTGCCCGGCATGTTGCGCAGGTCATCGACGATGGTGGCCAGCATGTGCGTGCCGGGCAGCACGCGCGCCACGCCCAGCAGGATGCCGTAGGCCGCGCACAGGCCGGCCAGCACGTACAGCATCTTGTCCCCGTCCTGCCAGGCGATCAGTGCCGCCAGGGCGATGCCCACCAGCAGCCACAGCACGATCTGCGCCCACGGTGGAACGC
This sequence comes from Stenotrophomonas sp. Bg11-02, assembly GCF_002836635.1. Lineage (NCBI taxonomy): Bacteria > Pseudomonadati > Pseudomonadota > Gammaproteobacteria > Lysobacterales > Lysobacteraceae > Stenotrophomonas > Stenotrophomonas sp. Bg11-02. The sequence goes on from NZ_PJAY01000005.1 coordinate 4,762, forward strand.
CGCGCGCGGCCACCGCGTGGACATGTGGCGGCTCCGCATCGGCGAAGCCGGCCAGCTCGGCCGGTGAGTATTCGCGCGTGCTGAGCACGGTCCAGGTGATCGCCGCCAGCAGCACCACCGCGCCGAAGTAGAACGCATAGCGCACGGTGTCCGGCACTTCGCCCGGCGCTGCGGTATTGGCCACGCCGAAGTGGGCCAGGATGAAGGGCAGGAAGCTGGCCACGATGGCACCCACGCCGATGAAGAAGCTCTGCATGGCAAAGCCGGTCGGCCGCTGGCGCGGCGCCAGCTGGTCACCGACGAAGGCACGGAACGGCTCCATCGATACGTTGATGGACGCATCCAGCACCCACAGCGTGCCCGCCGCGATCCACAACGTGGGCGAGTTCGGCATCACCAGCAGGGCCAGCGTGGTCAGTACCGCGCCGATCATGAAGAACGGGCGGCGGCGGCCCCAGCGCGTCCAGGTGCGGTCGGACAGATAGCCGACGATGGGCTGCACCAGCAGGCCGGTCAGCGGCGCGGCGATCCACAACCCGGGCACCGCGTCCATCGACGCGCCGAGCGTTTCGAAGATGCGGCTGGCGTTGGCGTTCTGCAGCGCGAAGCCGAACTGGATGCCGAGGAAACCGAAGCACATGTTCCAGATCTGCCAGAACGACAGCTGCGGTTTGTCGGGCCGGGCGACGGCAGGACGGCTCATGGGCGATCCCCTGCAAGCGGGGCGATCGGTGCCAGCAGCAGCGCCTTGACGTCCGCCTCGTTGAGCAGGCCCGCGCGGCCGCCCTTGCCGCCGGTGTAGTGCGAAAAGTGCTGCAGCGCGCTCATGTTGAAGCCGTCCTGCAGCTGGAACGTGCAGCTGCCCGCAGGCAGGTCGAACTCGGCGGCAGTGGATTCCTGCACCGCCACGCTGTGCGGCATCACCATCGTATGCGACTGCGCGGGCTGTGCAGCGCAGCTGGCGACGAGCTGCTTCACCGCCGCCGTGACCCCGGTATTGATGGGTCCGTTGGGGTTGTTGAACTGCAGGCGCACGCGCACGCGACCGGCCGCGGGTTGCGTCCACGACCAGCGCTGCGCGCCAGGCAGGCGCTGCTGCGGGCCGATGCAGGTGGTTAGGCTGTGCAGCGATTCCAGTGCCTCATCGCGGCGGGTCAGGCTGAGGCAGTGCTGCAGGCCGTCGTCGGCCATACGGACCGCTCCGTCATGCACGTCGACCGCGGCGCCATCACGCCACAGCACATGCCGGGCTGGCACCGCGATGGTCCAGCCATTGCGCTCTTTTGTTGCGACCGGTGCCGAGGGTGTTGCCGGTGCGTAGGCGGAGGCAGGCGGGTGAGCTGATACGCTGCTGGCCGGGGTGTGACCCCTTTCCGGCACCAACTGCACGATCGTGGTGTCACCGTCGCGCTGCACCTTTCCGGCCACCAGCAGCTCACCCTGCAGCACGTCAGGCTTCAGCAGGACATAGCGCCGGCCGTCCATCTGCAGGCTGATGCGATCACGCGTACCGAACAGCTGCGGCACCAGCGCGACCGGCAGTTTCGGCTGCACCCGGCCATCGGCTTCCACGCCGAACACGCCCTGCAGCACCATGTCCAAATAGCCGGCGACCGACCACAGCTGGCGCTCGGAGTTCACCACCGGGCCACTCAGCGCGCCTTCGTCGACATGGATCTTCTGCGTCAGCAGCTCGTAGTTTTCCATGTTGGAACCGGCCAGCGCCGCACCGCGCATCAGCGACTGGACTTCGCCGGTGATGCGCGGCGCATCGTCCAGCAGGCGCGCGGCGCGCAGCGAATACGCACTGACGAAAGGCCAGATTGCGCGGTTGTGGTAGACCGGCTGGTTGCCTTCCTGCGGCCACACCACCGGGCTGCCTGCCGCACTCGCCGGATACGCAGCCAGCGCGCGGCGTGCGCGCTCGGTCGGCAACACGCCGGCCAGCACACCCAGCGAGGTCGCCAGCAGATCGTACTTGGCGTAGGGCACCGGGTGCGCGGCTTCGCCGATGTAGCTCATGTACTGGCCGGCATCTTCGCGCCAGAAGCGCGCATCGATCCGCGGGCCCAGCGCATCGGCCCACGCCTTGTACTGCGCCGCGCGCGTGGCATCGCCGCGTTGACCCGCCAACTGCTCGCCAAGCCGCAGGGCCTGATAGTGCAGCACATTGGTGGACAGCGCGAAGGACTCGCCGATGAAGCGCACGTCCTCGCCGGTCCAGTCTGGATAGGTCTGCTCACGCCAATCCAGGAACGAGGTTTCGCCCCGGTACAGGCCGGTCGCCGCGTCGAACACCATCGCCCGGTCCTCGGCCAGCGTGCCCTGCAGCGCCTGCCAGACCTGCTCGGCGAAGGCGGTGTCATCCAACAGGTGGCGCGCGGCCAGGAACCACACGATGCGATCACTGCTGATCGGCCAGCTGCCGCCGGAGCCGGTGTCCTGCGCCACGAACAGGCCGGAGGTATGGCCATCGCGCGCTTCGGACAACTTGAACTGCAGCGACTGCCGGGTGCGCTGCGGATCCAGCCGCGCCAGCGCCAGGTCAGCGGCGAAGCTGACATCGCGCGTCCAGACATACGGCCAGTTGGCGCCGGTCTTGAAGCATTCGCACGGCACCGGGCGGCCCTCGTCGAAGGAGGGATCGCGGATCGCCTCCACGCGGTCCTGGTCCAGTTCCTGCTGCGCAAGCGCGAACAGGGCATCGAACATCGCGCTGGCGGTATCGCTGCGCATCGCCTGCGCAGCAATGCGCACCTGGCGATCCGGCGTGTGCAGCACGAAGCCGCCACCGGCCACGGATTCGGCGCGCGCCGTGCGGCCAGCGAATTCCAGGTCGGCGGCATGCGCGGCCGAACCCAGCGTCGTCGCGATGGCGACGGTCAGGCAGATCATCTTCAGCATCGAAGCGGACGACCGGCTTGCGCCCGTCACCCTCCCTCCCTCTTTGCATGTTGTAGGTCCCTGCCTGCCAAGCGGCCGGCGGGGGCGCAACGCCTCCCTCAAGGCATCGTGCGGACATGGTAGACGGCAGGCGCCGGGGGCGGTCTGCCTGCATACGTATTCATGGCCTGTCGGGTCAGGCGGCCGTACCGGCTGGGCTATGGTCGGCGCAGTTCCTGCATCACCCTGGGAGGGGAAATGTCGCTGTTTTCGTTGTTGCTGCGTGGGCGCAGCAGGCCGTGGCTGGGCCTGGCCCTGCTGTTCGCCAGCCCGGTCCTGATGGCTGCCACCACTCCTTCGGCCAGCGTCGAATCGCCGGGGAAGATCCTGAAAGTGACGCTGCAGGTGGACGGCGGGACGGCCCGCTACCAGGTGCAGCGACTCGGCGATGCGGTAGTGGACGCATCCAAGCTGGGCTTCGAACTGCGTGATGGCCGGCTGGACCGCGACTTTGAAATCACCGGCAGCAGCACCCGCGCCTTCGATGAAACCTGGGAGCAGCCGTGGGGCGAGCGTCGACTGACCCGCAACCACTACAACGAACTGACCGTGTCCCTGCGCCAGACCACCGGCGGAAAGCGCCGGCTGGACGTGGTGTTCCGGGTGTTCGATGACGGCGTGGGCTTTCGCTACGTGTTTCCGCAGCAGCCGGGACTGGCCGAGGCGATCATCGATGAGGAGCTGACCGAGTTCGCCATCGCCCAGCCGTCCACGGCCTGGTGGATCCCGGCCGGCGAGCCGATCCACTATGAATACCTCTATGCGCGCACGCCGCTGCAGGAAGTGCCGCTGGCGCATACGCCGATCACCCTGCGCAGCGACGCCGGACTGCACGTGGCCATCCACGAAGCCGCGCTGGTGGACTATGCCGCCATGTGGCTGCGCCGCACCGAAGGCCAGCGCCTGCGCGCGCAGTTGTCGCCGTCCGCCGATGGCTGGAAGGTGCGCCGTGCCCTGCCCTTCAGCACGCCGTGGCGCACGCTGCAGATCGCCGACCGCGCGGGTGGACTGGTCGAATCGGACCTGATCCTCAACCTCAACGAACCCAATGCGCTGGGCGATGTCAGCTGGGTCAAGCCATCGAAGTATCTCGGGGTGTGGTGGTCGATGCACCTGGACGAGGAAAGCTGGGCCACCGGCCGGCGCCACGCCGCCACCACCGCGAAGACGAAGAAAGTGATTGATTTCGCCGCCGCAAACGGCTTCCGTGGCGTGCTGGTGGAAGGCTGGAATCCCGGCTGGGACGGCAACTGGGTGGGCAACGGGTATGACTTCGACTTCACCCGCGCGACGCCGGACTTCGATATCGAGGCGCTGTCCGCCTACGGTGCGAAGAAGGGCGTGCACCTGGTGGGTCACCATGAAACCGGCTGCGCCATCGACCATTACGAGGACCAGCTGGGCGCGGCGCTCGATCTGTATGCGCGCCTGGGCGTGGATTCGTTCAAGACCGGCTACGTCTGCGATGACGGCCAGGTGGACCGACGCAACCCGGCCGGTGGCCCGCTGCTGCGCGAATGGCATGACGGCCAGTTCATGGCCCGCCACCACCTGAAGGTGGTACAGGAAGCGGCCGCACGCAGGCTCGCGGTCAACCCACACGAACCGATCAAGGACACCGGCCTGCGCCGCACCTATCCAAACTGGATATCGCGCGAAGGCGCACGTGGCATGGAGTACAACGCGTGGGGCCAGCCGCCCAATCCGCCCGAGCACGAGGTCAACCTGGTGTTCACCCGGATGCTGTCCGGGCCGATGGATTACACCCCCGGCGTGCTGTCATTGAAGGGCCGCCATGGGCAGGCGATTCCCAGCACGTTGGCCCGCCAGCTGGCGCTGTATGTGGTGCTGTACAGCCCGATCCAGATGGCCGCCGACCTGCCCGGGCATTATCAGCAGCACCTGGACGCGTTCCAGTTCATCAAGGACGTGGCGGTGGACTGGGAACAGACCCGCGTGCTGGACGGCGAGGTCGGCGACTTCGTCACCATCGTCCGCCGCGATCGCAACAGCAGCGACTGGTTCCTGGGCAGCATCACCGACGAACACGGCCGCGTGCTGCCGATATCACTGGGCTTCCTGGAACCGGGCGTGCGCTACCGCGCGGAGATCTACCGCGACGGCGACGGCGCGGATTTCCGCAGCAACCCGTTCGCGTTCGTGCGCGAAACGCGCGAAGTGACCAGCGCCGACCAGCTGACCCTGGTGCTGGGGCCCGGCGGCGGCCAGGCGATCCGCTTCAAAAAGGGGACGGAGGGAATTAATTCAAATTAATTCCCTCCGTCCCCTTTTTGTAATCGCTTACACCGCACGTCGTTGCATTGAATACGTATGCAGGCTGATTCCAGCGCGCGGCGCGCTGCATACCATAGCGTCGCAGTCAGCGGCCACCGTGCCGCGACCCGTATCGGCAGTGCCGGCGCGGACCACAACTAGATTCGGCAACATTGCCTGGGAGGGGAAAATGTCGAACCACAAGCGCAACGCGCTGCCATTGGCGCTGGCCGTCGCACTGTCACCGGTACTCGCATTCGCGCAGTCCACCACGTCCACCACCGCCACCGGCCAGACCGGTTCTGCGGCGACCAACCTGGATGCGGTGCAGGTCACCGGCATCCGCCGCGGCATCGAGAACGCCATCGCGGTGAAGCAGGACGCCACCTCGGTGGTGGAAGTCATTTCCGCCGAAGACATCGGCAAGCTGCCCGATGTCAGCATCGCTGAATCACTTGCGCGCCTGCCCGGCCTGGCCGCCCAGCGCGTGGCCGGCCGCGCCCAGGTGATCAGCGTGCGTGGCCTGTCGCCGGACTTCGCCACCACCCTGCTCAATGGCCGCGAAGTGGTCAGCACCGGTGACAACCGAAGCGTCGAGTTCGACCAGTACCCGTCCGAACTGGTCAACGGCGTAACCGTGTACAAGACCCCCGATGCGGCGCTGGTCGGCCAGGGTCTGTCGGGCACCATCGACATGCAGACCGCCCGTCCGCTGAGCTTCCCGGACCGCGTGATCGCGGTCAGCGGGCGCTACCAGAAGAGCTCGCTGGGCGAAGCCGCTGGCGTGGACGAGTTCGGCAACCGCTTCAGCGCCAGCTACATCGACCAGTTCCTGGACAAGACGCTGGGCATTGCCATCGGTTACGCGCACAGCGACAACCCGATCCAGGAAAACCAGGTCGGTCTGTACGAGCCGTGGACCACCGAACACACCGACAACGGCAACCGGCCGGGGCTGGCCCCGGGCGTTGCCTTCAGCGATGGCATCAAGGCGCTGCGCCGTACCGGCAACAACAAGCGCGACGGCGTGATGGCCACCGTGCAGTTCCGGCCGTCCAACAGCTGGACCAGCACGCTGGATGCCTTCCACACCGAAGCCGAACAGATCGACACCGCCAACCAGTTCGAGGTCAACCTCAGCAACTTCAACGGTGGCTACACGCCGGGCCTGCTGATCAGCAATCCGCAGGTGAATGCCGATGGCACCTTCGCCGGCGGCACCGCCAGCGGTGTCTACCCGCTGGTGCGTGGCATGTACAACAAGCGCGAAGACAAGATCGATGCGTTCGGCTGGAACAACGAGTTCACCTTCGGCAACGGCGTCAAGCTGGTGGCCGACGTGAACTACTCCAAGGCCACCCGCGATGAGCTGAACCTGGAAAACAACCTGCAGCTGACCCCGATGCCGCAGCTGGATACCATTGGTCTGGTGGTCAACCCTAACGGTTTCTCGCAGATCACCCCGGGGCTGGACTACTCCAATCCCGATGCGCTGTTCCTGACCAACACCATCTACGGCTCCGGCTACGGCAAGGTGCCCACGGTGGAAGACCGCCTGAAGGGCGCGCGCGTGGCACTCACCCTGCCGGCGCCGGAAGGCCTTTCCCCGGTGTTCGCCGACTTCGACATCGGCGTCAACTACGCCGACCGCCAGAAGGACAAGACCCAGGCCGAGGGCAACATCCTGCTCGGTGCACAGGGCGATGCGAATATTGCCGCGGACCTGCAGCGTGACCGGGTCAACCTGGGCTTCGCCGGCATCGGCTACATCCCGGCCTGGAACGTGCCGGCCGCGGTCGAGCGCTACATGGAGTTCAACCCGGTCACCGATCTCGACTACCTGATTCCCAAGTCGTGGACGGTGCAGGAAAAGATCACCACCGCCTGGCTGCGCGCCAACATCAACACCGATATCGGCGTGGTCGGCGTACGCGGCAACATCGGCGTGCAGATGCAGCACGCCGACCAGAGTTCGCAGTCCAACTACTTCGATCGCTCGCGTCCGGCCGGCCAGAACGTGCTGCCGATCGACGCCGGCAAGACCTACAACGACTGGCTGCCGAGCTTGAACCTGGCCTTCATGTTCCCGCACCAGCAGACCCTGCGCTTCGCCGCGGCCAAGCAGGTGGCGCGCCCGCGCGTGGACCAGATGCGTGCCGGCCTGGAGTTCGGCGTGGACACCGCCACCGGCCGCCCCGGCGGCAGTGGCGGCAACCCGCTGCTGGATCCATGGCGTGCCACCGCGCTCGACCTGTCCTACGAAAAGTACTTCGGTGAACGCGCCTACGTGGCGGCTGCGGTGTTCTACAAGGACCTGAAGAGCTACGTGTACACCCAGTCGGTGGACGACTACGACTTCTCCGATCTGCTGGCCAGCTACGTGCCGCCGCCGGGCATGGTGGCACCGGTGCTGCAGACCGGTACGTTCTCTTCGCCGCAGAACGGCAAGGGCGGTACCCTGCGCGGCCTTGAACTGACCGCTTCGCTGCCGCTGGACATGTTCACCGATGCCCTGCGTGGCTTCGGCGTGCAGGCCAGCGCGACCTTCAACGACAGCGACATCGAGATCCTGGATCCGGAAAGCGCCTCCAGCGTGGGCAGCGATCCGATCGCCCTGCCCGGCCTGTCCGACCGCGTGTACAACTTCACCGCCTACTTCGAACGCAATGGGTTTGAAGCACGCGTGAGCCAGCGCCGTCGTTCGGACTTCATCGGTGAAATCGGCAACTTCAACGGCAACCGCACGCTGCGTTACGTGGTGGGCGAGAACGTAACCGACGCGCAGGTGAGCTACACCTTCAGCGACAGCAGCGCGATGGCCGGCCTGACCCTGCTGCTGCAGGGCACCAACCTGACCAACGAACCGTACCGCACCTATGCGGGCACCACCGATCGCCCGCTGGAGTACGTAGAATGGGGCCGCACCTACATGCTGGGCGTGAACTACAAGTTCTGACCCCGCCTCTGCGGGACTGAGCAGAATGGCGCCCTCATGGGCGCCATTTTTTTCGGCGTGTGGCAAGCACCCGTCGTGCCCGGTTCACCGGCCCGCTCAGCCAGGGCAGCCAGGGCAGCCAGCTACCAGCCTGCCATCCTTGTTACAGACGTGGCGGTCGTGTCGCAGGCTGCACCGGGCAGCGCACACATCACCGTGACTGTCGCGGGATGGTGTTCATGTCGGTTCCGTTCTGGGGCGGGAGCCTGCAATCTGCCTTGCCGGTCTGACGCTGTCGTCCAGCACAGTTCGCTTCACGCCTTGGAACCCGACCAAAAAAAGGGGCGCGACTCCTCGGCCGCACCCCTTCAACTACCACCAACGGAGAAAAACGATCAGTCGATGCGACGTGCGCAGTACACCGTGTGCGCAGGAAGCACCATGTCCACGCCATCGATCGCGCCCGCATCCGGACCCGGCACCTCCACTGCCCGCCACGCCCCTGCGGGTAGCGGGTGGCGTACCGGTTGGGAGGACAGATTGAAGGCCAGCAGCAGCCGTTCTTCGCCCAGCGTGCGTTCGAACAGCAGCACCGGCTCGGCACTGTCCAGGAACTGGATGGCACCGTGCATCAGCACCGGCTGCGTGCGTCGCCAGGCCAGGAAGCGACGGAAAGCAGACAGCACCGAATCCGGCTGGGCTTCCTGCACGGCGACCGCGCGCGACTGATGGTCGGCCGGGATCGGCAACCATGGCGTGCCTGTGGTGAAACCAGCCAACGGCGCATCGCGCCACGGCAATGGGGTCCGGCAGCCGTCGCGGCCCTTGAAGTTCGGCCAGAAGGTGATGCCGTAGGGGTCCTGCAGCGCCTCGAACGGGACATCGGCCTCGCCCAGGCCGAGCTCCTCGCCCTGGTACACGCAGATGGAACCGCGCAGCGAACAGAGCATCGCCACCAGCATCCGGGCCAGGCGCGGATCGGCCGGATGCCCGCCCCAGCGGGTCACCGCGCGCTCCACGTCATGGTTGGAGATGGCCCAGCACGGCCAGCCCTCGGTCATCGCGGTTTCCAGGCGCGATACCGTATCGCGGATATAGGCCGCGCTGTAATCATCCACCAGCAGCTCGAAGCTGTATCCCATGTGCAGGCGCTTGGCGGTGGTGTATTCGGCGGTGGTGGCCAGTGAATCCTCCGAGGAGATTTCGCCCAGGCTGACCGCATCCGGATACTGGTCCAGCAACGCGCGCAGTTCTTCCAGGAACGGCAGGTTCTCCGGCTGGGTATTGTTGAAGTAGTGGTACTGGTAGGCGTACGGATTGTCCGGACTGAAACCCCGTCCGACGCGCTTGTCCGCCGGCTTCGGCGGATTGTCACGCAGCTGCCGGTCATGGAAGCAGAAATTGATCGCGTCCAGGCGGAATCCATCCACCCCGCGATCCAGCCAGAACCGCACGTTGTCCAGCGTGGCCTTCTGCACCGCCGGATTATGGAAATTCAGGTCCGGCTGGTCGGCCAGGAAGTTGTGCAGGAAGTATTGCTCGCGCCGCGGCTCCCACTGCCACGCCACGCCACCGAACAGCGACATCCAGTTGTTGGGCGCGGTGCCGTCCTCGCGCGGGTCGGCCCAGACATACCAGTCCGCCTTCGGATTGGTGCGGTCCTGGCGGCTCTCGCGGAACCAGTCGTGTTCGATCGAAGTATGGCTCAGCACCTGGTCGATCATCACCTTCAGGCCCAGCGCATGCGCCTTGGCCAGCAGCCGGTCGAAATCGTCGAGGTTGCCGAACAGCGGATCCACGTCGCGGTAATCGGCGATGTCATAGCCGAAGTCGGCCATCGGCGATCTGAAGAACGGCGAGATCCAGATTGCGTCCACGCCGAGCGCGGCGATGTAGTCCAGGCGGTCGATGATGCCGGGCAGGTCGCCGACTCCATCGCCATTGGCATCGAGGAAACTGCGCGGGTAGATCTGGTAGATGACGGCGCCGCGCCACCATGGCGTATTGGACATCAGGCCCCCCTCCGGGCTCTGTTGGCCCCTGCGGAAACACGGGCCGGAATGCAGCGATGGAAGCTTAGCCTCGGGCCCTGTGGCGTGGTGCTGCCTGCATACGTATTCACGGCAACCGGTGCCTTCACCGGTCCATCCGGCGGCCACCAGCGCCGTGTCCGGGCCGCCATGCGCCCGAATTCACGGCCAGCGCCTATAATTGGCGGCGAGCCTTGAAGCCAGACCGCATGACCATCATCGAAGACACCCGTGCCGCCCTGGGCCTGCCCCAGATCCAGACGCTTGCCGCCGACGACATGGCCGCCGTCGATGCCCTGATCCGGCGCCGGCTTGCTTCGGACGTGGTGCTGATCAACCAGATCGCCGACCACATCATTTCCGCCGGCGGCAAGCGCCTGCGCCCGATGCTGGTGATGCTGGCCGGCCGCGCGGTCGGCGGCGCCGGTCCGGAACACCACCAGCTGGCGGCGATCATCGAGTTCATCCACACCTCCACGCTGCTGCACGATGACGTGGTTGACGAATCCAGCCTGCGCCGTGGTCGCAGCACCGCCAACGCGCTGTGGGGCAACGCGCCCAGCGTGCTGGTGGGTGATTTCCTGTATTCGCGCAGCTTCCAGCTGATGGTGGAACTGGACCGCATGCCGGTCATGCGGATCCTGGCCGACACCACCAACCGCATCGCCGAAGGTGAAGTGCTGCAGCTGCTGCACGTACATAACCCCGATACCGACGAGGCCGCCTACCTGCGCGTGATCGAGCGCAAGACCGCGGTGCTGTTCGCCGCCGGCACCCGCCTGGGCGCGCTGGCCAGCGGGGTGGACGAGGCCACCCAGCAGGCGCTGTACGACTATGGCATGGCGCTGGGCTACGCGTTCCAGATTGCCGATGATGTGCTGGATTACTCGGCCAACGCCGAAGAACTGGGCAAGAACCTCGGCGATGACCTGGCCGAAGGCAAGGCCACCCTGCCGCTCATCCACGCCATGGCCCATTCGGACGAAGCGACCCGCCAGCGCCTGCGCAGCATCGTGCAGGACGGTGATGCCAGCGCGATGCCCGAGGTGCTGGCCGCGATCCACGCCACCGGCGGGCTGGCCTACAGCCGCAACCGCGCCGAGGAATACGCCGCAGCCGCCGAGCGGGCACTGGACGGCCTGGCCGACAACGATGCGGTAGCCGCCCTGCGCGGCCTGGCCCGCTACGCCGTCAGCCGCAGCCACTAACGTTCAAAAAAGGGGACGGAGGGGATTAAGTCGCAATTGGCCACAAGGCGGCCAATTGCGACTTAATCCCCTCCGTCCCCTTTTTTACAGGCCGATGCCGGGAATGGCGCTGATCAGGTCCGGGTCGAAACCGGCGAGCTCGGCGAAGTGACGGCCACGGGCGACGTAATCGCGGTACACGCCATAGCTGGGTGCGCCGGGTGACAGCAGCACCACCCCGCTCGCATCGCCGAGTGCAGCGCGTGCCAGCGTCATCGCCTCGGCAAGGTCTGCGGCGGCGTGCAGGCCGAAGCGGCCGGCATCGGCCAGCGGCTGCAGCAACGCGTTGATGCGCGGCCCGTTGGCGCCCATGGTGATGATCTCCAGCGGCGGTTGGTCGTGTGCCATGTGCTGGACGAAGTCACTCCAGTCCAACCCGCGATCGTGCCCGCCCACCAGCAGCGCGATGCGTTGCCCGGCAAAACAGTCCAGCGCGGCCAGGCTGGCGTGCGGGGTGGTGCTGATCGAATCGTTGACGTAGACCACGCCCTCGCGCGCACCGATGCGCTGCAGCCGGTTGGGCAACGGCCGGAACGACTGCACCGCCGGCGCCAGCGCCACCGCGTCCAGCCCCAGCGCCTCGATCGCCGCCAGCACCGCGCACAGGTTGCCGCGGTTGTGCCGCCCCGGCAGCGGCGTATCGCTGCTGTCGAACACCGGCTGTCCGCCGCGGTGCACGATATCGCCGCGCATGTGCCAGCCGCTCGGCTGGTTGAACCAGATCACCTCGCTGTCCGGCAGGGACAGTGCAGCAAGATGCGGATCAGCCGCGTTGAGCACCGCGATGCGCGGCGCGCCTTCGGTGACCAGCGCCAGCTTGTCCTGGAGGTAACGCTGTTCGCTGCCATGCCAGTCCAGATGCTCCGGGAACAGGTTCAGCACCACCGCGACCTGCGGGTGCGCCCCGCTGCGGGCGACCTCGCGAGTCTGGTAACTGGACAGTTCCACTGCCCAGTAATCCGGTGCCGGCTGCGGATCCAGCACCTCCAGCAGCGGCAGCCCGATGTTGCCCACCAGCCCGGTGCGATGCCCCGCAGCGCGCAACAGGTGCGCCAGCAGCGAAGTTGTCGTGCTCTTGCCCTTGGTGCCGGTGACGCAGATCGCGTTGCCCACCGTGCCATCGTCCGCCGCATGTTCGGCGAACCACAGCGCGGTGCCGCCGATGAACTGCGTGCCCTGCGCCAGTGCGGCCTGTGCCACCGGCAGGTACGGGCTGATGCCGGGCGATTTGATCACCACCTCGAAGCCGGCCAGCAGCGCCGCGCTGGGCTCCCCTCGGACATCCAGCGTTCCGCCGACCTCTGCCCGCGCCGCATCCACTTCGGCGGCCGGGCAGAACAGGGTCAGCGGCAGCGCCGGCAATCGCGCGCGCAGTACGGCATGCGCCGCACGTCCCTCACGGCCCCAGCCCCACAAGGCGACCCGCCGTCCCTCAAGCTGCGAAATCTTCACGCACCCGCTCCCACAACGCGGCCGGGATGCGATGCTCGCCCTGCAGCTCCAGCATCGGCTCCAGCGCCAGCTCGGCCAGATCCAGCTGCGGCAGGATCTCGTTGCAGAAGCGCTTCACCAGCGCGTCTTCCTTCCAGTCCGGACGGCTGGCCAGGGTGGCCATTGCCGCGCGCGACTCCTTGCCCTCGCCCACGCATTCAAACGGCTTGTGGTCCTGGAATTCCAGCAGGGCATCGAAGCCACCGGCCTGGTCCAGGTCATCCAGCAGGTTGCGTCCAAAGATGCGCACCAGCCGCGCCTTGGACATGAATGGTGCGAGCGCCAGGAACACGAAGTGGCACTTCGGGCATACGCCACACCAGCGGTTGACCGGGCGCTCGCCAAGGATGTGGAAGTTGCGGTTGCAGCTGGAGAAATGCGCGTCGTAGAAATCGGTCTTGGCGAACTGCCGCGCCACGGCCAGCTCGGACATCGGCCGCAGCAGCGAGTAATACTGCAGGTCGGCGGCGACGTAGCGCTGCACGTGGCGGCCAAAGGCCTGTTCAAAGGCCCAGCCCTTGGACCACTGATGGTTGACCTCGCCGGTGCCGGGGATCTGGCTGCCGTAGCTGGCCGAACGTTCATTGGAAAACACCACCTGGTCCACGCCCTGCAGCAACGCGGCCAGCACCATGATGGCCGAGTTCACCGCGGTCACCGGGATGTGCCCGTTCCAGGCACCCTGGCGGTTGAGCTCGAACAGTTCCGGTGCCAGCGCGCGGCCGAGGTTGAGGGTCGGCAGGCCGGTACGCTCGGCGCAGGCGCGGATCAACTGCGAGCCGCCGATCCAGGTGACCGTCTCGTCCACGCCGGCACGGCGCAGCGCTTCGATGCTGACCAGCGAATCCTTGCCGCCGCCGATAGCCACCAGCGCATGGGACTGCAGGCCCAGCGTCGGCGCCGGCGAGACCTCGCCGGCCACCGGCAGGCGGAAGCGCCCGCGCAGGTTCAGGCCGTTGCGGTAGGCGAACTCGCCGAGTCCGTGCAGGTAGATGCTTTCCACCAGCGCTGCGGTTTCCGCGTCGATCGCGTAGCCCTCGATGGCCACCGTGTCCGGCACGCCCGCCTTGTAGTAACTCACGCCGGCGATCAGGTGCAGCAGCTGCAGCGCGCGTTGCACGGCCGCGGCGCGTTCCGGCGACAGATTGAACGGGGCGCCTGGCACGGTGATGGTTTCCACCATCTCCGGGCCGTGGTCGAAGGCGTAGACCAGGCGCGCCACGCCGGTGTCGGCTGCGAAATCGCAGCGCACGAAGCGGAAGCAGGCAACCTGGTGTTTATCGAAAGCAGTCATGGGGTATCCGGATCAGGCACGTTTGCGTGCAGGCACGCAGGCGGTGTTGGCAGGCGGGTGATGCACGGCGCTGTGCGCCAGCGCGGAGAAAGCGGTCCTCATTCCAGGATGTCCTCGCGCGGCATCGCACGCTGGTTGTAGGTACTGGCCATCACGTAGCCGTAGGCACCGGCGTCGGCCACCACCATCACATCATCCGGTGCGGTGGTCGCCGGCAGCTTGCGGCGCTTGCCGAACACATCGCTGGACTCGCAGATCGGCCCGACCACGTCGAACGCGGCTTCGGCGTAGCCGCCCTGCCGGCTCAGGTTTTCGATGTCATGCCAGGCGTCGTACAGCGCCGGACGGATCAGCGTGTTCATGCCGGCATCCAGGCCGACGCGGCGCACGCCTTCCTTCTCCACCACCTGGGTGCAGCGGGTCAGCAGCACGCCCGATTCGGCCACAAGATAACGGCCCGGTTCGATCGCCAGGCGGAAGGCTGGATGCACCGCCTTGACCTCGGCCAGGCCTTCGGCCCAGGCCTCCAGGTCGAACGGCTCGTCTTCCTCGCTGTACGGAATCGGCATGCCGCCGCCGATGTCGATGGTCTGCACGGTGCCGATGCGGCGGGCGAAACCGGCCAGTTCATCGCACATCAGGCGCCAGTGCTGCGCCGTTTCCACGCCGCTGCCCAGGTGAGCGTGCAGGCCGACGATGGTGGTGCCCAGCTCGGTGGCCACGCGCACGAACTCATCCACGCGTGCCATCGGCAGGCCGAACTTGGATTCCTTGCCGCCAGTGCGCACCTTGGCGTGGTGGCCTTCGCCACGACCCAGGTCCAAGCGCAGCCACAGTTCACGGTTGCGGAACAGGTCCGGCCAGCGCTGCAGGGCTTCCACGTTGTCCACGGTGACGGTAACGCCGAGCGCGAACGCCGCTTCGAATTCCTCGCGCGGGCAGAAGCTGGGGGTGAACAGCACGCGCCGGGGCGACAGTCCGGGCAGCACGTTGAACACGTGCTTCAGCTCACCGTGGGATACGCACTCCAGGCCGAAGCCCTCCGCTTCCAGCGTTTCCAGGATGGCAGGATGGCTGTTGGCCTTGATCGCGTAATAACGCTGGTCGATCGGGGTGATCGCGGCCAGTGCGCGGGCACGGGCGCGCACCGTGGGCAGATGGTAGACATAGCGCGGTGTGCCGGCTTCGGCCAACTGCAGCAGGTGCGCACGCTGGCCCCGCCACCACGGCGTGCCGCGCGGGCGCACGGTGCCGGCGATCTCGCGCCAGCGCGGACCGAACACCGCGGTTTCTTCCACCGGCATCGCACCGCTGTCGATCAGCTCGGCGTGCAGGATCGGCAGCAGCCCGTCAGCGTCGGCCTCATCGATGACGAAGGTCAGGTTGAGGTCGTTGGACGACTGCGAAATCATGTGCACGCGCTCGCGGCCGAACGTCGCCCACACATCAGACAGCTTGTGCAGCAGCGAGCGCATGCCGCGGCCGACCAGGGTGATCGCCGCGCAGGGCACGATGATCTTGACCTTGCAGATCTGCGACAGGTCGGCCGACAGCGCTGACAACACATCGGTGTTGACCAGGTTCTCGGACGGATCCAGCGACACGGTCACGTTGGTTTCGGCCGAACCGATCAGGTCCACCGAGAGCCCATGCTTCTTGAACAGGCCGAACACATCGGCCAGGAAGCCGACCTGCTGCCACATGCCGATGCCTTCCATCGACACCAGCACGATGCCGTTGCGGCGGCTGATCGCCTTCACCCCCGGCACCGGCGCGGCGCTGCCGTCGATGCTGGTACCCGGCAGTTCGGGGCGCTCGGTATCCAGGATGGCCATCGGCACGCCGGCATCGCGGCACGGCTTGATCGAGCGCGGATGCAGCACCTTGGCGCCGGTGGTGGCGATTTCCTGCGCTTCGTAGTAGTCCAGCCGGGTCAGCAGGCGGGCATCGGGCACATCCTTCGGATTGGCGCTGAACATGCCGGGGACGTCGGTCCAGATCTCCACGCGGCTGGCGCCGAGCAGCGCGCCGAAGTACGCCGCCGAGGTATCCGAACCGCCCCGGCCGAGGATCGCGGTGCCGCCGTCGGCGTGGCGCGCGATGAAGCCCTGGGTGATCAGCAGGCGGGTCGGCTGCGCACGGAAGCGCTGCGCCCACGCGTCATCGGATTTCCACTGGCAGTTCACCGAAAGACGCTGCGACCACGGGCTCTGGTTGGGCAGCGGCGGCAGCGCATCCAGCCACTGCCGCGCATCCATCCAGCCCATGTCCAGGCCGTTCTGGTGCAGGTAGGCGGCACCGATGCTGGACGACAGCAGTTCGCCCTGGCCCAGCACTTCGGCCTGCCAGTCCAGCGTGCGTGCAGCGCAGCGCGCATCGTCGAGCAGCGCCTGCAGCGCCGCCAGGCGCTCGGCCAGCACCGCGCGCGGCAGCTCCAGTTCGTCCAGGAAGGCCTGGTGGCGTTCGACCAGCGCGGCCACGCGCTCACGGCTGTCGGCCGCGCCATCGGCGATGGCGGTCAGTTCGTTGGTGACCCCGGACAGCGCCGAGACCACCACCAGCACGCGCGAGCCGGTCTCTTCCGCACGTTTTTTCGCCAGTTTCCCGATCGTGTCCCAGCGATGGCGACGCGACACCGAAGTGCCGCCGAACTTGAGGACGATCCAGCGATCGACAGGGGAAGAAACTGGCATGTAAGTATTCTGGTTATGGTGGGGAGGCCGCCCGCAAGGAGCGGAACCCCCGATTCTAAGCCCAAGACGCCGCCCATGACCGCTCACCGCTACCTTCAGCTTGATGTCTTCGCCCCCCGCCCCGGCACCGGCAACCCGCTCGGGGTGGTGTTCGACGCCGACAACCTGTCCGCCGGGGCCATGCAGGCCCTGGCCGCGTGGCTGAACCTGTCCGAGACGGTGTTCTTCGTGGCCCCCACCGCGCCGGGTGCGGATTACCACATCCGCATCTTCACCCCCGCCAGCGAGCTGCCCTTCGCCGGCCATCCCAGCGTGGGTGCGGCCTGGGCGGCGGTGACCGGCGGCCTGGCGATTCCGCGCAATGGCGCGCTGCTGCAGCAGTGCGCGGCCGGCCTGCTGCCGGTGCGGGTGGAGGGGCCGCACACGGCGCCGACCATCCACCTGGCCAGCCCCACCGCCCGCCGCTACGTGGTGGACCCCGGTGAGCTGCCGGCCAGCCTGCACGCCCTGGGCGGACCGGCGCAGACCGGGGAACTGTGGGACAACGGTCCGCGCTGGTGGCTGCTGGCTGCGCGCGATGCCGCTGCCGTGCGTGGCCTGCGGCCGGACATGGGCGAGCTGCGCGACTGGACCAACGCCACCGAGGCCACGGGCGTGGCGATATACGCGCCGGAGCACGCTGACGGCCACGACCTGGTGGTGCGCGCGTTCTGTCCTGGCGATGCGGTGAACGTGCCCGAAGACCCGGTGACCGGCAGCGCCAATGCACTGATTGCCAGCGTACTGGCCCAACGCCGCCATCTGCCCGGCCGCGATGGCCGCTACATCGCCAGCCAGGGCCGCGAGGTCGGCCGCGACGGCCGCGTGCACCTGTACGTGGACGACGCCGGGGTGGCCTGGATCGGCGGGCAGGTGCAGCCGGTCATCGACGGCACGGTGCACTGGTAAGCTGCGCGACCCCGTTACGGAGCCCGCCGATGACCACCCGCCGTTTCCTGCAGCTGGACGTATTTTCGCCTTCGCCGGGTGCCGGCAATCCGCTTGCCGTGGTGCTGGATGCGCAGGGCCTGGACGACGCCAGCATGCAGGCCATCGCCCGCTGGACCCGGCTGCCGGAGACCACCTTCGTGTTCCCACCGCAGGATGCAGCGAGCAGTTATCGGCTGCGGATGTTCAGCCCGCAGAAGGAAGTCCCGTTCGCTGGCCACCCCAGCATCGGCACCGCACATGCGGTGCTGGAAGCGGCACTGGCCGTGCCTGTGGACGGGCTGCTGCTGCAGGAGGGGATTGCCGGGATGCTGCCGCTGCGCGTGGAAGGCGATGGCCTGCACCGCACGATCGCCATCCGTACGCCGCGCGCTTCGGTCGCCGAGGTCGTCGAGCCCACCGATCGGCGTCTGACCAGCGCCCTGCAGGGATGGCCACTGGGCACCCTCCTGCTACACATCTCACGCTGCCGACGCTCTTA
>NZ_PJAY01000006.1:0-21881 GCF_002836635.1 Stenotrophomonas sp. Bg11-02
ATGCGGCAGTTGTGGAGAACAGGGCGGCACGCAAGACATGTACGCGTAAGGTCGTCGGCAGCTGCAGATGTGTCTAAGAGACCGCGAGGGGCCCAACCGTTCGCCGCAGAACACTGCTTCCCGCACTGGAACCCCGGATACGAAATCAGTCACGATGCACGGCCAACCTCCCCACTGCTCCCCCTGGAACCCCCATCGTGCTGAGTGTCATCGCTTCCGTTCTCGCGCTGTACATCGTGCTGCGCCTGGTCTGGCCCCTGCGCCTGCCACTGGCCGCGCGCCTTTTCCTTGCCGTGCTGGTGTTCGGCATGGCCCTGCACCATCGCATCGTCGCCCAGTTCGCCGGCACCATGGCCTCGCCGGA
Organism: Stenotrophomonas sp. Bg11-02; assembly: GCF_002836635.1. Classification (NCBI taxonomy): domain Bacteria; kingdom Pseudomonadati; phylum Pseudomonadota; class Gammaproteobacteria; order Lysobacterales; family Lysobacteraceae; genus Stenotrophomonas; species Stenotrophomonas sp. Bg11-02. The sequence continues at coordinate 365 of NZ_PJAY01000006.1, forward strand.
AATCCCGAAGATGGCCATCGCCGTGCTCGCCACCGGCTTCACCGCCCTGCTGCTGGGGGCACTGTTCCTGCTGCTGCTGGATGCCGCGCTGCTGCTTGCGCGCCTGCTGCGCTCGGCCAGGGCTACCGCTGCGTTGCGCGCGCGCTGGCTGCGGCCGGCGGCCGGCCTCACCGCGCTGGCGCTGGGCATTTTCGGTGTCAGCCAAGGCATGGCGGTGCCCAAGCCGCGCAGCATCGAGGTGGAGATCGCCGGACTGCCAGCCAGCTTCGATGGCTATCGCGTGCTGCAACTGACCGACATCCATGCCAGCCGCCTGCTGACCGGCGACTGGGTGCGCAGGGTCGTGGCCGAAAGCAACGCGTTGAAGCCGGACCTGATCGTCATTACCGGTGACCTGATCGATGGCACGGTCACTGCCCGTGCAGATGATTTCCTCCCGCTGGGTGAGCTGCAGGCACCGGACGGGGTCATCGCCATCACCGGCAACCACGAGTACTACGCGCAGTACACCGAATGGATGCAGGCCTTCCGCGCGTTGGGCATGCAGGTGCTGGAAAACACCCATACCGAGGTGCGCCGCGGCGATGCGGCGCTGACCATCGCCGGTGTCACCGACCCGGTGGCACAGCGCTACGACCTGCCGCAGCCGGACCTGGCAGCCGCCCTGCAGGGCGCCGATCCGCAGGCGCCGGTGATCCTGCTCGACCATCGTCCGCGCGAGGCGCAGGCCAACGCAGCGCTGGGGGTGAAGCTGCAGTTGTCCGGCCACACCCATGGCGGCCACATCATCGGCATGGACCAGCTGGTGAAGCGGGCCAATGGCGGGTATGTGTCCGGCCGCTACCAGGTGGGCGACATGACCCTGTACGTGAGCAACGGTGCGGGCCTGTGGCCGGGCTTCGCCGCGCGCATCGGCGTGCCTTCGGAGATCACCCTGATCACCCTGAAGGCTGCGCCGAAAGCGCGGGAATGATCTCCGCACCGATCTGTTCGATGACCTCGGCGGCGGGCCGGCCGCCGCTGAGGTTGAACATCACGTGGTCCACGCCGAGAACGTGCATGCGCTGCAGGTAGTCCCGGACGGCAGCGCTGCCGCCACGCAGGCCCAGCTCCAGTGGCGTAGCCGGCGCTGCAGGATCTTCCAGCAGCTGCAGCTGCGCGGACTGCACGAAGGGCTTGCGTGCACTGCCGAGCTTCTGCCGCATGGCGTGCTGCCACAGTCCGATCCGGCCTTCCTGCGTGGCTTCCTCGCGATGGTAGGTGGCCCAGCCGTCGGCATGCTCAGCGATCCACTGCAGCGACTGCCGGGCCGATCCCACCACCAGCATCGGAATGCGTGCGGCCGGTGCGGGCAGTACTGGATAGCCGACCTGCTGCAGCATCAGCGCACGCTCCTGCGCATCCGGCGAAAGTGCCGCGCGCAGCAACGGCCAGCGTTCGCGGAACACCTGCGCGCGCTGCTCCAGCACGGCACCGAAGGCGGCGAACTCTTCGGGCCGGTCGCCCGAGCCCAGGCCCAGCACGAAGCGCCCATTCGATACGCGCTCCAGGCTCAGGGCGGCCTTGGCGATGTGCAGCGGGTGGCGCAGCGGCAGCACCGCCGCGGCCAGTCCGATGGCCATGTGCGAAGTCGCGGTGGCGAGCAGGGTGAGCCAGACGAAAGGATCATCGACGGCACTGGCCTGCGGCGCGGTGGTGTCCGCAGGTGACCGCTGCGGCACCATCAGCGGGACATCACGCGCCCACAGCGCGGCGAAGCCCTGTACTTCGGCCAGGCGTGCCAGCGCGGTCGCCTGGCCGGGATCGGGCTGCGCACCGGCCTCGCTGCCCAAGGGCGTCATCAGGCCCAGTGTGAGTCGGCCCGGAGCGAAGAGTGTGTCGTAAGCGGCATTATGTCCGGGCACGGGCGGTATCCCTTTCCTCGAGGACTGCAGCCTACCTGCAACGCCGTGCAGCGGGCGCCACCTGCGGTGGAATGCTGCAGGCCACTGTCGTATGGGGTCTCCTTCACCCGTGCTGCGCTAGGGTGGCCGCTCATTGAACGGAGGCGGTCGGATGCAGCATCGGGCAGGAAGCGCGGTTGGTACGATGCACCGCCGCTCCATGTGGGTGGCGGCGTTGTCCACCGTCGTGGAGTGGTACGACTTCACCCTCTACCTCTACTTCGCCACCGTGCTGTCACGGGTGTTCTTCGGCGGCGGCGAGACCGCCCTGTTGGCCACGCTTGCCGGCTTTGCGGTGTCCTACCTGATGCGTCCGCTGGGCGCGCTGTGCTTCGGCCACCTGGGCGACCGCCTGGGTCGACGCTGGATGCTGCTCGCTTCGATGGCATTGATGGCCGCGGCGATGCTGGCCACGGCGCTGCTGCCCACCCATGCCCAGATCGGTGCGAGCGCCGGCGTGCTGTTGTTGGCACTGCGCTGCGTGATGGCGTTTTCAGTGGGCGGCGAATACACCGGCGTGGTCGCCTACCTGCTGGAAAGCGCGCCGCCGCGGCGACGCGGACTGGTGACCTCGCTGGCGTCCGCGGCAAGCGAGGTGGGGGCGCTGCTGGCGGTTGCGTTGTCTGCGCTGACCGTGGCGCTGCTGCCGCCGGCGGACCTGGATACCTGGGGCTGGCGGATCCCGTTCTTCTTCGGCGCCGCGCTGGCGCTGCTGATCCTGCTGGCGCGCTCGGGCATGCACGAATCGCCTGAGTTCGAACGCCAGCAACGCGAAGGCAGCGTGCCCAGTGCGCCGATACGGCAGATCCTGCGCACTCATCCGGGGGCAGTGGCGCGCACCTTCGCGATCTCCGCGCTGGGCTCGATCACGTACTACGTGGGCATCACCTATGTGCCTGCGTTCCTGCATGCCAATGGGCGCGGGGAGGGCGAGGCGTTGTGGCTGTCGACCATCGCCGCGGTGGCGGTGATCCTGGCCACGCCGCTGTTCGGGCTGCTGTCGGACCGGTTCGGACGACGGCCGCTGCTGCTGGGACTGACCCTGCTGTCGGCGCTGTTGCCGCTGTCGATGTTCGCCTGGATGGCGCAGGCATCGACGCTGGGAGTGGTCGTTGCAGCGGTCGTCCTGGCCTGCGTGGCCGGTGGCATCAGTGCCGTGGCGGCCTCGGCCACGGCCGAACAGTTCCCCGGCGAAGGTCGGCTGAGCGGGCTGGCGCTCGGCGTGACCATGGCCACGGCGGTATTCGGTGGTGCCACGCCGTGGCTGGCGCAGTGGTGGGTGGAGCGCAGCGGGTGGAACGCTGCGCCCGGTGCGATGATCGCCATCGTCGCGGTGCTGGTGCTGCCGGTGCTGTGGCGCCTGCCGGAGACCCGCCCGCTGCGGTAGCGCCGAGCGCAGCGGACGGCCCTGACGACCAACGGTCGTCACCCACCACCAAAGGACGGCCAGCGGTCGTCACCCACCACCAAAGGACGGCCAGCGGCCGTCCCTACCGTTACAGCGACAGGGTTCTTTCGATGTCGGCCAGCACGGCGCTGGCATCCACGCCGATCGCGATCGACTGCATCGCCTGGCCGTCCCACACACTGGGACCGAAGGCCATGCCGGCCGGCTTGGGGATGGTCATCCCGCGTGCCACGCCGTCGGTGGCCACGCGCACGCTGGCATGCTCGAATTCGAACAGTTCCGGCCGCGTCAGCGCGATGCAGGCACAGCAGTCGTGCACCACCATGCCCTTGTGGCCAGCCTGCAGGTAGAAGTCCACGTAGTCCTGTGACAGCGCGCGCACCAGGTCCGCATCGGCGCCACCGGCGTGGGCCAGTGCATCCAGTCCGTGGCGATCCATTTCCACCTGGGTGGTGACGTCCAGGCCGATGGCGGTTACCGGCCAGCTGGCGGTGAACACGATGTCGGCGGCTTCAGCGTCGCCCCAGATGTTGGCCTCGGCGGCCGGGGTGATGTTGCCGTTGACATGGAAGGCGCCTCCCATGATCACCACGCCGCGCACCAGCGAGGCGATATCCGGCGCTTCGCGCAGGGCCAGTGCCAGGTTGGTCATGCGGCCTACCGCGACCAGGGTGACCTGGCCGGGCTGCGCACGGACCAGGTCGATGATCAGCTGGTGCGCGCTGCGCGGATCGGCGGCCACCTCCAGCTGCGCCGGCACCGGGTGGTTGCCCAGGCCGTTGTCACCGTGGATGTGCACCGGCCAGGCTTCGGGCTGGGCATCGGGCTGCAGCGGGCCGGCGGCGCCGCGCGCCACGGGTGCGTCCAGGCCCCAGGCCTGCTTCAGGAACAGCGCGTTGTGGGTGGTCGATTCGACGGCGGCATTGCCGAACACGGTGGTGACGGCCAGCAGGTTCACCTGCGGATGCTTGTGCAGGTACAGCAGCGCCAGGGCGTCGTCGACGCCCGGGTCGGTATCGAAAATAACGTTGTGCATCATGTTGTTTTTCTTCTTCTGTCCGGGGTGGTGCGGGGCGCGCTCAGCGGCTGCCCGTAGCGTAGTGTCTCAAGTGTCCGGACATGATGACAGGCGGGCCCGGCGAGAGGGGGCTGACGACCAGTGGTCGTCATTTCCGGGCCGAAGAGCGTGACGACCAACGGTCGTCACCCACCAGTGACGGTCGTCACCCACCGAGGGGGCGGCAATGCCCATCGGTAGCGCCGAGCCACGCTCGGCGAGCGCAGCGGGAGGGGCTGACGACCAACGGTCGTCACTCACCAGTGACGGTCGTCACCCACCGAGGGCAGTTGGCCTCAGTACTTCCAGCGCAGGCTGAAGGCCACGAAGCGTGGCTCACCGTAGTTGTTGTAGTCCAGGTTGGCCCAGTAGGTCTTGTCCAATGCGTTGCGTACGCTCAGCGTCGCGCTCCAGCTGTCGCTGATGCGGTAGCTGGCGTTGAACTGCACCAGCGCATACGCCGGCTGGTTCACCGTCACCGTGCCGCCCGGCGGGTAGGGCACGTTGAAGCCCTGCACCTTGCTCTGCCACTGCACGCCACCGCCCAGGGTCAGCCGTTCCCAGGCGCCACGCAGGCGCACGCTGGTGTTGAGCTGCAGGAAGTCTTCAGGCAGGTTCGCATACAGCAGGTCGGTGGCCGCGCGGGTCACCTTGACGTGGGTGAAGCCGGCATTGACCGTCCAGCCCGGCAGGATCTCGCCGTTGAGGTCCAGTTCCCAACCGCGCGCCTTGGTGCCGTTGATGCCGATGTAGGCCGAGCTGCCATCGCTGAGCGAACCGTCCGGCACGCTGGCATCGCGCACGGCGTAGTTGTCCTGCTTCGCCTCGAACACCGCTGCATTGGCGGTGAAGCGGCCGTCCAGCCACTGCGACTTGATGCCTGCCTCGACATTGGACCCTTCCACCGGGGCCAGCAGGTTCTCATTGCGGTCCTTGTAGTTCTGCGGATTGAAGATCTCGGTGTAACTGGCATACCCGGAAACATTCGGGGTGATGTCATACACCAGGCCCACGTACGGGGTGACTTCGTCATCCACCTTGTAGGCGCCGCTGGTGGCGGTGTAGGTGTTGGCGGTGTTGTAGGCGCGGGTGCGGGTCTCCCACGAACTCAGGCGCGCGCCGGCGATCAGCGAAAGCGGTTCTGCCAGGCGCATGCGGGTGGATGCGTACACGCCGCGCTGCGTGGTGCGCGCATCGCGGTGCGCGCCGGTGCGGTTGACCACCAGCTCCGGCGCATTGCCATCCCAGGCGTGGATGTTGGGGATGTCGTAGCGCCAGCCGCCGGTGGGGGTCATGGTCCAGGCGGTCGACTGCAGGTCGGAGAAGCTGCCACCGAACACCACGTCGTGCTCGCGGCCGAACAGCCCGAAGGTGCCCGACAGATACACGTCCACGCCCTTCCGGGTGTCGTCTGTCTCGCCCGCTGCACCGAGCAGGTAGATGCCTGCACCGGTGGTCGCATCCGGATACCCGCTGCCGTACACGCGCACGTTCTGCACGTTGCCGCGGGTGTAGGCGGTATTGACCCTCAGCAGCCAGTTTTCGCCGAAACGCTGTTCCAGGTTGGCGAACGCGGTGCTGGTCTGGCGCTGCCACCTGGCCCAGTCAGGGGCCAGGTTGGTGCTGCGCGGCAGGTGCGCGAAGCTGCCGTCGCTGTTGAAGAACGGCACCGTGCCCCAGGTGGTGGCGGTGGGGTTGTTGTCCTGGGTCTGGAAGCCGACCGTCACGGTGGTGGAGTCGGTCAGGTCGCCTTCCAGTACCGCCATGCCCGACATCTTGTCCTCGCTATAGCGGTCGTAGTAGTAGTCCTTGTCCTGCCAGGCGGCGACCACGCGGCTGCGGAAGCGGCCATCGGCGGTCAGCGGCGCGTTGACGTCGGCCTGCATGCGGCGGAAGTCCCAGCTGCCGGCACTGATCGCGAAGGATGCGTCGAAGTCCTTGCCCGGGCGCTTGCGCAGCAGGTTGACCGTGGCCGACGGCACGCCGGCGCCGCTGAGCAGGCCATTGGCACCGCGGATCACTTCGATGCGGTCATAGAAGGCGGTGTCGTATTCCTGGTTGGTCGAGCCGCTGTAGGTCGGCAGGCCGTCCACCTGGAAATCGGTGATGGCGAACCCGCGCGCGTAGTACAGCGGGCGCTGGGTGTCGTAGAAGGAGACGTTGACGCCGGTGACGTTGCGCATCACGTCGTTGATGCTGAACAGCGATTCGTCCTGCAGGCGCTCCAGGCCGATCACGGTGCTGGACTGCGGAGTCTCCTGCAGGGTGATCGGCAGGCGCGTGGTGCTGGACGCAACGGCGCGGCTGCCGCGCACGCTGACTTCGTCGAGGGTCTTGGCATCCGGGGCGGCGCTGGCATCGGCAAGGGTATCGGCCAGGGCCGGCGCGGTGGACAGCGCGGCCAGCAAGGCAATGGTCAACGGTGCGTGGCGGAAGGAGGGAATGGCAGTCATGGTCGCTTCGATGTGGGCGTGTGAGTCAGGCAGGGCAACGCCGGCGAACGGCGCCGTCGGCAGCTGGATCAGATCCCGTAAATGTAAATGATTATCAAAACCTTTACAATTCGCATCGCCACAACGCTCCAGACAGATGCAGAAACGGCCACCCGAAGGCGGCCGTTGGGGTGTTGCCGGAAGCGGGGCCCAGGCTTACAACGCCTGCATTTCCTCGTTCCTGTTGCGCTTTTCCTGCGGCGGCAACGGCGTTTCAGCCGGGCGCGCCACGGTCGCCGGAATGGCGGGAGGCTGGGACACGTCGGCCGGCACGTCCAGGAACGGCAGCTTCAGCGTCTGGCTGGTGAGCGTGCGGATTTCGTTGGTCAGCGCCGGGCTCTCGTTGAGCTTGCGGCCGTAGGACGGCACGATCTCGCGCAGGCGGGCTTCCCAGCCGGCCTTCATCTCTTCCGGGAAGGCCTTGGCCATCAGGTCGAGCATGATCGGTGGCGAGGTCGAGGCACCCGGCGACGCGCCCAGCAGGGCGGCCAGGGTGTGGTCCCTGTCGGTCACGATCTCGGTGCCGAACTGCAGCAGCGGGCCCTTTTCCGGGTCGTTCTTGATGATCTGCACGCGCTGTCCGGCGGTGACCAGGGTCCAGTCCTCGCGCTTGGCGTTGGGGTAGTACTTGACCAGCTCGGCCTGGCGGTCATCGTCGTTCAACTGGGCCTGGCTCATCAGGTACTTCACCAGGTCCAGGTTGTCCGCGCCCACGTTCAGCATCGGCGCCACGTTGTTGTGGGTGACCGACGAATACAGGTCGAACCACGAGCCGTGCTTGAGGAACTTGGTGCTGTACAACGCGAACGGTCCGAACAGAACCACCGGCTTGCCATCCAGTTTGCGCGAATCCAGGTGCGGCACCGACATCGGCGGCGAACCGGTTTCGGCCATGCCGTAGGCCTTGACCCCGTGGCGCGAGGCGATTGCCGGGTTCTTGAAGGCAAGGAACTGGCCACCGACCGGGAAACCGCCGTAGTTCTTCGACTCCGGGATGCCCGACAGCTGCAACAGCTTCAGCGCGGCGCCACCGGCACCGATGAAGACGAAGCGCGCGTGGGTGGTGCTCTCGTTGCCGGACTTGAGGTCCTTGACGGTCACGTTCCAGGTCTTGTCGTCGTTCTGGCGCAGCGCACTCACTTCATGACCCAGGTGCAGGCCGAAGTTCGGGTTGCGCTTGAGCCCGTCGGTGAGCTGGCGGGTGATCACGCCGAAGTTGACGTCGGTGCCCAGCGGCATCCAGGTCGCGGCAACCTTCTGGTTCGGGTCGCGACCTTCCATCAGCAGCGGGGCCCATGCCTTGATCTGCGCGGGATCTTCGGAGTACTGCATGCCGTAGAACAGCGGATTCTTCACCATTGCCTGCTGGCGCTTGCGCAGGAAATTGATGTTTTCATCGCCCCACACGAAGCTCATGTGCGGGGTGGCGTTGATGAAATCGCTCGGCTGGCTCAGGCGGCCCTGGCGCACCTGGTGCGACCAGAACTGGCGCGAGATCTCGAACTGTTCGGCGATGCCGACCGCGCGCTTGGTCTCGATGCTGCCATCGGGCAGCTCAGGCGTGTAGTTCAACTCGGCGAATGCCGAGTGCCCGGTGCCGGCATTGTTCCAGCCGTCCGAGCTCTCCTGGGCCACGCCGTCGAGCCGCTCGTAGATCTGGATGTTCCAGTCCGGCTGCAGTTCCTGCAGGTAGGTGGCCAGGGTGACGCTCATGATGCCAGCGCCGACCAGCACCACATCGACGGGTTTTTCGTTGCTTGCCGCCGGCACCGAGCGTGTGGTGAGCGGCCAGTACAGGAACAGTACCGACGACACCAACAGCAGCACGAGCAGGGCGGCTAAAGCCTTGCCAAATTTCTTCATGGGAGTGATTCGTTTGGGGAGGGAATCAGGATGCGTGCCAGCCACATAGGCAGTGTGAAAACACGTCAACCAGCGCGTGAACTGCGTCGGATGAGGCCGGTCACGGCGTCCAGTGGGCTTATTTTACCCCGTTGTGGTCCTGATTTGGTGCGACGCAGCATCCCGTGGGAGCCGCACTGTGAAACGTCCCTCGCCGAGGGGCCTTGATGTGGTTCATCGCTTGCGGCGGATCAGCGCGGTCGAGGCCCCCAGCACCGCCCGCGTCAGCAGGGCCATGGTCTGAACATCGCCCTTCCAGTGCTGCCAGTACAACGGCACGTCTTCCCAGGCGCGCTGGCGCACGTAGACCAGGCGCCCGGCGTCCAGGTGGCGCTTGACCAGCGGCAGCGGGTTCATGGTCCAGCCGAGCCCGCCGAGGTTGGCCTGCACGAAGGCGCGGGTGGAGGGAATCCACCAGGTAGGCGCCGTGTTGGGTACTTCCACCCCGGCCATGCGGCGGGCAAAACGCGCCTGCATGTCGTCCTTGCGGTTGAATACCAGCACCGGCGCCTGGGCCAGCGCCTGCGCGCTCACCCCTTTGCCGAAATGGCGGTCGCGGAATTCCGGGGTACAGGTGGCCGCGTAGCGGATGCTGCCCAAGGCATGGATCTGGCAGCCCTGCACCGGCTCGTCCAGCGTGGTCACCGCGCCCAGCACCGTGCCCTGGCGCAGCAGTTCGACGGTGTGGTCCTGGTCTTCCACGCGCAGGTCCAGGGTGGTGCCGGTGACCTGTGCGAACTGCTGGGCGGCCTGCGGGAACCAGGTTTCCAGGCTGTCATGGTTGACCGCCACCGGAATGCTGGCCTGCGGCAGGTCCTCGTCGGCCAGCCCCATGCGGTGCAGTGCATCGTGTTCCAGCAGGGCGGTCTGCTCGGCCAGCTGCACCAGCACCTGGCCTTCGGCGGTCGCGGTAGCCGGTGCGCCACGCTTCACCAGCAGCCGGCCGACGCGGTCTTCCAGTGCTTTGACCCGCTGGGACACGGCCGATGCGGTGACATTGAGCGCCTGCGCGGCGCGGTCGAAGCTGCCTTCGCGGATGACCGCAGCGAGGGCGCGGAGCTGGGCATGGTCGACGCGCATGGCGATTAAGTTCCGCTAAAGAGGCTTAAGGAAGTTTAGCTTTTCTTGAGATTGGTGCAACGCGACAATACACCCCGTACCCGGTGCTGTCCGCCTTCGCGAGGCACCGTCCCCTGCTCCACGAGGTGTTCCCATGTTCTCGATCATTTCCGCCGGCACCGGCCTTGCGGCCTGGTTCAGTGGTGCCGCCACCGGCATCGGCCTGTTCGCCGTGGTCGGCGCGCAGAGCGCCTTCATCCTGCGCCAGGGCATCCTGCGCAAGCACATCGTGCCGGTCGTGGCGACCTGCGCGGCGATCGATGCGGTGTTCATCTTCGCCAGCGTGGCCGGGCTGCGCACCCTCATCCAGGCCGCGCCGTGGCTGACCAGCGCCGTGCTGTGGACCGGTGTGGCGTTCCTGGCGTGGTACGCGCTGAAGTCGGCGCGGCGCGCGATCGCCGGCGGCGGTGGCATGGGCGAGGCCGAAAGCGATGACGGCAGCCGCCGTGCCGTGCTGATGGCCGCGGTCGGCTTTTCGCTGATCAACCCGCACTTCTGGCTGGACATGATGGTGATCGGCTCCATCGCTGAAAACTTCGGCAACGACCGCATGGCCTACGCGGCCGGCGTGGTCACCGCCAGCTGCCTGTGGCTGACCGCGCAGGGCCTTGGCGCCCGCCTGCTGGCGCCGCTGTTCAACAAGCCAGGCACGTGGCGGGTGCTGGACGGCACCATCGCGGTGATCCTGAGCATCCTCGCGCTGACTCTGGCGGTGCGTGGCGTGAACTGATTCCACTCTCCAAGGTGGGGGTCTGCAGGGCGGCATCGGAAACGGTGCCGCCCTTTTTTTTTTCAGGTTTTCCTGATTCCCAATTCGTTCACCTCCTGTTTACAATCGGCCGGTCGCGGACATGGTGTCCGCAGGGGGCGGGATAAGGATGCGCAAGACGATACGGGCGGCGATGATCGCCGCGATAGCCCTGCCGATGATGGCAACGGCAGCAGACGTGGACCTGGACACGTTCCTCAAGCGCGACAGCTTCACCGATCTAAAACTGTCGCCGAACGGCGACTACTACGCGGCAACCATTCCGCTGGAGAAGTCGACCGCCGTCGCCATCCTGCGCGTGGCCGACAGCCAGATCGTGGGGCGCTTCGTGCCGCCGGAGAACAACCATGCCGCGCGTTTCGACTGGGTCAGCGATGACCGGGTGTTGATCGAACTGGGCCAGAAGTTCGGTTCGCTGGACGAGCCGCAGCGCACCGGTGAGCTGTATTCCCTGCGTGCCAACACCACCAGCGGTGAGCTGCTGGTCGGCTACCGGGTGACCGGCGGCAACACCGGCACGCGCATTTCCGGCAAGAAGGCCGAGACCGTCGCGGCGTTCCTCAGCGATGACCTGCCCAACGATGACAAGCACGTGTTGATCGCGGTGACTTCGTTCAACGGCGACCCGTACACGCGCCTGGAGCGGATGGACGTGACCAGTGGGCGCCGCATCCCGGTGACCCGCTCGCCGGTGCAGCGTGCCGACTTCACCACCGATGCCGAAGGCAATGCGCGCTTCGCGCTGGGTGCCGGTTCGGACAACGTCAACAAGCTGTTCTACCGCGACCGCAACAATGAAAACTGGAATCTGGTCAACGACGAGGCGGTATCCAAGCGGATCGAGCGCGCGATCGGTTTCTCCGCCGACGGTGCGTTGGCCTACCTCAACGTGGAACAGCCTGCGGGACCGGACAAGATCGTCAGCTGGAATCCGGCCAGCGGCGAGCGCAAGGACCTGCTGCGCGACCCGATGGTCGACCCGGCGCGGCTGATCTACCGGCCGGGCACCGCGGTGCCGGTGGGCGCGCTGTTCCTCGGCGATACGCCGCGCACCCGCTTCTTCGACGAGGCCTCTGCCGACGCCAAGCTGTACCGCAGCCTGGAATCGGCCTTCGGCGGGGACGCGGTCTTCATCACGTCCAGCACGCGCGACAGCAACAAGGTTCTGGTGGAGACGTTCTCCGGCCGCAATCCCGGTGATTTCTTCATCTACGACCAGAAGGCGAAGGCGGCCCAGCACGTGGTCAGCCGCAGCACCTGGATCGACCCGGCACAGTCCGCGCCGGTCCGCGCGATCACCGTCAAGGCACGTGACGGTTTGCCGCTGCACGGCTTCCTGACCACCCCGCACGGGCGTGAGGCGAAGAACCTGCCGATGGTGGTGCTGCCCCACGGCGGGCCGTTCGGCATCTTCGAAGATGGGACCTACGACAGCCAGGCGCAGATGCTGGCCAGTGCCGGGTATGCCGTGCTGCAGATGAACTTCCGCGGTTCCGGCAATTACGGCCGTGCGTTCGAACAGGCCGGTGCCCAGCAGTGGGGCATGGCGATGCAGGACGACCTGACCGATGCAACCCGCTGGGCGATCAGCGAAGGCGTCGCCAACAAGGCGAAGATCTGCGTCTACGGCGCCAGCTACGGCGCCTATGCGGCGTTGATGGGCGCGGCGAAGGAACCTGGCCTGTACCGCTGCGCCGCCGGGTACGTGGGGGTCTATGACCTGCCGATGTTGCACAGCCGCGGCGACATCCAGCAACGGATGTCCGGGGAGACCTACCTGCGGGAGTGGATCGGCCCGGCCGACAAGGTGTCCGATGTATCGCCGGTCAACCTGGCCGCGCAGATCAAGGTGCCGGTGTTCCTGGCGGCCGGTCGCGAAGACCAGCGTGCCCCGGTGCAGCACACCGAACGCATGGAAGCGGCACTGAAAAAGGCCGGCGTACCGGTGGAGAGCCTGTATTACCCGCGCGAAGGGCATGGCTTCTATGTCGATGCCAACCGCCGCGAGTACTACGGCAAGATGCTGGCGTTCCTGTCGCAGAACCTCGGCGGCGACAAGGCCGCCGCGCCGAAGCCGGCCGCACCGTGAAAAAGGGGACGGAGGGAATTAATCTCGATTAATTCCCTCCGTCCCCCTTTTTCTTACTTCACTCCGTGCATCATGCGGCGAAGCAGGGGGGCGGTGGCGAAGGCGAGCACGGCGCAGCCCAGGCCGATCCACATCAGCAGCCAGAACAGGTGGGCGTAGCTGGCCGAGGCGCTCACCAGGTCCAGCGTTTCGCCTTCGGGCACTTCGATGGCGGCCAGCTTGCCGAACAGCGCGGCCAGCGTTTCAGAGAACGCTGTGGCCAGGAACCAGGTGCCCATCATCAGGCTGACCACGCGCGGCACCGCCAACTGGGTGACCGCCGACAGACCCACCGGGGACAGGCACATCTCGCCACTGGCCAGCAGGAAGTAGGCCAGCACCAGCCACCACACACTGGCCATCTGACCGGTGGCGCCGACCTGCTGCGCGGCCAGCGCCAGCGGCACGAACGACAGTGCGCCCAGCACCAAACCGATCGACGATTTCATCGCCTTGCCCGGTTCGGCACGGCGTCGGTCCAGCCACGCCCACAGCAATGCGAACAACGGTGCCAGCACCACCAGGAACAAGCCGCCCAGGTAGGTGAGCGAGCCGGCGGTCTGCGGGATGACCAGGCAATCGCGGACCAGCAGCACCAGCATCACCAGCACGATGGCGATGAACATGCGGCGTGGCCACGCCGAGCCGGGCGAGCGGTCGGACAGCCGCGCGCTCACCACGAAGCCCAGCGGCGCCAGCAGCAACGACAGGATCGACCACGGCAACGGGGTGCCGTCGCGGATCACCAGCGCGGGCACGATGTCCTTGGTCAGCAGGCGATCGGTGAAGGTGACCCATGAGCCGTAGCTCTGCTCGTACAGGGTGAAGAACACCAGCGCCATCAGGATCAGCGCCATCAGCGCGATCATCTGCTGGCGCTGCACCGGCGTGCAGCGGGTGCCGGTGAACCAGGCAAACCACAGCAGCACGCCTCCCAGCACCACCAGCATCAGCATCAGCGCCAGGCTGATTTCACCGCCGAGTGCGAAGGCGCCGTTGCCGGCGGCCCACATCAGCCAGGCCACCGGCAGCACCGCCAGCACCGCGCCGGCGTAGATCAGCCATTCCCGCGGCAGGCCCAGCATGCGTTCGCGCAGCGAAGCCGGATCACGCGGTTCGGCGTGCCCGTGCAGGTACTTCTGCCCCCACAGGAACATGCCCAGCCCGACCAGCATGCCGATGCCGGCCGCGCCGAAGCCGTACTTCCAGCCGTAGGCTTCACCGAGGAAGCCGCACACCAGCGAAGCGAACAGGGCGCCCAGGTTGATGCCGGCGTAGAACAGCGAGAAACCCGAATCGCGGCGTGGATCGTCTTCGGCGTACAGCTTGCCGACGATGGTGGAGATGTTCGGCTTCAGGAAGCCCACCCCCATGATGATCAGCGCCAGCGACAGGTATGTAATCGTCAACGCACCGGTATCGCGCACCACCTGTCCGTTTTCCAGATAGGCCGCGTGCCCTTCGAAGGCCATGCCGAGGTGGCCGAGCACCAGCAGCACGCCGCCGAACAGCACCGCCCGGCGCATGCCCAGCCAGCGGTCGGCCAGCATCCCGCCGAACACCGGGATGCAGTACACCAGCCCGCCGTAGGCACCGAGCAGGTCCAGCCCGGCCTTGTCGCCGAACAGGTGGTACTTGGTGAGGTACAGCAGCAGCAGCGCCTTCATGCCGTAGAAGGAGAAGCGCTCCCACATTTCGGTGAAGAAGCAGACGTAGACGCCCTTGGGGTGGCCCAGGAAGTCGTCATTGGCAGCGATGGCGGTCATCGGTTCGGGGGCAGACAATGAAGCCGGCGATTATGCGGTCAGAACTCCATGGATGCGCGAAAAGTGCCAGCCGTCCTTACAGATAGCGCAGCCAGGCGATATCCCGACGGCGTGCCTTGAGCGCGGCGAAGGCCCGGGTCGGCAGGTACAGCAGCAGCGCCAGGGCGATGCTGATCAACAGCAGCGCGGCCACCGATTCCACCGCGAACAGCGCGCCGTTGGTGGGTCCCCACAGCGCCAGCGCGGCCAGGTACATCAGCTTCAGCACATACAGGTGCAGCAGGTAGAAGAACATCGGCGCCGCACCGATCCGGGCCAGCGGCTGCAGCGCGGCGGCCACGGCTGGCACTTCGTACAGGCGCAGCAGCAGCAGGCCCACGCCGAGGGTGGCCAGCAGGAACAGCAGCGAAGGCGGGTACTTGGTGACGTTGAAAATGCCCATCAGCGTCTGCAGCGTGGTGGGCTGCAACTGCCACGGCGCATCGCCGTAGACATTCAGCGCCCGCAGCAGCATGAAGGCCGCCAGCGCGCCCCAGCCGGCCCACAGCAGCCAGCGCTGGCGCTGTGCCGGCGGGCGCGTGGCCGCAAACCACGGGCCCATCAGGTAGCCCAGCACGATCACCCCGATCCACGGCAGCAGGGGGTAGGAGGTGCGCAGGCGCAGCGCATCGCCGAACACGATCCAGTCGCGCTGGTGCAGCACTTTCCACAGCGTGGCCAGCACGCCGTTGCCTTGCACGTGCACGCCATCGAGCAGGTTGTGCCCGGCCACCAGCAGCAGCGCCAGCGGCAGCAGCACGCTGCGCGGCAGCCAGGCCAGTCCGGCCAGCGCGATCATGCTCAGGCCGATCACCCAGATCACCTGCAGGTAGATCGTGTCCGGCGGCCACTGGAAGGTCCACGCGAAGTTGACCAGGGTCAGCTCCAGCACCACCAGGAACAGGCCACGCTTGAACAGGAAGCCGGCGATGGCGCGGCGCGGGTCAGCCTGGCGCTGGCCGTACAACCAGGCCGACAGGCCGGTCAGCAGCACGAATACCGGGGCACACAGGTGGGCCAACAGGCGGCAGGCGAACAGGGCAGGGGACACCGTGGTCACGTCCATCGGGTCGCTGACCTGATGCTGCATGAAGAACGTTTCGCGGACGTGGTCGAGCAGCATCAGCAGCATCACGGTGCCGCGCAGCTGGTCGATGGAGGCCAGCCGGGTGGAGACAAAAGGGGGCATGCGGGCGCGCTGGAAGGGGTCTGGAAAGGATATAACATATCATTTCAGCCTCGGCCCGCGCGAGGGCAAGGTGCTGGCGTGCTGGACTTGCCGCAGGCCGGACGCTAGCGTTGCAGGGATTTTTTCGTATCAGGGGCTTCAATGAACAACGTCGCTGCGCCCAAGCAGCTCACGTTCCGCGCGGTGGTGCTTGCCATCGTGTTGGCCGTGGTGCTGTCGGCCGCCAACGCCTACCTGGGCCTGTTCGCAGGCCTGACCATCGCCACCGCGATTCCTGCGGCCGTCATCTCCATGGGCGTGCTGCGCCTGCTGGGCGGTGGCACCATCCTGGAGAACAACATCGTCCAGACCGGTGCCTCGGCCGGCTCGTCGATCGCCGCTGGTGTGATCTTCACCATCCCCGCGCTGGTGATCATGGGCTACTGGCCGGACTTCAAGTACTGGTGGGTGCTGGGCATCGCCGGCCTCGGTGGCCTGCTGGGCGTGCTGTTCTCGGTGCCGCTGCGGCGCTCGATGATCGTTGAAGATCCGCTTCCGTTCCCGGAAGGCAAGGCGGCAGCCGAAGTGCTCAAGGCCGGCGAGAATCCCGGTCCGGGCCTGAAGATCCTCGGCCTGTCCGCGGTGATCGGCGCGGTGGTCAAGGTCGCCGCGGCCAGCGGCATGCGCTTGATCCCCGATGCCTGGGCCACCTCGGCCTACCTGGGCAGTTCGAAGATCACCGCCTTCATCGGCACCAACCTGTCGCCGGCGCTGCTCGGCGTGGGCTACATCGTCGGCCTGAATGTCGGCATCGTGGTGGTGTCCGGCTCGATCCTCACCTGGCACATCGCCATCCCGGTGTACCAGGCGTTCTTCCTGCAGACCGACCCGGCGCTGGCCGCGTCCATCGCCACCGCCTCGTCCACCGATGCGGCGTTCGCCATCTGGGGCGCGAAGATGCGCTACCTCGGCGTCGGCGCGATGCTGATCGGCGGCATCTGGACCCTGTTCTCGCTGCGCAAGTCGCTGCTGAGCGGGGTCAAGAGTGGCTTCGCCGCAGCCCGCAAGAGCACCGGCCCGGCGCTGGCCGAAACCGAGCGCGACCTGCCGATGAAGTGGATGCTGGTGGCCCTGGTGGCCTTCACCCTGCCGCTGCTGGCGCTGTACCAGGCCATCGTCGGCCAGTGGCACGTGTCGATCCCGATGACCATCATCATGATTGTCGCCGGCTTCCTGTTCGTTTCCGTGTCAGCCTACCTGGCCGGCCTGATCGGCTCGTCCAACAACCCGGTTTCGGGCATCACCATCTCCACCATCCTGTTCGCTTCGGCGGTGCTGGTGCTGCTGCTGGGCAAGGATGGCCTGACCCCGGTGGGTGCCTTCGGTGCGCCGCTGGGCGCGGTGGCGGCGATCATGATCGGTGCGGTGGTGTGCTGCGCGGCGGCGGTCGGCGGTGACAACCTGCAGGACCTGAAAGCCGGTTACATCGTCGGCGCCACGCCGTGGAAGCAGCAGCTGATGCTGGGCATCGGCGCGTTTTCCTGCGCGCTGATCATGGCCCCGGTGCTGAACCTGCTGGCCACCGCCTACGGCATCGGCGCACCGACCCCGGAACACCCGAACGCACTGGCGGCCCCGCAGGCCAACCTGATGGCGTCGGTGGCGCGCGGCCTGTTCGGCGGCGAATTGCCATGGAACTTCATCATGATGGGTGCGGTGGTCGGTGCGGCCATCATCGCCCTGGATGAGTGGCTGAAGAAGACCGGCAAGCGCTTCCGCGTGCCGGTGCTGGCTGCCGCGATCGGCATCTACCTGCCGCTGGAACTGATGGTGCCGATCTTCCTCGGTGGCCTGATTTCCTACCTGGTGGAGCGCTTCCACAAGGTGCGTGCCGATGACGAAGAAGGCCGCGACCGCGTGCACAAGCCGGGCGTGCTGTTCGCCGCCGGCCTGATCACCGGCGAAGCCCTGATGGGTATCGCCATCGCGGTGCCGATCGTGGTCAGCGGCCGCGCCGACGTGCTGGCGGTGCCGTTCACGCTGCCGGCCGCGCAGTGGATCGGCCTGGCCGTGCTGTTCCTGGTCGGCTGGCTGATCTACCGCACTGGCAAGAAGGCCAACGCCGGCTGATCAGCATGGCGGGAAGCGGGGAAGCGCCGGGCCGGGCCCGGCGTTTTCCGGTCCGCCGGCATGACCGATGGCCTTGGCACGCTGCCGTGCCGGGGCCTACCATCGACGTTTTGCCGTCCCGCGGAGTACCCGATGAAACTGCGTCATGCCTTGTTGCCGTTGAGCCTGCTCGCGGCGCTGCCGTCCGTGGCTGCTGCCCGCGGCCTCGATGTCCGCGACCTGATCGCGTTGGACCGCGTTTCCTCGCCGGTGCTGACCGCCGATGGCGGCAGCGTGGTGTTCGCCAAGCGCAGCGTGGACAACGAACAGAAGGCCAGCAATGCGCTGTTCGTGCGCAACCTGCGCACCCGCGATGCCGCACCGCCCAGGCAGCTGACCCCGAGCGGCTGGAACGTCAACTCCCCTTCGTTGTCGGCCGATGGCCGCACCGTGTACTTCCTCAGCGCCAGGAACGGCAGCCAGCAGCTGTACGCGCAGGGCATGGACGGCACCACGCCGCGCCAGCTGACCGATTTCCCGGTGGACGTGGACAGTTACCACGTGTCTCCGCAGGACGACCGCGTGCTGTTCAGCGCCGGCGTCTTCCAGGACTGCGGTTCGGACCTGGCCTGCACCGAAAAGAAGCTGGCTGCGATCAAGGGCACCAAGGCCAGCGGCCAGGTGTTCGATTCGATGTTCGTGCGCCACTGGGACACCTGGAACGATGGCCGCCGCAACACCCTGTTCGTGGCGCCGCTGCCGACCGGCAAGGCCGCCGGGGTGAAGGGCGCCTCTGCGCTCAGCGCCACCCTGGCCGGCGACGCGCCGTCCAAGCCGTTCGGTGGCAATGATGATTTCGCCTGGTCGCCGGATGGCAGCAGCGTAGTCGCCAGCATCCGCGTGGCCGGCCGCGAAGAACCGTGGTCCACCAACTTCGACCTGTACCGCTTCGACGCGGCAGGCAAGCAGGCACCGGTCAACCTGACCGCCACCAACCCGGCGTGGGATGCCGGCCCGGTGTTCAGCGCCGACGGCAAGACCCTGTTCTACCGCGCGATGAAGCGCCCGGGCTTCGAAGCGGACCGTTTCGGTTTGATGGCGATGGACCTGGCCAGCGGCAAGACCCGCGAGATCGCTGCCGACTGGGATCGTTCGGCCGGTGGCATCGTGCTGTCCGCCGATGGCAGCAAGATCTACACCACCGCCGATGAGCTGGGCGAACATCCGTTGTTCGCCGTGGACGTGGCCAGTGGCAAGGTCGACAAGCTGATCGGCGATGGCAGCGTGACCGCCGTGGACGTGGCCGGCAACAGCGTGGCCATCACCCGCAACAGCCTGAAGAGCAACGACCAGGTGCTGGTCGGCATGCTGCCCGCCGCCGGCCAGCCGATCGGCGAGCTGCGCGCGCTGACCCCCGCAGCCGGTGACGTGCTGAAGGACGTGTCCTTCGGTGACTACGAACAGTTCGAGTTCAAGGGCTGGAACAACGACACCGTGCATGGCTACGTGGTCAAGCCGCACGACTATCAGGAAGGCAGGCAGTACCCGGTGGCGTTCCTGATCCACGGTGGCCCGCAGGGCAGCTTCGGCAATGGCTGGAGCTACCGCTGGAATCCGCAGACCTATACCGGCCAGGGCTACGCGGTGGTGATGATCGACTTCCACGGTTCCACCGGCTACGGCCAGGCGTTCACCGATGCGATCAGCCAGCACTGGGGCGACCGTCCGCTGGAAGACCTGCAGAAGGGTTGGGATGCGGCGCTGAAGCAGTATGCGTTCCTGGACGGCGACAAGGCCTGCGCGCTCGGCGCCAGCTACGGCGGCTTCATGGTCAACTGGATCGCCGGCAACTGGAACAGCCCGTTCAAGTGCCTGGTCAACCACGATGGTGTGTTCGACCAGCGCATGATGGGCTATGCCACCGAAGAGCTGTGGTTCACCGAGTGGGAGCAGGGCGGTACGCCGTTCGCCAAGCCGGCCAACTATGAGAAGTTCAACCCGGTCAACCATGTAGCGGACTGGAAGAAGCCGATCCTGATCATCCACGGCCAGCTCGATTACCGCATCCCGGTCGAGCAGGGCCTGGCGGCGTTCACCGCCGCGCAGCGGCAGGGCATCGACTCCAAATTCCTGTACTTCCCGGATGAGAACCACTGGGTGCTGAAGCCGGCCAACAGCGTGCTGTGGCATGACACGGTGAACGCCTGGTTGAAGCAGCACATCGGCCAGTAAGCCGCGTTGAAGCGCCGCCCCCGGGGCGGCGCTTTTGGTTTCCGTAGCGCCGCGCCCTGCTCGGCGTCATTTTTTCACCGCTGCGCTCGCCGGGCATGGCGCGGCGCTACCCCTGGGTTGGCATGGTCTCGACTCCCTTGATCCAGAACGACATCGTCGTCTTCGGCCTGATCGCCGCCACCCTCGGTGCCGTGTTCTGGACCGCGTCGCGCCAGCAGGGGCCGTGGAAGCGCTTCTATGCATTCGTGCCGGCGCTGCTGCTGTGCTACCTGTTGCCCGGCATCTACAACACGGTCGGGTTGATCGATGGCCAGAACACCCGGCTGTACAACCCGATCGCGCGTGACGTGCTGCTGCCGGCGGCACTGGTACTGCTGACCCTGGCGGTGGACATCAAGGCGATCCTGCGGCTGGGCCCGAAGCTGGTGCTGATGTACCTGGGTGCTTCGGCCAGCATCATGCTCGGTGCGGTGGTGGCGTTCCTGCTGATGCGCGCGCTGCATCCGGAAACCGTGGCCGGCGACACCTGGGCCGGCATGGCGGCGCTGGCTGGCAGCTGGATTGGCGGCGGTGCCAACATGCTGGCGATGCGCGAAGTGTTCGACGTCGATGCGACCACCTTCGGCCAGTTCGCGGTGGTGGACGTGGGCGTGGGCTATGTGTGGATGGCGGTGCTGATCTTCCTCGCCGGTCGCTCGGCGAAGATCGATGCACGCAGCGGCGCCGATACCTCCGCGATCGATGCGTTGAAGGAGCGGATCGCGCGGTTCCAGGCCGAGCACGAGCGCATTCCCACCCTGACCGACCTGATGTCGATCGTGGCGGTGGCCTTCGGCGGTGTCGGCCTGGCCCACGCCATCGGCGCTCCGCTGGCGGCCTGGTTCAAGCTGCATGTCAGCTGGGCCGCGCAGTTCAGCCTGGACGCGCCGTTCGTGTGGGTGGTGGTGTTGTCGACCACGCTGGGCCTGGGCCTGAGTTTCACCCGCGCGCGCACGCTGGAGGGCGTGGGCGCCTCGCGGGTGGGCTCGCTGCTGCTGTACTTCCTGATTGCCTGCATCGGCATGCAGATGGATCTGGTGGCGCTGCTGGATCGTCCGTGGTTGTTCGCGCTGGGCTTGATCTGGATCGCGGTGCACATCGTGCTGTTGTGGCTGCTGGCCAAGCTGCTGCACGTGCCGTTCTTCTACTTCGCCATCGGTTCGCAGAGCAACATCGGCGGGCCGGCATCGGCGCCGGTGGTGGCTGCGGCGTTCCATCCGGCGCTGGCGCCGGTGGGCGTGCTGCTGGGCACGATGGGGTATGCGACCGGCACGTACCTGGCGTACGTGGTGGGAATCACGTTGCGGGCGTTGGCGGGGCAGTAGTTTTTTGTCTGTTTGCATGGG
>NZ_PJAY01000050.1:0-216708 GCF_002836635.1 Stenotrophomonas sp. Bg11-02
TCAGACGTGTGTAAGAAACAGAAGCAGAACCGCAGGCTTTGGAAGTTGACGTTGACGTTGACGTCAAACCTCCTGCTTACTGCGCCGAAGCGCGGCCCGGCCCGCGGTAGCGCGCCAGCCAGTGCGCGTACGGCGCCGGCAGGGTGGTCCAGGCCGGGTTTTCAACCCCCAGTTCCTGCGCCAGCTGGTACGGGTAATGCGGGTTGGCCAAGTGCGCGCGGCCGATCATCACCAGGTCGCTCTGCTGCTCCTGCACGATGGTTTCGGCTGCTTCAGCGCCATCCACGCACCAGCCAACCGCCACCGCGATGCCGGCTTCATCGCGCACGCGCTGGGCAATCGGCGCCAGGAACGAGGGAGTACCCCACGGCACGACGCCGGTCGGGATGACGAAGTTGACGCTGACGTTGAGCAGGTCCAGCCCACGTTCGCGCATCTGGCGGACCAGTTCGATGGACTCGGCCACGGTTTCTTCATCGCGCCCGTCGTATTCGATGACGCCCATGCGCGCGGTCAACGGCAGCTCGGCCGGCCATACCGCGCGTACCGCGGCCACCGTTTCCAGCAGGAACCGGGCGCGGTTGTCGAAGCTCCCGCCATAGGTGTCATCGCGCTGGTTGCCATGGGCGGAGAAGAAACTCTGCGCCAGGTAACCGTGTGCGAAGTGCAGTTCCAGCCATTTGAACCCGGCATCGCGCGCGCGTTCGGCGGCGGAGACGAAGTCAGCCTGCACGCGCTTGATGTCCTCGACCGTCATTTCCTGCGGCAGCTTGGACAGACCGCCGCCGAAGGCAATCGGCGAGGGCGCCAGAGTCGGCCAGCCGCGCGCGTCGTCATCGGCGATATGGTCGTCACCTTCCCACGGCAGGTTGGCACTGGCTTTGCGGCCAGCATGGCCGATCTGGATGCCCGGTACCGCACCGGTCTCGGCGATGGCGGCGGCAATCGGGGCAAGTGCGTCAGCCTGCGCCTGGTTCCACAGGCCCAGGCAGCCGGGAGTGATGCGGCCTTCCGGCGATACGCCGGTGGCTTCCACGATGACCAGGCCAGCACCGCCGCGGGCCAGTCCGGTGTAGTGCGCCAGGTGCCAAGCGTTGGGCACGCCATCGGTGGCGCTGTACTGGCACATCGGCGGTACCGCGATGCGGTTGCGCAGGGTCACGCCTTTCAGCTGGAACGGGGAGAACAGGTGGGACATGGGGACATCCGTGGAGGAGGGGGAGCGCGACGCGTGGCGTCGTGGACTGCCCTAACCATGGGGGGCGGCGCAGGCTGAAACCACCACGCTGCGGCAGGACGCTGCATGCCATGGGTGCAGCGTCCAAACAGGGTGCGCGGCGTGTGTCATGACAGACGCCGGATTGCAACTGGGACACAACTCCGGTGTTCTGTCCGCATCTCGGCAGAGGGCGACGCATCTTGAGCGCACTTCGTAGGCTGTGTTCAGCAGCGGTTTCTACGGCAGTGCCATTCTCTGGACTGTTGGTTGGTTCCACGATGCACTGTGTCATCGATGCCGGTAGTGACCGATGGTCGCAGTCGTAGAATCGACCTGCCGGGGTGGGATTGAGCGATTGAACCTGCCCCGTTCGCGCTGCACCAGACGTGCGCTGGAAGGTCGGTCCCCGGGGAGGGGGCGCATCGGCAGAGCACATTTTTCGAATCAGTGACCTGCAACAGGAAACAAGAATGAACGTCCGCGAGCTGCTGCAATCCAAGAAAGAAGCTGTCATCACCATCGATTCCGAGGATACGATCGGTGCTGCCGCGCACAAGATGAGCGCGAACAAGATCGCTGCCCTGGTGGTGACCAAAGACGGTGCCCCGGTCGGCATCATTTCCGAGAAGGACATCGTGCGCAGCCTGGCCGATGACGGTCCGCAGGCCGGCCGCCGGGTGATTTCCAGCGTACCGTCGACGGGCCTGGAAGGCATCGCGCCGGAGGCCACGCTCAAGCAGGCGATGTCCCTGATGACGTATTCGCGACGCCGCCACCTGATGGTGACCGAAGGCGCGACGCTGGTCGGCATCCTCAGCCTTGGCGATATCGTCAAGAACCTGCTGGGCGAGCTGGAGCTGGAAAAGGCCGTGCTGCAGGACATCTATCTGGCCGCGCACTGACCCCTCGGCACATCGCGACATGGGAAGCCGGGCAGCGCCCGGCTTCTTCGTTTCAGGCCGTCGAGACCGTCAGAAGGTGACCTTCACCGAATCGGCGCTGTAGCGCGCTTCACCGTGATGGACCACTTCAATATTGTTGCCGTCCGGGTCCAGTACGAACGCGGCGTAATAGCCGGGATGATAGGGCCGTTCGCCCGGCGCGCCATTGTCCTTGCCGCCGGCGGCAAGGGCTGCCTTGTGGAACGCCTCGACGGTGGCACGGTCGCGTGACTGGAAGGCCAGATGGTGGCGGCCGGTCAGTTGGCCGGCGGCGGCGTCACTCTCCGCGCTGGAAATGAACAGCTCATCGGCCCAGAAGTAGTCCTCGCCTTCGCCAGCGATGGGGATGCCGATGGTGTCGAACACCGCTTGGTAGAAGCGTCGGCTGGCGGCAAGATCGCGCACGATCAGCTGGATGTGGTCGATCAATCGCCCGCGATGCAGCTCGTTGGTTTCCATGCTCACGCTCCATGAAAAGGGGACGGAGGGGATTAAGTCGCTTGCGGCCCGATTGTGCCAGAAATGACTTAATCCCCTCCGTCCCCTTTTTTCACGTCAGGCGTTGGAGATGATCTCTACCCAGTAGCCGTCCGGGTCCTTGATGAAGGCCAGGTGCTTCATGCGGCCGTCTTCCAGGCGCTTCTGGTAGGGCACCTGCAGGTCGTCGAAGCGCTTGCAGGCCGACTGGATGTCCGGCACGGACACGCAGATGTGGCCGAAGCCGCGCGGATCGCTGTTGCCATCGTGGTACACCGGGCCGTCCTGCGCTTCGGTGCCATGGTTGTGGGTCAGTTCCAGCACCCCCGGCATGCCTGCCATCCACAGGCGGCGCTCGGCGTCCGACTCAGGCACCGGTGTGCCTGCCGGCAGCAGCGCCAGGAAGTACAGACTGAACCGGGCCTCGGCAAAGTCGCGCTTGTCGATCAGCTGGTAGCCCAGCACGCGGGTGTAGAAATCCAGCGAGGCGGTGGCGTCCTTCACCCGCAGCATGGTGTGGTTGAAAACGAAGCCGGCGGTTTCCGCCGGCGGCTGGGCAGCGACGCCCGGGACGGTCTGCAGTTCGGCAAGGGTCATGGGGATCCTTCAATGGCGGCGCCCGGAATGGCGCGATGTCCCATTCTACCGACCGGCGGATGACGGTCCGGCGTAGAATGCGTCCACCGCACCGTTCCACCACGGACAACGATTCCGCCATGTCGCAGCGTGAATGGGTGGCTGCCGCCATCCGCAAGATCGAGGCCGATTTCAACCGTTCGGCCGATACCCACCTGATTCCGATGGACCTGCCCGGGTTCGACGGCATCGAGGTGTACTTCAAGGACGAGTCCAGCCACCCCACCGGCAGCCTCAAGCACCGCCTCGCGCGTTCGCTGTTCCTGTACGCGCTGGCCAACGGCTGGCTGCGCGCGGGACGGCCGGTGATCGAAGCCTCCAGTGGTTCGACGGCGGTATCCGAAGCGTATTTCGCGCGCCTGCTCGGCCTGCCCTTCATCGCGGTGATGCCGGCCAGCACCTCGCCGGAGAAAATCGCCGCGATCGAGTTCCACGGCGGCCGCTGTCATCTGGTGCAGAGCGCGTGCGGCCTGAATGCCGCCTCCGAGCAGCTGGCGCGCGAGACCGGCGGCCACTTCATGGACCAGTTCACCTTCGCCGAGCGGGCCACTGACTGGCGCGCCAACAACAACATTGCCGAATCAATCTTCAAACAGATGGCCGAAGAGCCGCATCCCATCCCGGAATGGATCGTCTGCAGCCCAGGCACCGGCGGTACCGCGGCCACGCTGGGGCGCTACGTCAGCTACCGTCGGCACGACACCCGCATCCTCTGCGCGGATCCTGAAGTGTCGGTGTTCTATGACGGCTACCGCGCCTCGCTGGCCGGTGAGCCGTGGCGGCAGTTGACCTGCGAAGGCGGTTCACGGGTGGAAGGCATCGGCCGTCCGCGGGTGGAGCCCAGCTTCATCCCGACCAGCGTGGACGCCATGGTGAAGGTGCCCGATGCGCTGGCGCTGGCGGCAATGCGCCAGGTCAGCCGCCGCCTGGGGCGCCGTGTCGGCGGTTCCACCGGCACCAATTTCATCGGCGTACTGCAGGCCGCGCAGTGGATGCGTGAGGCAGGTCGCGGCGGCAGCATCGTCACCATCCTGTGTGACAGCGGCGAGCGCTACGCGCACAGCTATTACGATCCTTCCTGGTATGAACGGATGGGGATCGACGTGGTGGGCGCCGATGCAGTGCTTGCAGCGGTACTGGCAGGGGGCGCCTTGCCGGCGCTGCCGGTGAGCAGCCTGGAAACGATCTGACCCCCCTTGCCATCCGGGCGGCGCGGCGCCATATCCAGCAGCATGCCACCGCGCGTGGCACCTGCTACTGGAGCCCCCATGACCGCCACCAACCCGTTGCTTGATTTCTCCGGCCTGCCGCGTTTCGCCGAGATCCGGCCTGAGCACATTGGACCGGCGCTGGACGTGCTGCTGGCCGACGCGGAAGCCGCCGTCGTCGCCGCCGAACGGGTGCAGCCGGTGTCGTGGGAATCCTTCGTGGTCCCGCTCGACGATGCCACCGAGCGACTCTGGCGGGCCTGGGGCCAGGTCGGTCACCTGCAGGCGGTGATGAACACGCCGGCGCTGCGTGAGGCCTACAACCAGAACCTGCCGCGGATGACCAACTTCGGCACCGCACTGGGCCAGAACGTTGCACTGTTCCGTCAGTACCAGACGCTGGCGTCCAGCGCCGGCGCCACCGGCTTCGATGCGCCACGGCGCAAGGTGCTGGACAACACCCTGAGGGACTTCCGCCTGGGTGGCGCGGAACTCGATGGCGCCTACAAAGCGCGCTTCACCGCCATCAAGGAAGAACTGTCTGCGCTGGGGGCCAGGTTCTCGCAGAATGTGCTCGACGCTACCGACGCCTGGTCGTTGTTCGTCCAGGACGAAGCGCGCCTGGCGGGCCTGCCGCAGGATGTCCGGGCCGCGGCGCGCGCCGCCGCCGAAAAGGACGGCAAGGACGGTTGGAAACTGACCCTGCAGATGCCCTGCTACCTGCCGGTGCAGACCTATGCCGAAGACCGGAACCTGCGCGAGACCCTGTATCGCGCCAGTGCGCAGCGCGCTTCGGAATTTGGAGAGGGCTCACTGGACAACAGCGGCAACATCGACCGCATCCTTGCACTGCGCGCGGAGCTGGCTGGACTGCTTGGCTTCGCCTCTTATGCAGACTATTCCATCGCCACCAAGATGGCGCACGACCCGGCCGACGTGCTGGCGTTCCTGCGCGACCTGGCGGCGCGTGCCAAGCCCTTCGCCCGCCAGGATCGCGTGGAACTGGAGCAGTTCGCGCGTGACACGCTGGGCCTGGACCACCTGCAGGCCTGGGACCTGGCTTTTGCCGCGGACAAGCTGAAACAGGCGCGCTACAGCTACTCCGAGCAGGATGTAAAACAGTACTTCACCGAACCCAAGGTGCTGGGCGGACTGTTTGCCGTGATCGAGCAGTTGTACGGCTTGCGGGTGCAGCCGGACAGCGCGCCGGTGTGGCATGACGACGTCCGCTTCTTCCGCCTGGAAGACGCGCAGGGAGCGCTGGTGGGGCAGTTCTACCTGGACCTGTACGCACGCGAAGGCAAGCGCGGCGGCGCGTGGATGGACGATTGCCGCAACCGTCGCGTGCGCGCCGACGGCAGCGTGCAGACGCCGCTGGTCTACTTGGTCTGCAACTTCGGCCGCGGTGCCGATGGCGCGCCGGCGACCTTCAGCCACAACGAGGTCACCACGCTGTTCCACGAAATGGGCCACGGCCTGCACCAGCTGCTGACGCGTATCGGCGAACTGGGCGTGGCAGGCATCAACGGCGTGGAGTGGGATGCGGTGGAGCTGCCCAGCCAGTTCATGGAAAACTTCTGCTGGGAGTGGAGCCACCTGCAGGGCATGACCGCGCACGTGGAAACCGGCGAACCGTTGCCGCGCGCGCTGTACGAGAAAATGCTGGCGGCGCGCAATTTCCACAGCGGCATGGCCACGGTACGACAGCTGGAATTCGGCTTGTTCGACATGCTGCTGCACAGCCAGTTCGAACCGCAGCAGGACAGCGTGCTGGCCTTGCTGGAACGTGTGCGCGAGGAGGTCGCGGTGAACCATCCGCCGGAGTGGAATCGCTTCCCGCACCAGTTCAGCCATATCTTCGCCGGTGGCTATGCGGCGGGGTATTACAGCTACAAGTGGGCCGAAGTGCTGAGTGCGGACGCCTATGCGGCCTTCGAGGAGGCGCCGGACGCGGTGGCGGCGACCGGTGCGCGGTTCCGCGATGAGATCATCGGGCGCGGCGGCAGCCGCAGCGCCGCGGAAAACTTCCAGGCCTTCCGCGGCCGCGCGCCAAGCATCGATGCGCTGTTGCGGCATTCAGGCATGGCCGGCTGACGCGGCTGCTTTTCAGTCGACGTAGATCATCCTGCGGGTCATGCCGCCGTCGACGATGTGGTCCTGGCCGGTGATGAAACCCGCCATGTCCGACAGCAGGTACACCGCCAGGGCACCGATGTCTTCGGGCTGGCCGACCCGGCCCACCGGATGCTGCGCGTGGTCGGCACGGGACAGCCTCGGCGTGCGCCGGCGCGTGGGCGCCTGCCAGGCGCCCGTGGCGATCCATCCGGGGCTGATGCTGTTTACCCGCACTGCCGGGCCCGCACTGAGCGCCAGCGCATGGGTGAAAGCGAGCAGTCCGCCCTTGGCGGCGGCGTAGGCTTCGCTGTTGGGTTCGGACTGCTGGGCGCGGGTCGATGCGATGTTGAGGATCGCCCCGCCCCCGTCGGCCGCCAGTGCGGGCAGGGCGTGCTTGCTGCACAGGAAGGTGCCGTGCAGCGAGGAGAGCCTGCGCTGCCATTCCGCCCATTCCATGTCGACCAGCGCGGTGCCGTGCGCACCGGCAATCCCCGCATTGTTGACCAGCCCGTCGATGCGGCCGAAGCGCTTCAGCGCGGCCGCGACGAAGCCGCGCGCGCTGGCTTCGGCGGTGATGTCCAGCTTGCGGAAGGCGGCGTCGGCAGGGCGATCCCATTCGGCCAGGCAGGCCTTGCCTGCTGCCACGTCGAGGTCGCCGATCATCACCTGGCCGCCCGCGCCCAGCACGGCCTGCGCGATGCCGCGGCCGATGCCGTTGGCGCCCCCGGTCACCAGCACCACCTTGCCCGCCAGGGGCGCGGCGGGCCACGCTCCAACCGCGGGCACGATGCTCATGAGAGGTCCTGCCCGCGCAGGCGCCGCCACCAGCCCTCCACCCCGATGCGATCCAGGGTCTGGATGTTGCGCTCCACGATCACATCCGGGTCCGGGAAGGCATCCACCGCACGTGCCACGCTGTCTTCGCGCAGCAGGTGCAGGGTCGGGTAGGGCGCGCGGTTGGTGTAGTTGCTGGCATCGTCCGGCGCAACGCCTTCGAACTGGTACTGCGGGTGGAAGCTGGCCACCTGCAGGATGCCCTGCAGATCCAATGCTTCGATCGCCGCATCGGCGTTGTCGAGGAAATCGTTGTAGTCCAGGAAGTCGGTCAGCACGTCCGGATGGATGATCAGGGTCGTGTCGATCTGTTCGGGCGAAGCATCGCGCAGCAGCACCAGTTCTTCCGCCAACTGCTCCACCAGCGCTTCGGGCGTGGTGGCATCGCTGAGCACATAGCGCACCTGTTCTTTGACATAGACCGCCTTGGCGAAGGGGCACAGGTTCAAGCCGATGACGATGCGCTCCAGCCACAGGCGGGTAGCGGCAACGGGGTCTTCGGCGGGCAGCCCTTCGGAGGTAACAACGGAATCGGTCATGGCGGGCTCGGCAGGCTGGCGGAGAAGTCGGCGATCAGTCGCGGAAGTTGTCGAACTGCAGCGGTAGTTCGAAGTCGTTCTTGCGCAGCAGGGCCATCGCGTCCTGCAGGTCATCGCGCTTTTTGCCGCTCACCCGCAGCTTGTCGCCGTTGATCTGGCTTTCCACCTTCAGCTTGGCTTCCTTCAGCGTGGCGGCGATCTTCTTGGCGATCTTCTGCTCGATCCCCTGCTTGACGGTGATCTTCTGCCGCGCGCCGGCGACGTTGGTTTCCACCTCGCCGAATTCCAGGCTCTTGGTGTCGATCTGGCGGGCGGCCATCCGGGCGCGCAGGATGTCGGTCATCTGCTGCAGCTGGAACTCGCTGGGAGCGCTCTGCGAGATCACGCTGTCTTCCAGCTCGAACTTCGCGGCCACGCCCTTGAAATCAAAGCGCGTGGTCAGTTCACGGTTGGCCTGGTCGACCGCATTGACCAGCTCGTGCTTGTCCACTTCGGAGACGACGTCGAAAGAGGGCATGGGGAAACTCCTGGATTCAGTGCCCCCCATTCTACCCAACCCGCCTTGGAAGGTCGGCGTGGCAGGGCGATAATGGGCCATGAACGCCCCCGCCTCCCCTTCGCGCGCCGTCATCTGGATGGTTGCCGCTGTCGCCTGTTTCTCGCTGATGGACGCGGGCATGAAGCAGCTGGCGGCCGGATATCCTTCGCTGCAGGTGACCTTCCTGCGCGGCGCCGCCTCGCTGCCGTTCGTGCTGGTCTGGGTGCTTGCCAGTGCCGGGCCGCGTTCCTTGATTCCAAAGCGCTGGGGCCTGCACCTGCTGCGCGGCGTGCTGGGCATGGTGATGATCGGCTGCTTCGTGTTCGCGCTGCGCGACCTGCCGCTTTCAACGGCCTACAGCATCTATTTCGTCGCCCCGCTGATCATCGCCGCGCTCTCGGTCCCGCTGCTGGGCGAGCGTGTCGGGCCGCGGCGCTGGGTGGCCATCGGCATCGGCCTGCTCGGGGTCATCGTGGTGCTGCGGCCCGGCGTGGACGGGTTCATTTCCATCCCCGGGCTGATGGTGCTGGTGGCGGCCACGGCGTATGCGGTGGCCGCCATCACCGTCAGCCTGTTGACCCGCACCGACACCTCGCAGTCGATGGTGGTGTGGTTCCTGGTGATCATGGGGGTCGGGGCCGGTGCACTGGCCTGGCCGGAGTGGGTGCCGATGCAGCTGGCCGATGCGCCGCTGGTGGCTGGCATGGGACTGGCCGGCGCACTGGGACAGATCGCGCTGACCCGGGCCTTCCAGCTGGGCGAAGCGTCGATGATCGCGCCACTGGAGTACACCGGACTGGTCTGGGTGATCGGCTGGGATCTGCTGTTCTGGCAGCAGTTGCCTGATGCCTGGACCTGGAGTGGCGCGGCCATCATCGTGGCGTCAGGCCTGTACCTGCTGCACCGTGAGCGGGTGAACCGCCAGCAGCCACCGAAGCCGCTCGATCACCCTTGAAGCCGGTGGGCATTTCCGAGGCGAGGCTGCCGGTGCTCTGCAGCGCCCGCTTGTGGTCGCCCACCACGGTCTCGATCCTCGCCAGCCCGGCCAGGAACACCTGATTCCGTCGCCTCCTATCGCGCAGCCCGCGCCTCCACTGGTTCTTGGGGCGGCCGCCGCCCAGGGCGGGCTTGGGACCGGCCATGGCGAAGGCGGCAGTTCGCCGCGCGGGAGGCCTGTCACGTGGCTTAGAACCATCCGGAATATCATTCGTCTCACCGGCATAGGCGGAAGACCGTCCGCGCTGGTAGGCTGCACGCCCCCCTCCAACGCCCATCCGGTGAGCTGCTGCCGTGATCGAGTTCCAGCGCCTGCACAAATCCTATGCCGTGGCCGGCCGCGCCGTCAGTGCGCTGCAGCCCCTGGACCTGACCGTCGAGTCCGGCGAAGTGTTCGGCATCATCGGCCACTCCGGCGCGGGCAAATCGACCCTGATCCGCATGATCAACCGGCTGGAGGAGCCCAGCGGCGGCCGCCTGCTCATCGAAGGGGAAGACGTCACCGCCCTGGATGCAGCCGGCCTGCGTGCGCTGCGTCGGCGCATCGGGATGATCTTCCAGCACTTCAACCTGCTGTCCTCGCGCACCGTAGCGTCCAACGTCGGCTTCCCGCTGGAGTTGGCCGGCACGCCACGGGCGCAGATCGACGCCCGGGTGGCCGAACTGCTGCAGACCGTCGGCCTGCAGGCGCATGCGGACAAGTACCCGGCACAGCTGTCCGGCGGGCAGAAGCAGCGGGTCGGCATCGCGCGCGCGCTGGCCACCGGCCCACGGATCCTGCTGTGCGATGAGGCCACCAGTGCACTGGATCCGCAGACTACCGCTTCGGTGCTTGGGCTGCTGTCGAAGATCAACCGGGAACTGGGCCTGACCATCGTGCTGATCACCCACGAAATGGATGTGATCCGTCGGGTCTGCGACCGCGTGGCAGTGCTTGATGCTGGTGAACTGGTGGAGATGGGGCCGGTCACCGATGTGTTCCTGCATCCGCAGCATCCGACCACGCGCCGTTTCGTCAGCGAATCCGAGCACATCGACGAGGGCACGCTGCACGGTGATTTCGATACCGTTGGCGGCACCATCGTGCGGCTGACGTTCCTTGGTGCTGACACCTACCAACCGCTGCTGGGCAGCGTCGCCCGCCAGACCGGCGTGGATTACAACATCCTGTCAGGCCGCATCGACCGCATCAAGGACACCCCGTACGGGCAGCTGATCGTGTCGCTGGTCGGCGGCGACCAGGCTGCTGCGCAACAGGCATTCGCCGCTGCCGGCGTGCACGTAGAGGAATTGCGCCGATGATCTTCGCAAGCAACGGCGGCTTCTTCCGCCACCTGGACGCCGGCAAATGGGCCGATATCGGACAGGCCACCGTCGACACGCTGCTGATGCTGGCCGGGTCGCTGCCGCTGACCCTGGCCATCGGCCTGCCGCTCGGCGTGCTGCTGTACCTGTTCGGCTCACCACAACTGCGGCGCAGGCCGGTTGCCTACGGGGCGCTGGCGCTGGTGGTGAACCTGCTGCGTTCGGTGCCTTTCATCATCCTGATGATCGTGCTGATTCCGGTCACGTTGGGGCTCATGGGCACCTCGCTGGGTGTGCGTGGTGCCATCGTGCCGCTGGTGATCGGGGCAGCGCCGTTCTACGCGCGGCTGGTGGAGACGGCGCTGCGCGAAGTGGACCGCGGGGTGATCGAGGCCACTCAGGCGATGGGCGCCACCACCTGGCAGCTGGTGAGCCGCGTGCTGTTGCCCGAAGCCCGCCCCGGCCTGATCGCCGGCGCGACGGTGACCACCGTGGCACTGATCGGTTTCACTGCGATGGGCGGTGCGATCGGGTCCGGTGGCCTGGGTGATCTCGCATTCCGCGATGGTTACCAGCGCTCGCATACCGACGTGGCGCTGGTCACCGTGGTGCTGCTGCTGGTGCTGGTGCAGCTGCTGCAGATGCTGGGCGACAGGTTGGTCGCGCACTACAGCCGGAAGTGACCCCAGCGCCGGGTAGTGCCCGGCGCGGTGGCCGACGCTCAGCGCTGGTTGGGCACTTCGTAGCCGAGTTTGTCGACCTGGCTGCGCTGCTGCGGCACCCGCTTGAGCTTGTCGGTGTTTACCCCGTACTCGTCGCGCAGGCGTTCGGCCAGCTTCTTGTACAGACCGTTTTCCATTTCGGGCTTGCGCGCGAAGATCCACGCCATCTCACGGCCGGGATAGCCGACCAGCGCCCATGAATAATCCGGTGCCACTTCCAGCACGCGCGAATGGGTCGGTACCACGCGGTAGAACCAGGTGCGCCAGTCGTGGTTGCCGCTGTCTTCGTCGACCGAGGCGCGCGCCTGGATTTCCTGCAGCGGTTCACTGAAGCCATCGCGATAGCGATACGTGATGCCGATCTTCTGCGGCTCGCGCAGGGTGTATTCATTGACGCTGGCGACATGGCCGCGTTCAATGAAATTCGGCACGCGGCCGATCACATACCAGGTGCCCATGAAGCGCTGCAGGTTGATCGGCGCCCCCCGATCGTCCTGATCGGCCACGGCCACCGGCTCCGGCGCGCTGGACGCGCTGGAACGGAACATCGCACAACCCGGCCCGACGATCAGGGTGGTCAGCAGGACAGCACACAACGGGCGGATCGACGGCATGGGAAAGCGGGCTCCAGGAGGGCTTGCGCAAGCATGGTCGAATGCGCGCGAGGGATTCGTCAATGGTGTCTGACCGTGAGATGTCGCAGCTGGTGAGAAACGACAGGGGCAAGGTGGCGACTCGAAACCCTTTTTCGCCTTCGGAGACCTCCATGCGCCCACGTCAGCCTGCCCGCTCTCCTTCGCCGGACACCGGTCCGGACCCGCGCCTGCTGCGATGCGTCAGGCACGCCGCGCTGGCCGGGCTGGCGATGGTGCTGGTGTGGCCGGCCGCGCGCGGCAGCACCGGCTGGCTTGGCTGGATGCCGCTGTGGCTGCTGGGCATGCCGCTGGTGGCCTGGTGGTCGCTGCTGCGCTTCCCCCTGCCGCGTTGGCAACGCCGGCGCGTGCAGGCGCGGCGGCGGGGAACGCGCGCGGTCCGTACGGCCTGACCTTCGACACGGGGGCAGGGCGCAGGCCCTGTGATAGCGTTCTGCAGCTTATGACTGCCTGGAACCGCAATGTCACGACTCGCTTCCGCCTGCCTGCTGGCCGGCATGATGACCGCTGCCTCGGTGGGGACCGCCGTGGCCGCTGAAACTGAACAGAACGATCAGTATGCCTGGCTGGAAGAGGTTGCCGGTGACAAGCCGCTGGCATGGGTGAAAGAGCAGAATGCCAAGGCCGAAGCCCGTCTTGCGCAGTCGCCAGCGTTCGCCCAGATGGAAGCCAGCATCCGTGAAGTGCTCGATTCGGACGCCAAGATTTCCGGCGTGGAGAAGATCGGCGAGTACTACTACAACTTCTGGAAAGACAAGCAGCACGAACGCGGGCTGTGGCGCCGCACCACCCTGGCCGAGTACCGCAAGGCGTCGCCGCAGTGGGAAACGGTGATCGACCTGGATGCGCTGAACAAGGCCGAAGGCGAGAACTGGGTGTGGCACGGCGTGGAATGCCTGCGGCCGGAGTACGACCGTTGCCTGATCGCGCTGTCGCGTGGCGGCGCCGATGCCGATGTCACCCGTGAGTTCGACCTGGCCAGCCGCAGCTGGGTCACCGATGGCTTCTTCCGGCCCGAATCCAAGGGCGGGCTGGGCTGGGTGGACCGTGACAGCGTGTTCGTCTATACCGATTTCGGCGATGGCTCGATGACCACCTCCGGTTACCCACGGGTAGCCAAGCTGTGGAAGCGCGGCACGCCGCTGGCGTCGGCGCAGGTGGTGTATGAAGGCAAGCCGGACGACATGTACATCGCGGCCGTTCACGATGACACCCCGGGCTTCGAGCGCAACCTGGTCAGCCGCACGCTGGCCTTCTACAACAACGAGCTGTACCTGCGCGCCGACGATGGCAAGCTGAGCAAGATCGACGCGCCGAACTCGGCTGAAAAGGGCCTGCACAAGCAGTGGCTGAGCCTGGAGCTGCGCGAGCCGTGGACGGTGGGTGGCAAGATCTACGCGGCCGGCTCGCTGCTGGCGGCCAGGCTGGAGGACTTCCTCGCCGGCAAGCGCGATTTCGACGTGCTGTTCGCCCCGACCGACACCACCTCGCTGGCCGGTGCGGTGTGGACGAAGGACCACGTGGTGCTGAACGTGCTGGACGACGTCAAGAACCGACTCAGCGTGCTGACCCCCGGCGCCAACGGCTGGACCGGCAGTGAGTTTGTCGGTGCGCCGGCATTCGGCACGCTGGGTGTCGGCGCGGTGGACAGCAACGACAGCAACGCCGTGTGGGTGACCGCCACCGATTACCTGACCCCGACCACCCTGGCGCTGGCCGAGATCGGCAGCAAGCCGGAGGTGCTGAAGACCATGCCGGCGTTCTTCGATGCCGAAGGCAAGGTCATCGAACAGCACTTCGCCACCAGCAAGGACGGCACCCGCGTGCCGTACTTCGTGGTGCACGCCAAGGACATGCCGCGCGATGGTTCGAACCCGACCCTGCTGTACGGCTATGGTGGTTTCGAGATCTCGCTGACCCCGAATTATTCCGGCGGCATGGGCCGTGCGTGGCTGGAAAAGGGCGGGGTGTACGTGGTCGCCAACATCCGTGGCGGAGGCGAATATGGGCCGCGCTGGCACCAGGCCGCGCTGAAGCAGAACCGCCACAAGGCGTATGAGGACATGGCCGCGGTCGCGCGCGATCTCGTCGCGCGGAAGATCACTTCGGCCAGGCACCTGGGCGTGCAGGGCGGCAGCAATGGCGGCCTGCTGACCGGCAACATGCTGACCCAGTACCCGGAGCTGTTCGGTGCGGTGGTGGTGCAGGTGCCGCTGCTGGACATGAAGCGCTACAGCCATCTGCTGGCCGGTGCCTCGTGGATGGCCGAATACGGCAATCCGGACACCGCCGATTGGGAGTACATCAAGACGTTCTCGCCGTATCACCTGTTCGATGCGAAGAAGACGTACCCGCCGGTGCTGTTCACCACTTCCACCCGCGATGACCGCGTGCATCCGGGCCATGCGCGCAAGATGGCGGCGAAGATGATCGACGCCGGCAAGGACGTGACCTACTACGAGAACATCGAAGGCGGTCATGGCGGTGCGGCGAACAATGCGCAGGCCGCGCACATGTCCGCACTGGCTTACAGCTTCCTGTGGGAGCGCCTGGGCGGTAAATGACGGAATGAAAGACGCCGCCTCCGGGCGGCGTTTTTCTTTCGGTAGTGACGGCCGTCACTACCGGGGCAGCGTACGCAGCCCGCGCGCGATTCGTTCCACCGCTTCCTGCAGGCGTGGGATTTCCTGCGTATAGGCCAGCCGCACATGCTGGTTGGCCCGGTGGAAGCCGAAATCCAGGCCGGGGGTGAACGCCACGTGCTCGGTTTCCAGGAAATGCGCGCAGAACGCCTGCGCGTCGTCGGTGAATGCACTGACATCCGCGTACAGGTAGAACGCGCCCTGCGGTTCCAGCTCGATGCGGAAACCGAGTTCGCGCAGCGCCGGCAGCAGGAAATCACGTCGCTGCCGGAAGGCTTCGCGGCGCTGTTCGAAGATCGCCATCGCTTCGTCTTCGAAGCACGCCAGCGCGGCGTGCTGGGCGATGCTGGAGGCGCTGATGTACAGATTCTGGGCCAGCTTCTCCAGTTCCGGCACTGCGGCCGGCGGTGCCACCAGCCAGCCCAGTCGCCACCCGGTCATGCCGAAGTATTTGGAGAAGCTGTTCAGCACGAAGGCCGAGTCGTCGACCTGCAGCACGCTGGCCGCGTCCATGCCGTAGGTCAGGCCGTGGTAGATCTCATCCACCACCATGTGCCCACCCCGCGCGTGCAGCGCCTGTGACAGCGCCGCCAGCTCCGATGCCGACAACACCGTGCCGGTGGGATTGGCGGGTGAGGCCAGCAGCGCCCCGACACTGTGTTCGTTCCAGTGCGTGGCCACCAGGTCTGGAGTGAGCTGGTAAGCCGTGCCGGCGTCGACCGGCACCAGCTGCGCGCCGCCTTCCACCAGACGCAGGAAATGCCGGTTGCACGGATAACCCGGGTCCGCCAGCAGCCACTGCCTGCCCGGGTCCACAAGCAGGCTGCTGGCCAGCAGCAGCGCGCCGGAACCGCCGGGGGTGACCAGGATCCGCTGCGGGTCGATATCCAGGTGGTACTGGCGGCGGTAGAAACCGGCGATCGCTTCGCGCAGCGCAGGCAGGCCGCGCGCGGCGGTATAACGGGTGTGGCCGGCGGCCAGTGCGACCTGCCCGGCACGCACCACCGGTGCGGCGGTGGTGAAGTCCGGCTCGCCGATTTCCAGATGGATCACATCGTGGCCGGCCTGTTCCAGCGCCTGCGCACGCGCCAGCAGGGACATCACGTGGAAGGGGGCGATATCGTGGCTGCGCCGGCTGTAGGCCGGTCGCTTGTCGTCATGCAGGGGGCTCATGCCGCCCATGGTACGCCGGTGACCAACGGCAGGCTTGTCCACCGCCACGCGTACGCCCAGACTGGCGGTTCAAGGAAGCCGTTGCAATCCCGTCCCAGGAGCCTTACTTCGTGAAGTCCACCCTCTGCCTGTTGCTTGCGAGCCTGATGACCACCACCACCCACGCCGCCCCCCCGCCCGTCGCGCCGGACGCCGAAAAGCGCCCGCACGTGGTCAAGGCCCCGTTCGGTGCCAGCCGCAACGACGACTATTACTGGATGCGCGACGACAAGCGCGAAGACAAGGCGATGCTGGCCTACCTGCAGGCCGAGAACGCCTACACCGACCAGGTGGTGGCGCCGCTGAAGCCGCTGCAGGAGACCCTGTACAAGGAGATCGTCGCGCGCATCAAGCAGGACGATTCCAGCGTACCGGCGCGGGAGCGCGGCTACTGGTACTACAGCCGTTTCGAGACCGGCCAGGACTATCCCATCCATGCGCGCCGCAAGGGCGACATGCAGGCGGCCGAAGAGATCCTGCTGGATGTCAACCAGATGGCGGCCGGCAAGGGCTACTTCAGCGTCGGCACGATGGAGGTCAGCCAGGACAACCAGCTGCTGGCCTGGGCCGACGATGACGTGGGCCGTCGCCAGTACGTCATCCGCTTCAAGGACCTGCGCACCGGTGAGGTGCTGCCGGACACCATCACCGGTTCGTCCGGCAACCTGGTGTGGGCCGATGACAACCGCACCGTGCTGTACGTGGAGAACGATCCGGAAACCCTGCTGACGGTGCGGGTGAAGAAGCACGTGCTGGGCACGCCGGCCAGCAGCGACGTGGTGGTGTACGAAGAGCAGGACGACAGCTTCTACATGGGCATCGGCCGCACCCGCGACGACCGCTTCATCACCATCGGCCTGCACAGCACGGTGACCTCCGAAGAGCGCTATGCGCCGGCCAGCGATCCGACCACCTTCACCGTGCTGGCGCCGCGCCACCGCGAAGTGGAATACGATGCGGACCACTTCGATGGTCGCTGGGTGATCCGTACCAACGACGGGGCCAAGAACTTCAAGCTGGTCACCGCGCCGACCGACGCGACCTCGCGTGCGCAGTGGAAGGACTGGATCGCGCACGACCCGGCGGTGTACATCGAAGGCTTCGAACTGTTCGATGCGTTCACCGCCATTGCCGAACGTTCCGAAGGCCTGGAGCGCATCCGCCTGCTGTTCAAGGACGGTCGCACCGATTACGTGAAGGCCGATGAGCCGGCGTATTCGATGGGCCTGGACGACAACACCGAAGCCGATACGCCGTGGCTGCGCTACGCGTACACCTCGATGACCACCCCGACCACGGTGTTCGAGATCAACACGCAGAGCGGCGAGCGCCGCCAACTGAAGCAGCAGCCGGTGATCGGCTATGACGCGTCGAAGTATGAAACCGACCGTGTGTGGATCACCGCGCGCGACGGCGTGAAGGTGCCGGTCTCCCTGGTGTACCGCAAGGGCTTCAAGAAGGACGGGACCGCCGCGTTGTTCCAGTACGCCTACGGCAGCTACGGCATGTCGATGGACCCCTATTTCAACCAGACCGCGGTGAGCCTGCTCGACCGTGGCGTGGTGTATGCCATCGCGCACATCCGTGGTGGCCAGGAGATGGGGCGCGACTGGTACGAAGACGGCAAGCTGCTGAACAAACAGAACACCTTCAACGACTTCATCGACGTCACCCGTGGTCTGGTGCAGCAGGGCTGGGCGGCCAAGGACCGCGTGGCCGCCTCCGGTGGCAGCGCCGGTGGCCTGCTGATGGGCGCGGTGGCCAACCAGGCGCCGCAGGACTACCGGGTGATGGTCGCCCAGGTGCCGTTCGTCGACGTGGTGACCACCATGCTCGACCCGACCATCCCGCTGACCACCAACGAGTACGACGAGTGGGGCAACCCGGAGCAGAAGCCGTTCTACGACTACATGCTGAAGTACTCACCGTACGACAACGTGGCCAGGCAGGCCTACCCGGCGCTGTTCGTGGGCACCGGCCTGTGGGATTCGCAGGTGCAGTACTGGGAGCCGGCAAAGTGGGTGGCCAAGCTGCGCGATGACAATACCGGTACCCATCCGATCGTGTTCCGCACCAACATGGAAGCCGGCCACGGTGGCAAGTCCGGGCGCTTCCAGCGTTACCAGGAACTGGCCGAATCGTATGCGTTCGTGCTGGACCAGCTGGGCGTTCCGGGCCCCTGATTGCACGGTCGTGACGGCCGCTGGTGGGTGACGACCGTTGGTCGTCACTGTGCCGGGCCGAAGAGCATGACGACCAACGGTCGTCACCCACCCAACCAGCGGCTGTCACTACCGTATCCTTGGTGGCATGAACACGCCTGACCGTCCTGCTGATCATGACGCCCCGGCGCCTGCGCGCCGGGCGCGTTTCAAATGGGCGTGGTGGTTGCTGGCCTATGCCAGCCTGGGCACCGGCATCGTCGGGATCTTCGTGCCGGGCCTGCCCACTACCGTGTTCATCCTGATTTCGGCCTGGGCGGCGTCGCGCGGTTCCGAACGGCTGCACGGCTGGCTGCTCGGCCACCCGCGATTCGGCCCGGCGATCCGCAACTGGCAGGCGCACGGGGCGGTCAGCCGCCGCGGCAAATGGATGGCCACGCTGACCATGGCGGTCTGTGCCGGCATCATGCTCTGGTGCGTGCCGGTGGCCTGGGTCAAGGGGTTCTCCATCGGCAGCATGATGGTGGTGTGCGGGTGGTTGTGGATGCGTCCGCTACCCCCTGCTGGAGCGTGAATCCAACCGCTGCGGGGCGGGCGCGGTGGGCGACGAAGGGCAGGGCTCGGCGCTACACTCGGGGCATGAACAATCCCCGCCGAACCCTCATCCTGATTCCGCTGGCAGCGTCCGCGCTGCTGTTCCTCAGCGCCTGTGGCAACAAGGGTCCGCTGGTAATGCCGCAGAAGCCGGTGCCGGTGGAAGAAGTCGCCGAGCCGGTCGACGTGCCCGCCGCCGATGATGCCACGCAGGAGCAAGCCACCCCGCCTGCCACCCAGGACACCGATGCGGGCAATCCCAGCACCGTTCCGGACCCGGTGACGCCGCAGATCGACGATGGCGCCGGCGACAACAATGAGTGAGGCAGCACAGGATGCGGTAGCGGCGGCCGCTGGCCGTCAACATCCGCACGGCACCCCACTGCGTTTCAGCAAGATGCACGGCGCAGGCAATGATTTCGTCATGATCGACCTGCGCGACGGCACCGCGCCGCCTTCGCCGCAGCTGGCCGCGCGGCTGGCCGACCGGCATACCGGCGTCGGCTGCGACCAGATCATCACCATCGAGCCACCGCGGGCGCCCACGTCGGTGGCGTCCTACCGGATCTGGAATTCGGACGGCAGCAGCTCTCAGCAGTGCGGCAACGGCGCACGCTGCGTGGCCGCCTGGCTGGTCCGCAATGGCGATACCGCGGACAGTGAG
Organism: Stenotrophomonas sp. Bg11-02; assembly: GCF_002836635.1. Taxonomy (NCBI): domain Bacteria; kingdom Pseudomonadati; phylum Pseudomonadota; class Gammaproteobacteria; order Lysobacterales; family Lysobacteraceae; genus Stenotrophomonas; species Stenotrophomonas sp. Bg11-02. Next base: position 19,458 of record NZ_PJAY01000050.1, read on the forward strand.
TTCGCCATCGACAGCCCGCTGGCCACGCATACGGTGCGTACGCTGGGCCAGGATCGTTTTTCAGTGGAAATGGGCGTGCCGGTGTTTGAACCGGCGCAGATTCCGCTGATCGGCTTCGCCCGCCCGCGCGATGAATACCTGCTGCCCCTCCAGGGCGAGACCGTCCGCTTCGGGGCGGTGTCGATGGGCAATCCGCATGCCGTGATCGAAGTCGGCCTGGTCGATGCCGCACCGGTGGAGCGCCTGGGCGCCTCGCTGCAGCAGCATGCCTCGTTCCCGGAATCGGTCAACGTGGGCTTTGCCCAGGTGCTGGAGCACGACCATGCGCGCCTGCGGGTGTACGAACGTGGTGTCGGCGAGACCCTGGCCTGTGGCAGCGGTGCCTGCGCGGCGGCGGTTTCGCTGATGCGGCGTGGTCGCCTGGGCCCCGATGCAAGGATCAGCCTGCCAGGTGGCGAGCTGCGCATCCAGTGGGCCGGTGAAGGCCAGCCGGTGCTGATGTCCGGACCCAGCGCATTCGTCTTCGAAGGGGAGTGGAATGCATGAGTGACAGTACGGAAAAGCTCGCCGGCCACGAGGTTGCCGCCTGGTTGCGGCGGCATCCGGGCTTCCTGAAACAGTTCCCGGACCTTGCCCTGACCCTGGTGGTGCCGCGCGATGACGGCCCCACCGCGTCGCTGGCCAGCTATCAGCTGGACGTGCTGCGCGACAAGAACCGCGAGCTGTCGCGTCGGCTGGCGGACCTGGGCCACACCGCGCAGGTGAACGAGCGGCTGGCCGTGCGCACCCACCAGCTGACCCTGGCGTTGATGAAGCAGGACAGCTCAGCCGATACGCTGCGCGCGATGGCCGCGACGCTGGAAGAAGATTTCGATGGCGACCTGGTGCGGCTGGTCGTGCACGTGCCGGTGCCCGGCCTGGAGCAGGCGCCGTGGCTGCAGGTGCTGGCAGCCGACAGCCCGCTGCTGGGCCCGTTCCGCGATTGCCTGAAAGACGGCGAGCCGATCTGCGGCCGCCTGCAGCCGGAGAAGAATGCGGTGCTGTATGGCGCACGTGCCGAGGAGATCCAGACCACGGCGCTGTTACCGCTTCCCGGCGTCGGCCTGATCGCCGTGGGCAGCCACGATCCCAACCGGTTCTACCCGGGCATGGGCACGCTGTTCCTGCGCATGATGGGCGAATCGCTGGTCGTGGCCTTGAAGCGGTTCGGCTGATCGCCGTGAACGATGCGGTGCCGGCATTCCTGCAGTACATGACGGTCGAGCGCCGCATGTCGGCGCACACGCTGGATGCCTACCGGCGTGACCTGGACGCGCTGCAGCGCTGGGCCGAGGCGCGCGACTGCAGCGTGGATGCGCTGGACGGCGAGCAGTTGCGCGGCTTCGTCGCCGATGAACATCGTCGGGGGTTGTCGGCCAAGAGCCTGCAGCGGCGCCTGTCCGCCTGCCGGGGGTATTACGCGTGGCAGCTCAAGCATGGCCGGCTGCAGGTCGATCCGACGCTTGGACTGAAGGCCCCACGTGCACCACGGCGCCTGCCGCAGGTGCTCGACGCCGACGAGGCCGTGCGTCTGGTCGAACTGCCTCCTGATGGTGAACTGGGAAGGCGCGACCGCGCGCTGCTGGAACTGTTCTATTCCTCCGGCCTGCGCCTGAGCGAACTGTGCGCACTGACCTGGCGCGACCTGGATTTCGCCAGCGGCCTGGTCAACGTGCTGGGCAAGGGCAACCGGCAGCGCCGGGTACCGTTCGGGCGCCCCGCGCGCGAGGCGCTGGAAGCATGGCGTGCAGAAACCAACGCTGCCCCCGCAGCGCCTGTTTTCCCTGGCCGCAATGGTGCCATCAGCCAGCGTGCCGTGCAGGTACGCATCAAGCAGCTGGCGCAGCGCCAGGGCCTGTTCAAGCACGTGCACCCGCACATGCTGCGGCACAGTTTCGCAAGCCACATCCTGGAATCTTCCGGCGACCTGCGCGGTGTGCAGGAACTGCTGGGGCACGCCGACATCGCAACCACGCAGATCTACACCCACCTGGACTTCCAGCACCTGGCCAAGGTGTACGACGCGGCGCATCCGCGGGCAAAGCGACAGCGTGGCAGCACGCCTGCCGCCGGATCCTCCGAGGACGACGCGCCGGGCTGACGCGACGCGTCCAGCCGGATGCCGACTGCCAGGCCACGCCTCCCCGCAGCAGCAGGGACGTCGCATCGTGGCAGACGCGTCCAATGATGGCTGGATGAGGTGCATCTGTCTGGACATCGCGCTGCCTCAGTCGCGTCTTATGCACCCTGCGCTTCGAAAACCAGATGCTTGCCGGCCATCACTCGTCCGGTCTGGGTAAAGCAGTTGGGCGACGTGCAACAGGCATCGGGAGACAGGTTCGTGCGGATGATCAAGGTGGCGTTGGGATTGGCGATGAGCGCCCTGGCAACGGGAGCGGCGGGGCAGGACGGAGCCGTCTCGCTCACCGGCCGGGTGATTGCCACGACCTGCGTTGTCGAAGGGATCAGCGATGTCCCCAGCACCGGCCCGGACATGGTGGTCCGCCTGCCTTCCACACGCCAGGCGCTGTTGAACCGGGCCGGGCGACGCGGGACGACGATTCCCTTCCATCTGATCGTCGGCAGCGGCGAGCACCCGTGCCAGCAGGCCAGCGTGCGTGCGATGTTCCGCAGCGTAGGGCACAGCAACGAGGCGGGCCGGCTGAGCAACCAGGGCACCGCCCGCAACGTGGACGTGGTGGTGCTCAACGCCGCGTTCCAGGACGTGCAGTTGATCACCAACGCGAACTCGCTGCCCATACCCATCGATGAAAACGGAATGGGCGTGCTCAGCTGGTGGGCTACCTACCACGCCACGGCAGTGGCGCAGCCGGGCACGGTGACGGCACAGGTGGAGTACGTCCTGGTGTATGACTGAGCCCAGGGTGGGACAGCGGGCAGCCGGATGAACGGCTTCCTACCGTAGCCGCTTGATGGCGGCCGGCGCTGGCCCCATGTCCTTCGCACAGCTTACCGGAGGCCACATGGACCCCAGCCAGAACCCCACAGTTTTCCACGCCACCACCATCGTCTGCGTCCGCCGCGACGAGCATGTGGCCATCGCCGGCGACGGCCAGGTCACCCTCGGCCACACGGTGATGAAGGGCAATGCACGCAAGGTGCGCCGGCTGGGCCGTGACAGCCAGGTGCTGGCCGGGTTCGCCGGTGCAGCGGCGGATGCCTTCACCCTGTTCGAACTGTTCGAGGCCAAGCTTGAAAAGCATGGCCAGCTGCAGCGGGCCGCCGTCGAGCTGGCCAAGGACTGGCGCACCGAACGCAGGCTGGGCAAGCTCGAAGCGCTGCTGGCCGTGGCCGACCGGGAAACCTCGCTGATCATCAGCGGCACCGGCGATGTGATCGAGCCGGAAGACGGCATCATCGCCATCGGTTCCGGCGGATCGTATGCGTTGTCCGCTGCGCGCGCATTGATGGCGCATACCGAACTGGACGCACGCACCATCGCCAGTGAAGCCATCGGCATCGCAGGCGACATCTGCATCTACACCAACCGCAACGTGGTGGTCGAAGAGCTCTGACCGCACCGGTAGTGCTGACCCTGGTCGGCCATCGTTCTGCTAGTGCCGACGCCAGTCGGCCATCCTCATTCGTGAGCACCCCATGCCCAACAAATTCGAGAACACCTCCGCTTCCATGACCCCGCGCGAGATCGTGCAGGAACTGGACCGCCATATCGTCGGCCAGCACGATGCCAAGCGCGCGGTGGCCATCGCGCTGCGAAACCGCTGGCGCCGCATGCAGTTGCCGGCCGAGCTGCGCGATGAAGTGATGCCGAAGAACATCCTGATGATCGGTCCGACCGGCGTCGGCAAGACCGAGATCGCCCGCCGCCTGGCGACGTTGGCCAACGCGCCATTCGTCAAGGTGGAAGCCACGCGCTTCACCGAGGTGGGCTACGTGGGCAAGGACGTGGAGCAGATCATCCGCGACCTGGCCGACACTGCGGTCAAGCTGTACCGCGAACAGGCCAAGGTGCGCGTGCGCACGCAGGCCGAAGAACGCGCCGAAGACCGTATCCTGGATGCGTTGCTGCCACGTCGCAGCGGTGGCATCGGCTTTGATCCGGAAGCGGCGCGCAACGAACCGTCTTCGCAGGACAATGAAACCCGCATCAAGTTCCGCCGCATGCTGCGCAACGGTGAGCTGGACGACCGCGAGATCGAACTGGAGATCGCCGCCAACGTCAGCATGGATATCATGACCCCGCCGGGCATGGAGGAGATGGGCCAGCAGCTGAAGTCGATGTTCGCCAACCTGGGCGGCGCCAAATCGAACAAGCGCACGCTCACCATCAAGGCGGCGCGTCCGCTGTTGCAGGAAGAAGAAGCCGCCAAGCTGGTCAACGAAGATGAGGTGCGCACTGCGGCGATCGAAGCCTGCGAACAGCATGGCATCGTGTTCATCGACGAGATCGACAAGGTCGCCAAGCGCGGTGACAACGTGGGTGGCGGGGATGTCTCCCGCGAGGGCGTACAGCGCGACCTGCTGCCGCTGGTGGAAGGATCCAACGTGTCCACCAAGTACGGCACGGTCAAGACCGACCACATCCTGTTCATCGCTTCCGGTGCCTTCCATCTTGCCAAGCCCAGTGACCTGATCCCCGAGCTGCAGGGCCGCTTCCCGATCCGCGTGGAACTGGGGGCCCTGACCAAGGCTGATTTCGTACGCATCCTGACTGAACCGAAGGCAGCGTTGACCAAGCAGTACGAAGCGCTGTTGCTGACGGAAGGTGTCAAGATCAGCTTCAATGAAGATGCCATCGACCGGCTGGCCGAGATTGCGTTCCTGGTGAACGAACGGCAGGAGAACATCGGCGCCCGTCGACTGCATACCGTGTTGGAGCGCCTGCTGGATTCATTGAGCTATGAAGCGCCGGATCGTGATGGTGAGACGATGGCCATCGACACCGCGTACGTGGACAAGCATCTGGGTGAGCTGGTCAAGGATCCTGATCTGAGCCGCTACATTCTCTGATACCGCAAGGCCGCCGAAAGGCGGCCTTTGCTTTTGCCGGCGTGGCGGCCATGCGCCACCGCCCGCTGCGCTCGCCGGCCATGGGTCGGCGCTACCGGCGCTCGCCCTGACGCGGCCGGAACCTTTGGTGCCCGACGTCGCGGTCGATTCGCGCCTGCACGTGCGCCTGCTCACACTGATGCTGTGATCGCATCCAGAACAACTGCCGCAGACGCTGCGCCTTCCGTCGCGTCCTAGTCTGTTTGCGGTTGCGCTCCTCGACGATGGTCTTCCCGGCGACAGCCCGTTCCCGGGTGTGAATGGTCATTGGACGAAACGAGGAGCACCTTCCATGCAAACTGCATCAATGCGCTTGCCTTCCACGTTGGCGCTCATCCTGCTCGGCGCGACCGCCACGGCGCAGGCCCAGAGTGGCGACATCACTTTCAACGGAGCGGTCTCGACCGTGACCTGCGAAGTCTCCTTCAATGGTGTGATCGGCAATAACGCGACCGTAACCCTGCCGACGATCGCGTCGAACTCGCTGCTGTCAGGACAGAGCAGGGGACGCACCCCGATCGTCGTACGGATCAGTGGCGCTGACCCGGTCTGTTCGAGCAATCGCCTGGCGATTGCGCTGAACACCGACCGTTCGGCGAACCTGCTCAACGGGCGACTGCGCAGTACGGGGATCGGCGTGGGCGGCGGTACCAACGCCGTGGTGGCCCTGCGCGATGCGCAGGGTGCGCGGATCGACCTGACCGGTGGCGTCGTGCTGAGGCCGGTTGCCGCAGACGCTGGCGGCGCCGAGTTCACTTTCTATGCCGAGTACTACGCCGACAGCCAGGATGCCGTACCCGGCACTTTCCAGGCCCCGCTGCGCTACACCCTCAACTATCCCTGAGCCGCCGAGCCGGGCGCTACGCGCCTCGCCAATCAGATGCCGCGAACGCGGTGCTGTTCAGACCCGTCTGATGGCGGGCCCCCGCGTAACGCGGTGCCATTGCAGGCTTGCCCGTGTCGCCGTGGCCCAGCTTTCATCCCCGTCTTATTAAATCCCGGCGGCCCGGTTACTAGATTAGGTGGCAAGGACAAGCAGTCCTGCCGGCCCCCCATCCACCCCACGCCGGATTCCGCCAACCAGATTTTCCCACCCGATCAACCAAGGATCTGATTCCATGAACAAGCTCGCTATCGCGCTCTCGGCCGCCCTGGCCATCGGTGCCGCGTTCTCTGCTTCGGCGCAGAGCGGCATGATCACCTTCAACGGCCAGATCACGGCCACCACCTGCGACATCACCTGGCCGGGCAGCGGCGGCACCGCCAAGGATCCGATCGTGACCCTGCCGACCATGCCGACCACCGCGCTGGCCAACGACGGTGACACGGCCGGCAGGCAGGACGTTTCGCTGGTGATCGGCGGTTCGGATGCCCAGTGCACCAGCGGCCGCGCAGCCATCGAACTGAACCCCAACTACGACGCCAAGCAAAGCAACGGCTATTTGAACAATGTAGCCACCAATGATGCGGCGACTGAAGTGCAGGTCGCCCTGCGCGATGCCAATAACGCGCCCGATCCTCCTCGACAAGCCGTGGCGTTCGGCGGTAATCGACCTGTCGACCACCAAGCAGATCGACTTCGCCGCCGAATACCGCGCCACGGGCGCTGCCACCGCCGGCAACGTCAACGCAAGCGTCGGCTACACCATCGATTACGACTGATCGAACAGCCTTCGCAATACCGGTCGGGGCCTTCGGGCCCTGGCCACCCTGGGCGCCATGCCCGTAACGAGTGACCTGTCATGAACCTGATCCGTACCGGACTCCTCTGCTGTGTAGCTGTTGCCTCGCTGCTGGCCAGTGTTTCGGCCGACGCGGGCGTCATCGTGCACGGCACCCGTCAGATATTCCCGGGCAACCAGCGCGAGATCACCGTGCGCGTGGAAAACGTCGGACAGAAGCCAGCGCTGGTGCAGGCGTGGACCGATGCCGGTGACAAACTGGCCGCGCCGGAAGAGAGCGTCACCCCGTTCGTGCTGCGCCCCCCGGTGTTCCGCCTGGACGGTGGCAAGTCGCAGTCGCTGCGTATCCTGTTTACCGGCGGTGACCTGCCGCAGGACCGCGAGAGCATCTATTACCTCAACGTACTGGATATCCCGCCGGTACCGCAGAACGGCGAGATCGCCACCGGTAACTACCTGCAATTCAGCCTGCGCACGCGCATCAAGCTGATCTACCGCCCCAACGGACTGGACGACGCCGGTACGGCGCCGCAGAAGCTGCAGTGGAGCCTGGTGCCGGAGGGCAAGGGCTGGGCCCTGCAGGCGTCCAATCCCACGCCTTATTACGTGCATGTCGGCGCCTTGGGCCTGCGCGTGCAGGGCGTCGACTACCCCGCGGTCGACCCGCAGATGATCGCGCCGCAGTCCACCCAACGCTATGCGCTGGAAAGCCTGCGGGCACGCCCAGGTGGCGGCAACGTGCAGTTCGAGTACATCAACGACTTCGGCGCCAGCATCGGCCAGTCCGTGCCGCTGTCGGGCAACTGATCCGTCGCATCGGCCGCCGCTCCGCCCCCCCCGATCGATGTCACACCCGACGATGCCTGCCCCTGGCAGGTGTCGCCGCTGCATGCCTTCCTGGAGACCGCCCATGCTGTTCCGCAGCCCGACATCGTCAGCGCCGAAGCCGTGCCGCCTGGCCTTTGCCGTGGTGGGTGCCCTGTTTCCTGCCATGGCGTGGGCGGCGCCCAACGTGGAGTTCAACGCGCAGTTCCTGCAGGGTTCGCAGGCCAGTGCGCTGGATCTGAGCCGGTTCGAGAGTGGCGAGGATGCGCCGGGCATCTACAGTGCCGACATCAAGGTCAATGGCGTGGTTGTCGCGCGGCGTGATGTGGAGCTGCGCGCGCTGGACAACGGCTCGACTGCCATATGCCTGTCGCCGGAACTGGTGGAGGTACTCGGGGTGGATCCGGCGCGGCTGCCACAGCCGGGCAGCGCCACCGATGGCGATGGCCAACCGGTCCAGCTCCAGCCGTTGCCCGACACCGTCAGTTGCGAGCCCCTTTCCACGTTCATCCCACAGGCCAGCATGCGTTTCGAGGCCGGCGAACTTACGCTGGAGGTCAGCATCCCGCAGGCGTACCTGTCCCGTGATCCGCGCGGCTGGGTCAGTCCGGACCTGTGGGATGACGGCATCGATGCGGCGACGCTGGGCTATTCCATCATCCACCAGCGCATCCAGAGCCGTGGCTACCAAAGGCAGTCGACCAGCGCGATGCTCAACGCCGGGGTCAACCTGGGAGCCTGGCGGGTGCGCCACGATGGGTATCTGTCGCAGTCCAGCGGCCAAGGCACGTCGTACCGCGCTGGGCGCAGCTACGCCCAGCGTTCCATCGCCTCTTGGGGCACCGAGCTGACCATCGGTGAAGCCAGCACCAACGGTGACCTGTTCGACGGGGTCAGCTTCCGCGGCGTCAGCGTGGCGACCGATCCGCGCATGCTGCCGCAGTCGCAGCGTGACTATGCCCCCACGGTGCGCGGCGTAGCACAGACCAACGCACGGGTGGTGATCCGCCAGCGCGACGCGGTGCTGTACCAGGCCAACGTCGCCGCCGGTCCGTTTGAGATCAATGACCTGTACGGCACCGCCTATGCCGGCGACCTGGACGTGGAAGTCATCGAGAATGATGGCCGTGTGCAGCATTTCGTGGTGCCGTTCGCTTCCGTGCCGCAGCTGCTGCGCGCCGGCCAGCATCGCTTCAACGTCACCGTGGGCACGCTGGACGACGCGTGGCTGCGCGATAACCCGGCATTGCTGGAAGCCACCCTGCGCAAGGGGATGAGCAACCGTTTCACCGGTTTTGCTGGGGTCACCGCCAGCGATGGTTATGCTGCGGGCCTGCTCGGCGGCGCGCTGAACACCCGCCTCGGTGCGTTCTCCGGTGATGTCACGGTGGCTCGCACGCAGTTGCGCGGCGCGCTGCCGGCATCGGGTTCGCGCATGCAGGGCCAGTCCTACCGGCTGGCTTTCAGCAAGGATATTCCGGCGACCGGGACCACTCTGTCGATGGCCGCGTACCGCTTCTCGACCCAGGGATATCTGTCGCTGGGCGATGCGGCGCGCCTGCGCCAACAGATGGCCGAGGGTGAAGGCGGGCGCCTGTTCGCCCGCCAGCGCTCGCGGCTGGATATCAACCTGAACCAGCGTCTGGGCGAAGGTGCAGCGTCGCTGTATGCCAGCGCCAGCAGCGTGGATTATTGGAGCCAGGACCGGCGCCGCACGAACTTTTCGGTGGGCTACGCCGACCGGCTTGGCCCTGCCAGCTACAGCCTGTCGGCGCAGCGCAGCCTGGAACGCAGTCTGGGTGGCGGGGCGGGCCGCGTAGGCAACAGTTTCCATCTGAACGTGACCGTGCCGCTGGGCTCGCGCAGCAGCGCGCCGCGCCTGGTCACTGCGGTGAACCGCAGCAGCGATGGCCGTGACGATGAGCGTGCCGGTCTCACCGGCACGTTCGGCGAGCGTCGCCAGGGCGGCTACAACGCATCGATCAGCCGCTACAGCGGTACGGGCGCGAACTACGACGCAGGCGTCAGCTACCAGACATCGGTGGCCATGCTCAACGCAGGCTACAACCAGAGCTTCGGCAGCCGTGGGCTCAGCCTGGGCGCGACCGGTGGCATCGTGCTGCATGGCGATGGCGTGGTGTTCGCCCAGCAGCTCGGTGACACCATCGCGCTGGTGCAGGTACCCGACGCAGCAGGTGCGGCGCTGGACAGCACCGTGGGCGTCAAGACCAATGCGAAGGGGTACGCTGTCGTCCCGTACATGACCCCGTTCCGCCGCAATGAGGTGACGGTGGATCCGAAGGGATTGCCGTTGGACGTGGAGCTGAAGACCACGTCCGTCATCGGCGTACCCACCGCCGGCGCGGTGGTCAAGCTGGTGGTCCCGACCAGCAACGGGCGCAGCGCGTTGATCGAAGCCTTCCAAGCCGATGGACGGGCGTTGCCGTTCGGGTTCGATGTCTACAACGAAGCAGGCGAGGTGGTGGGCGTGGTCGGCCAGGCCAGCCGCCTGTGGGTGCGCGGCATCGAAGAAGCGGGCCGCTTGAAAGTGCGCCTGGGAACCGACGAAAGCCAGCAGTGTGTGATCGACTACGCAGTGCCTGCGGGCAACAACGGTGAGCTGATCAGCGCCAACTGCGCGGTGCCCTCAAGCTGACGGGGCAGGGGCGGGGAGGCGGCTTCGCAGGCTGGATCCCGCCGAGGCGCGCGCGCGGCCGCGGTCAGCGCTACAGCGGCGCCGGCGCGCTGCCCGCCTCGAATACGCCTTCTTTGACATACGCCGCCAGCGTCATGTCCAGCGCCAGCATCCCATCGCGGCGGATGTCCATCAGCTCCGGTTCCACCATCGCCCCGTGCAGCACGCCCAGTACCGTGGCGTGCAGCATCCGCGCGGCCACTTCGGGGTTCGCCCCGGGCTTGAGCTGGCCCAGTTGTGCGGCCCGGCGCAGGGCGCGCGCCATGCGCTCCAGCCCATCGCGGAACCCTTCCTGCTGCAGGTCGGCCAACACTTTGCTGTCGGCCGATGAATCACTGCGCAGCATGATCTCCATGGTGTTGCGCAGCCGTTCGTCCTGCGCCAGGTCGATCAGCGAACCCAGGATCACCGAGCGCAGGTCCAGCACCGGGGTGTCGCGTGACTCGGTGGCGGCGCGGTCGAGTTCCTGCATGAAGGGAAGGCGCACGCGCTCGATCACCGCAGCCAGCACGTCGATCTTGTTCTTGAAGTGCCAGTAAACCGCGCCGCGCGTGTAGCCGGCGCGCGCACCGATCATCTCCAGCGTGGTGCGGGCTACCCCGTGCTCGTGGAAACAGGATTCGGCGGCGTCGAGGATCCCTTCGCGGGTCGCCTGGGTTTCCTCTTTGGTCTTTCGGGCCATTGCTCAGAAGTTGCGCGAAACATCAACGGATCATACCGCTTTACAAACAAACAGTCATGTATGTATATTTCCTGCCCATGATTGCCGAGGGTCCCGGCTGCGCCTGGAAGCGCAGTGGGCCCACGGCCGCCGAGCATGGCTCGGCGCTACCGAATTCCTGCCATCGAGACCCTCCCCCATGCTCCTGTCCCGTATTCGTCCCCTTGCCTTGTCGTTGGCCATCGCCGCGACCGTGGCCGCCTGTGGCGGTGGCGATGACCAGCCCCAACAGCAGGGCCCCGGCCAGGTGACCGTGGTCACCCTGAAGGCCGAATCGGTATCGCTGACCCGCGAACTGCCCGGCCGCACCACCGCCTTCCTGGTCGCCGAAGTGCGGCCGCAGGTCAACGGCATCGTCGGCAAGCGCCTGTTCACCGAAGGCAGCCTGGTGACCGAAGGCCAGCCGCTGTACCAGATCGACGATGCCAGCTACCGCGCGCAATCCAACAATGCGCGCGCCCAGCTGGCCCGTGCCGAAGCCACCGCCAATGCCTCCAAGCTGAGCGCGGCGCGCATCACCGAACTGGCCAAAGTGGATGCGGTCAGCAAGCAGGACCTGGAAAACGCGATCGCCGCGCAGAAGCAGGCCGAAGCCGATGTAGGAGCTGCCAAGGCCTCGCTGGATGCGGCCAATGTGACGCTGGGTTACGCGCGCATCACCGCGCCGATCAGCGGCCGCATCGGCAAGTCATCGGTTACCCAGGGCGCGCTGGTCAGTGCCGCCCAGACCGAAGCGCTGGCCACCGTGCAGCAGCTGGACCCGATCTACGTGGACCTGACCCAGTCCGCCGCCGAGCTGCTGCAGCTGCGCCGCGAACTGGCTGCCGGGCGCCTGCAGGACAACCAGACCCTGCCGGTCAGCATCCTGCTGGACGACGGCAGCACCTTCGACCAGCAGGGCACGCTGGAGTTCTCCGAAGTGAGCGTGGATCCGACCACCGGCAGCTACGGCCTGCGGGTGAAGGTGGCCAACCCCGAAGGCGTGCTGATGCCGGGCATGTACGTGCGCGCGGTGATCGGCGGCGGCGTGCGCAATGGTGCCGTGCTGGTGCCGATGCAGGGCATCGCCCGCGATGCCAAGGGCGATACCAGCGCGATGGTGGTCAACAAGGACGGCAAGGTAGAAGTGCGCCCCGTCAAGGTGAGCCGCGCACTGGGTGACAAGTGGCTGGTGGAAGACGGCCTGCAGGCCGGCGACAAGGTGATCATCGAAGGGCTGCAGAAGATCGCGCCGGACATGCCGGTGCAGGCCACCGAGAAGGGCAGCGAGCCGGCCAGGCCGGCCGCCCCGCAGGCCGCCACCCCGGCCGCAGCGTCAGCCGACGCCGCCGCACCCGCCCAGGCTCCGGCCGGCACCGACGCGCAGTAAGCGGAGAACTCCATGGCACGTTTCTTCATTGATCGACCCATCTTCGCGTGGGTGATCGCGATCATCATCATGCTCGCCGGTGCACTGGCGGTGATCAACCTTCCGGTGTCGATGTACCCGGAAGTGGCACCGCCGGCGGTCGAGATCTCCGCGACCTATCCAGGTGCTTCGGCCAAGGTGGTCGAAGACTCGGTGACCCAGATCATCGAGCAGAACATGAAAGGCCTCGACGGGCTGATCTACTTCTCCTCCAACAGCTCGGCCAACGGCCAGGCCACCATCACCCTGACCTTCGAATCGGGTACCAACCCGGACATCGCCCAGGTGCAGGTACAGAACAAGCTGCAGCTGGCCATGCCGCTGCTGCCGCAGGAAGTGCAGCGGCAGGGCATCAACGTGGCCAAGTCCAGCAGCGGCTTCCTGCAGGTGATCGGCTTCGTGTCCAACGATGGCAGCATGGATGCCAATGACATCTCCGACTTCGTCGGGTCCAATGTCGTCGATCCGCTGAGCCGGGTGCCCGGCGTGGGCAACATCCAGGTGTTCGGCGGCAAGTACGCCATGCGCATCTGGCTGGACCCGAACAAGCTGCACACCTACAAGCTGTCGGTGGATGAAGTCACCGCGGCGATCACCGCGCAGAACGCCCAGGTGGCGATCGGCCAGCTCGGCGGTGCGCCGTCGGTGAAGGGCCAGCAGCTCAATGCCACCATCAATGCGCAGGATCGCCTGCAGACCCCGGAGCAGTTCCGCAACATCCTGGTTCGTGGCGGCACCGATGGCAGCGAGCTGCGCCTGGGTGACGTAGCCCGCGTTGAACTGGGTGCGGAAAGCTACGACTTCGTCACCCGTTACAACGGCAAGCCGTCCACCGGCATCGCCATCACCCTGGCCACCGGCGCCAACGCGCTGGACACCGCCAATGGCGTGCGTACCGCGCTGGAAGACATGAAGGCGACCTTCCCGGCCGGGCTGGAATCGGTGGTGCCGTATGACACCACTCCGTTCGTGCAGGTGTCGATCAAGGGGGTGATCAAGACCCTGATCGAAGCGATCGTGCTGGTGTTCGTGGTGATGTACCTGTTCCTGCAGAACTTCCGCGCCACGCTGATTCCCACCATCGCGGTACCGGTGGTGCTGCTGGGTACGTTCGGCATCCTGGCCGCGCTGGGCTTCTCCATCAACATGCTGACCATGTTCGCGATGGTGCTGGCGATCGGCCTGCTGGTCGACGATGCCATCGTGGTGGTGGAGAACGTCGAGCGGATCATGGCCGAAGAAGGGCTGTCGCCGCTGGAAGCCACGCGCAAGTCGATGGACCAGATCACCGGTGCGCTGGTGGGCATCGGCCTGGTGCTGTCGGCGGTGTTCGTGCCGATGGCCTTCATGAGTGGTGCCACCGGCGTGATCTACCGGCAGTTCTCGGCGACGATCGTCTCGGCGATGGGCCTGTCGGTGCTGGTGGCGATCGTGCTGACGCCCGCTCTGTGCGCCACCATGCTCAAGCCGCTGAAGAAGGGCGAACACCACGTCGCCCACAAGGGCTGGTCGGGTCGTTTCTTCGGTGGCTTCAACCGCGGCTTCGACAGGTCCAGCGAGAAGTACCAGCGCGGGGTGAAGGGCATCATCGCCCGGCCGTGGCGCTTCATGGGCATCTTCGCCGGGCTGGCGCTGGTGATGGGCATCCTGTTCGTGCGCCTGCCCAGTTCGTTCCTGCCCAACGAAGACCAGGGCATCCTGATGGCGCTGGTGCAGACGCCGGTCGGTGCCACCCAGGAACGCACGCTGGAGGCGATGGCCAAGCTGGAGAACCACTTCCTGGAAAACGAAAGCGAGGCCATCGAATCGATCTTCGCCGTGCAGGGCTTCAGCTTCGCCGGCATGGGCCAGAACGCGGGCATGGCCTTCGTCAAGCTGAAGGACTGGAAGGACCGCGACGACGAACAGAGCGTGGGCGCCATCACCGGCCGCGCGATGGGTGCGCTGGGCCAGATCAAGGATGCGTTCATCTTCGCCTTCCCGCCGCCGGCGATGCCGGAACTGGGCATCGGCTCGGGTTACACCTTCTTCCTGAAGGACAATACCGGGCAGGGGCACGAAGCCCTGCTCAACGCGCGCAACCAGCTGCTGGGTGCGGCCGGGCAGAGCAAGCTGCTGGCCAACGTGCGCCCGAACGGCCAGGAAGATACCCCGCAGCTGCGCATCGATGTCGATGTGGAAAAGGCCAATGCGCTGGGCCTGAACATGGCCTCGATCAACAACACGCTGGCCACCGCGTGGGGCAGCAGCTACATCGATGACTTCATCGACCGCGGCCGGGTCAAGCGCGTGTACGTGCAGTCCGATGCGGACTTCCGCATGAATCCGGATGACTTCAACGTGTGGTCGGTGAAGAACAGCGCCGGTGAGATGGTGCCGTTCAGTGCCTTCGCTTCCAAGCGCTGGGACTTCGGTTCGCCGCGGTTGGAACGTTACAACGGTGTCTCGGCGATGGAGATCCAGGGCGAGCCGGCGAGCGGCGTGGCATCGGGTGATGCCATGAACGAGATCGAACGCATCGCCGGCGACCTGCCGCCGGGCTATGAAATCGAGTGGACCGCGTTGTCCTACCAGGAGCGCCAGGCCGGCTCGCAGACGCCGCTGCTGTACTCGCTGTCGCTGCTGATCGTGTTCCTGTGCCTGGCCGCGCTGTATGAAAGCTGGAGCGTGCCGACTTCGGTGCTGCTGGTGGCCCCGCTGGGCATCCTGGGTGCGGTGCTGGCCAACACGCTGATGGGCCTGGAGCGCGACATCTACTTCCAGGTGGCGATGCTGACCACGGTGGGCCTGACATCGAAGAACGCGATCCTGATCGTGGAGTTCGCCAAGGAGAACCTGGAGAAGGGCGCCGGGCTGATCGAAGCGACGATGCATGCGGTACGCGATCGTCTGCGTCCGATCATCATGACCTCGCTGGCCTTCGGCCTGGGCGTGCTGCCGCTGGCGATCGCCTCCGGCGCCGGCTCCGGTGCGCAGCGTGCCATCGGCACCGGCGTGCTGGGCGGCATGCTGGCCGGCACCCTGCTGGGCGTGTTCTTCATCCCGCTGTTCTTCGTGGTAGTGCAGAAGCTGTTCAACCGCACGCTGCGCAACGCAGCAAAGTCGAGTGATACCCCATGAACAAGACGCCGTTGCTGCTGGCGCTGATCGCCAGCCTGAGCCTGGGGGGCTGTGCCTCCCTGGTCCCGGACCGTACTGACGTCGCCCCGTCCATTCCCGCGCAGTGGCCGGCCGCGGCGGGGCAGGGCCGGCCGACCGACGCCGCCGAACTGGGCTGGCGTGATTTCTTCACCGACCCGCGCCTGCAACAGGTGATCGAACAGGCCCTGGCCAACAACCGTGACCTGTGCGTGGCCGTGCTCAACGTCGAGCGCGCACGCGGCCAGTACCGCATCCAGCGCGCCGACCGCGTGCCTGCGCTGAACGTACAGGGCCAGATGGAGCGCAGCGGCGGCGACATGCCGGTGAGCGAACAGTTCACCGCCGGGCTGGGCGTGACCGAGTTCGAGCTGGATCTGTTCGGGCGCGTGCGCAACCTCAGCGAAGCGGCCCTGCAGCAATACTTCGCGATCGCCGCCAACCGTCGCAATGCGCAGCTGAGCCTGGTCGCCGAGACCGCCACGGCGTGGCTCACCTTCGGTGCGGACAGTGAACTGCTGCGGATTTCCGAGGCGACCCTGGCCAGCCATGAAGACTCGCTGCGGCTGGCGCAGGCGCGTTTCGAACGCGGTGGAAGTTCGGCGCTGGAACTGGCGCAGACGCGTACGCTGGTGGAAACCGCACGTACCGATGCCGCGCGCCTGCGGGGCCAGCTGCAGCAGGACCGCAATGCACTGGCGCTGCTGATCGGTGGCCCGGTGGACGAGGCGCTGTTGCCGGCCGGCAACAACGACCTTCAGCTGGTGGCGCTGGCGCCCCCACCGGCCGACCTGCCCAGTGACGTGCTGCTGCGCCGCCCGGACATCATGGCCGCCGAGCATACCCTGCTGGCAGGCAATGCCAACATCGGTGCGGCACGCGCTGCGTTTTTCCCCAGCATACGGCTGACCGGCACGCTGGGCAGCAGTTCGGGCGAGTTGTCCGGCCTGTTCGACAGCGGCACACGGGTCTGGAGTTTCCTGCCGACGATCAGCCTGCCGATCTTCCAGGGCGGCAAGCTGCGGGCGGGACTGGCAGTGGCGAACGCGGACCGTGACATCGCACTGGCCGAGTACGAAAAGTCGATCCAGGTGGGCTTCCGCGAGACCGCCGATGCACTGGCGTTGAGCACCAGCCTGGACGCACAGGCGGCTTCGCAGCAGGCGCTGCTGGCGGCCGCCACGCAGGCCGAGCAGTTGTCGCAGGCGCGCTATGACGCCGGGCTGGACAGCTTCGTCACCCTGCTGGATGCGCGGCGCACCGCCTACAGCGCGCAGCAGAGTCAGCTGCAGACGGCGCTGGCGCAGCAGGCCAACCGCATCACACTGTACAAGGTGCTGGGCGGCGGCTGGCGCGAGCGCAGCTGAGCTTCGAGTAGTGACGGCCGCTGGCCGTCAGCTCCGCGCGGTGGTGGGTGACGGCCGCTGGTCTTCACGCGGTTGCCGCTGCGCTCGCCGAGCATGGCTCGGCGCTACCCCGGATACTGGTAGTGACGACCGTTGGTCGTCACGCTCTAGACATCGTCATCCCCACGGCCCGCGCGCACGCGTTCCAGCGCATCGCCGGCTTCGCGGGCCATGCGCTCATATTCCTTGCGGATCTCTTCCAACCGCTCCTCGTCCAGCTCTTCCAGGTCCAGCAGCTGTTTGTTGGCGTGAGCGGTCACGCGGATGAGTTCGTCCAGCTTGATCTGCATCGCGGCCGTATCGGCGTTCTGCGTGTGCTGGATCAGGAACACCATCAGGAACGTGATGATGGTGGTGCCGGTATTGATCACCAGCTGCCACGTGTCATTGAAATCGAACAAGGGCCCGGTCACACCCCAGATCACCACTACCGACACAGCGGTGATGAACGTCCAGGGCGTGCCCGTGGCGTAGGCGGTGCGCTTGGCAACCGTGTTGAAAACGGACTTGAGGCTCATGCCGGATGAATACGCCGGCCAACGTGTACGTCGTGTCGATGCGCGCTGTACTCCGCGCTCGCCGAGCGTGGCTCGGCGCTGCCTCGCATTCGGTCAGGCGATCAGCCGGGGGCGGTCGGCGCTTTGGATCATGCTGGACACGTAGACGTGGTCCCACACCTGCTCGATGAACGCGCGTGCCTGCGCTTCGGTCAGCCGCGGCATGATCTGCAGTGCATATTGGGTCTGGAACGCTTCCTCGCGCTGTTCGTTGCTGGCGCGGGGATGGGTGATCAGTGAATCACAGGCGAACTTGATCCACGGCACGAAGTGACCGAAGGATCCCGGACCCATCGCGCCATCGGCATGTCGCTGGCGCCAGTAGTTCAGCTCTGCCTCCACGTCGATGACCGGAGGGACATTGGGTGCATCTGCGCGCATGGGTTCTGACTTCTTATGAAGGGTGGCGGGGGAGCTCCGATCATCGCTATCAGTCAGTGCACGCAGCGTCATTGCTGCGTGCAATCAGCGTGGCGCAGTCGTTTTCCGACGGGCCACACGCGCGTGTTCAGTCGGTTCTGCCCGCCTGCGCGCTGAACTATTCAGGAAAAGCTCACTCGCCGATGTCTTCGTCCCAGATCTCCGGGTGGCGCTCGATGAAGTTGCCCAGCAGGTCAACGCACTCCTGGTTGTCCAGGTCGATGACGTTCACGCCACTCTCGCGCAGCCAGTCGATGCCGCCCTGGAAGGTGCGTGATTCACCCACCACCACGGTGCCGATGTTGAACTGCCGCACCAGCCCGCTGCAGTACCAGCAGGGGGCCAGCGTGGTGACCATGATGGTGTTTTTGTAACCGCGCTGGCGACCGGCCTTGCGGAACGCATCGGTCTCGCCGTGCACGGATGGGTCGCCTTCCTGCACGCGGCGATTGTGGCCACAGCCGAGCAGGCGTCCATCGTTGTGGTAGAGCGCTGCGCCGATCGGCACGCCCCCTTCTGCCAGTCCTTGGCGGGCTTCGGCGATGGCGGTCTGCAGCAGGGCCTGGTAATCGGGGGTGGTGATCATGCGGGTCTCCGTGAGTCAGGCAGCCATGATACGGGCAGGGGGTGCCGCCGACCCCGCGCGGTGCGATAATCAGCCCATGAGCGAATCCCCCTACAAGTCCGGAACTACCCATTTCGGCTTCCGCGATGTCGATGCAAAGGACAAGCAGAAGCTGGTCGGCCAGGTCTTCACCTCGGTCGCGCGCAACTACGACCTGATGAACGACCTGATGAGCCTGGGCGTGCACCGGGTGTGGAAGCGCTACTACGTGGCGACCGCGCAGGTGAAACCGGGTGACCGCGTGCTCGATCTTGCCGGTGGTACCGGTGACATCGCCGCCCTGCTGAAAGAGCGGGTGGGTGCCGAGGGCGCCGTCGTGGTGGGCGACATCAATGCCGGGATGCTGTCGGTCGGCCGCGATCGCCTGACCAACCGCGGCCTGGTGGCCGGGTTGGATTACGTGCAGTGCAACGCCGAGGCGCTGCCGTTCCCGGATGCAAGCTTCGACCTGGTGACCATTGCCTTCGGCCTGCGCAACGTGACCGACAAGGATGCTGCGCTGCGCGAAATGCATCGCGTGCTGAAGGTGGGCGGTCAGGCCCGCGTGCTGGAGTTCTCCGAAGTCACGCTGGACTGGTTCAAGCCGATCTACGACTTCCACTCGTTCAAGGTGCTGCCGAAGCTGGGCCGCCTGTTCGCGCGCGATTCGGACAGCTACCAGTACCTGGCCGAGAGCATCCGCAAGCATCCGCCGCAGGATGAACTGAAGGCGATGATGGGCGAGGCCGGTTTCGAGCGCTGCCACTACAAGAACCTGTCGGCTGGCATCGTCTCCATCCATTCGGGCTACAAGCTGTAAGCGGGTAGCGCCGAGCCATGCTCGGCGTCAGGGATCCGCCGCGCATGGCTATGCCGGTCGTCCTGACCGGCACCCTCCGGGCCGTCGCAAGCAACGTTGGCAGCGGCTCCTGCCGCTGCCTTCGGCGCTACCAGGGGCGGTTCGGGGGTAAAATCATCGTTTACCCCTGAAACGGTCTCGATTCATGCGTACCCCGTTCCTGCTCATTCCGCTGGCCGTGGCCATTGCCTCTGGCTGCTCCCAGGAGCCCGCAGCCCCCGCTGCCACGGCCCCGACCGCCCAGAAGGCGCCCGCTGTTCCGGTGAAGGCCGAAAACCGCAGCCACGACGAAAGTTCCTATGCCGAGCCGGACAAGGTCGTCATCAAGGACATCGCGCTGGACCTGAAGCTGGACTTCGACGCCAGGCAGATCGGCGGCACCGCGACCTACACCCTGGAGTGGAAGGACAAGGACGCCAAGCAGCTGGTGCTGGACACCCGCGCGCTCGACGTGGCCAAGGTGGAAGCCCTGGCCGCCGATGGTGCGCGCAGC
Organism: Stenotrophomonas sp. Bg11-02; assembly: GCF_002836635.1. NCBI lineage: Bacteria > Pseudomonadati > Pseudomonadota > Gammaproteobacteria > Lysobacterales > Lysobacteraceae > Stenotrophomonas > Stenotrophomonas sp. Bg11-02. The sequence goes on from NZ_PJAY01000050.1 coordinate 39,336, forward strand.
GCGCTGCCCTTCGTGCTGGCGCCAGTGGACAAGGTATTTGGCAGCAAGCTGACCATCGAAGCGCCGGCGCAGCCGACCAGGGTCGAGATCAGCTACCACACCGCACCGACCGCCTCGGGCCTGCAGTGGCTTGAGCCCTCGATGACCGAAGGCAAGAAACTGCCCTTCATGTTCAGCCAGTCGCAGGCGATCCACGCCCGCTCCTGGGTGCCGCTGCAGGACACGCCGAGCGTGCGCTTCACCTACAGCGCGCATGTCACCAGCCGCCCGGACGTGATGGTGCTGATGAGCGCCGACAACGATCCCAAGGCCGCGCGTGATGGCGACTACACCTTCAAGATGCCGCAGCCGATCCCGTCCTACCTGCTGGCCATCGCGGCGGGTGACCTGGTGTTCGAGCCGATCTCCGGCCGCTCCGGCGTGTGGGCCGAACCGACCATGGTCGGCAAGGCCGCCAAGGAATTCGAAGACACCGAGAAGATGATCGGTGCGGCCGAAAAGCTGTACGGCGAGTACCGTTGGGGCCGCTACGACATGCTGGTGCTGCCGCCGTCGTTCCCGTTCGGTGGCATGGAAAACCCGCGCCTGACCTTCGCAACTCCGACCGTGATCGTCGGCGACAAGTCGCTGGTCTCGCTGGTCGCCCACGAATTGGCGCACAGCTGGTCGGGCAACCTGGTGACCAACGCCAGCTGGAAGGACATCTGGCTCAACGAAGGCTTCACCACCTACGTGCAGGGCCGCATCACCGAAGCGCTGTACGGCAAGGAAATGGCCGAGATGGAGCGCCAGATCGACCAGACCGACCTGCTGGCCGAAGTGAAGGACATGAGCCCGGCCGACCAGGCGCTGGCGCTGCCGCCGCTGAACGAACGTGACCCGGACGAAGCGCTGAGCCAGGTCGCCTACGTGAAGGGTTCCTGGTTCCTGGAGTTCCTGGAACAGCGCTTCGGTCGTGAAGTGTTCGATCCCTTCCTGCGTGGCTGGTTCAACGACCATGCGTTCCAGAGCGCGAATACCGACCAGTTCGTCGAGTACCTCAAGAAGAACCTGCTGCCGAAGAATCCCAACGCAGTGACCGAGGCCGAACTGACCGCGTGGCTGGAGCAGCCGGGCATTCCGGCGTTCGCCACCAAGGCGCAGTCGCGCAACTTCAGCAACGTGGACACCGCGCGCATCGCCTGGGAAGGCACCGGCAAGATGCCGACCAACCAGTTGACCGCCGAGTGGAGCACGCAGGAGTGGGTGCGCTTCATCGACGGCCTGGGCGCCACGCAGCCGCTGGACAAGCTGGCCGCGCTGGATCGGGTGTTCAAATTCACCGGTACGCCCAATGGTGAAATCGCCATGCGCTGGTACCCGCTGGCCATCCGCAGTGGCTATGCGGAGGCCACGCCGGCGGCCGCCGAGTTCATCGAGCGGGTCGGCCGTCGCAAGCTGATCATGCCGATCTACGCTGAACTGGTGAAGACCCCGGAGGGTCTGGAAGTGGCCAAGGCGGCGTTTGAAAAGGCCAAGCCGGGCTACCACCCGATCACCACCGGTTCGGTGCAGGACATGCTGTCCAAGGCCGAAGCCAAGTAAGCCGCAGGCGCCGGTAGTGACGGCCGCTGGCCGTCACGCCGTAGCGTCTGGTGGGTGACGACCGCTGGCCGTCACGTCGTATCGTCTGGTGGGTGACGACCGTTGGTCGTCACGCGGTAGCGTCTGGTGGGTGACGACCGTTGGTCGTCACGCGGTGCATCTGCCGCTGCGCTCGCCGAGCACGGCTCGGCGCTACCGACGTGCCCGCGTCGTCACGCCTTTGCGTGCAGCGCCAGGAACATGTCCACACAGTCTTCCATCAGCCGCTGCTGCGCTTCCGGCGCCAGCGGTGCCTGGCCCATCGTCACCTGCGGCCAGAACGCGAACGCCTTCAGCATGCCCTGCAGTTGATGCGCCGCTTCGCCCGGCGCGACGTCCGCGCCCAGCCGGCCATCGGCCTGCGCCGCGCGTATCCAGGTCGCCAGCCCTTCTTCTTTCTCCGCCAGCTTGTCCATCATCGCCCGGGCCCGTTCCGGCGCGTGCACCAGCTCGGCAATCGCCACCCGCGACAGGTCGATGAAGCTCGCATCGGACATCAAACGCATCTTCTGCCGGGTGAACCGCAACAACTGCTCCCGCAGCGGCTGCACCGCGCTGTAGGCCACGGCCTCCACCGCTTGGCTGGCTTCCCACAGTTGCCACAGGATGGCGGTGAACAGCTCGTCCTTGCTGGCGAAATGGTTGTACACCGTACGCTTTGAAACTCCCGCAACAGCGGCGATGCGGTCCATGCTGGTGGCCGCGAAACCGAAGCTGCGGAACTCGGCAACGGCGGCGGACAGGATCGCGGCGCGCTTGCGGTCGGTCAGGCGGGTAGGGCGTATATCGGCACTCATCGGGCTATTTTACACCGTTCAGTTTACTTTTCCTGAAATGGAAGTAGACTCGCCAGTGTACTTTTAAGGGCAAGCCCGAATGACCCGCCGCCTGCCGCGCCTTCTCCTTCTTTCTACGGTGTTGATCGCCATGTCCATTGGCCTGTTGACCTGCGGTGCCCGCCCGGCTGCCGCCTATGACCAGTCGCCGCAGTTCGGCGACGGGCGCTTCCACAATCCCGTCGGCAAGAGCGCGCTCGGCTTCGTCGGCACGCTGGGCGTGATGTGGAAGTTCCTGTTCGACAAGCCGGCCGATGCCAGCCCGCTGGCGCCGATCCCGGTGCAGGCGCTGACCCGCAGGCCCTGCTCGATGCGCCCGATGACAGCCTGTGGCGGCTGGGGCACTCGACGATGCTGATGAAGCTGGACGGCCATTTCTGGCTGACCGACCCGGTGTTCGCCGAGCGTGCCTCGCCGATGTCTTTCATGGGCCCGAAGCGCTTCCACGCCCCGCCGTTGAGCATCGACGAACTGCCGTCCATCACCGGCGTGATCATCTCCCACGACCACTACGATCATCTGGACCACGCGGCCATCCTCGCGCTCGCGCCGAAGGTGCAGCACTTCGTCACCGCGCTCGGCGTGGGTGACCGTCTGATCGGGTGGGGCGTGCCGGTGGCGAAGGTGGTGCAGTTGGACTGGTGGCAGGACACCCGCGTGGAAGGCCTGAAGATCGTCGCGACCCCGGCCCAGCATTTTTCCGGGCGCACCCTGGCCGACGGCAACCGCACGCTGTGGGCCTCGTGGGTGATCGACACCGGGCATACCCGCATCTTCTTCAGCGGTGACACTGGCTACTTCGATGGCTTTGCCCGCATCGGCGAGCGCTACGGCCCGTTCGACCTGACCATGATCGAGACCGGCGCCTACGATGCGCAGTGGCCGGACGTGCACATGCAGCCCGAGCAGAGCCTGCAGGCCCACTTGGACGTACGTGGAGCGGTGATGATGCCCATCCACAACGGCACCTTCGATCTGGCCCTGCATCCGTGGACCGAACCCTTCGAGCGCATCACTGCGCTGGCGGCCGAACGCGGCGTCACCCTGACCGCCCCGCAGATGGGCGAACGGCTGGATATCGGCGCCCCCGCGCCCTCCACGCACTGGTGGCGCCAGGTTGGCGAGGCCACGGCCCCTTCCCGGTAACGACCGTGCCTCGTGGTGGGTGACGACGCTTGGTCGTGGTGGGTGACCTTTGGTCTTGGTGGGTGACGACCGTTGGTCGTCACGCTCTTGGCAGGTACTGTATAGCCACGCCACCACCCCGGAATCCGCGATGAAACACCTGATCCTCGCCGCTGCCTGCGCATTGTCCCTGGCCGCCTGCAGCGATCCCGAAGCCGAACGCCAGGCGCAGCAGGCAGCCGAAGCGGCCGTGCAGGCGCAGAAGGAAGCCAAGGCCGACGAGGTAGCCCGGCAGTACGACACCGCCGTGGCGGCCAAGGACTGGGAGCGTGCCCGCATGCATGGCGGCTCGCTGCTGGACATCTACAAGGGCACCGCAGCGGCGGCGCGGATCGAACCGGGCTTTGCCGACGTCAAGGCGCAGTCGGACCAGGCGCGCAACCTGCGCCGCATGCAGGGCCTGTGGCAGTACAACCAGATCCCGGTCGGCACCAAGGGAACCCAGCGCTCTGCGTCGATTTACGGCAAGGAGCGCGTGGATGTCGACGGCAGCGGTCCAAAGCCGGTGCAGTTGGTGTTCCGCGACCATCCGCAGTGGAAACAGCACGCCTATCTGGTGCTGCAGGCAGGCGATTTCCGCTGTCCCGGCGGCTGCCGGGTGCAGGTGAGCGTGGACGGCGGCAAGCCGCGCGCGATGGCCGCGTGGCGCCCGGATACGGACGAGGCGATCGCCATGTTCATCACCGACCACGCGGCGCTGTGGAAGCTGGCGCGGCAGGCACAGGCGATCAGCATCGAGTTTCCGGTGAAGGCCGGTGGCACGCGCACCGTGGTGTTCGAAACCGGCGGCGTGGATGCCAGCCAGATGCCATGGAAATGAGTGCGCGCGCGGTGCCGGCTGTACAGCCGGGACTGGACGGACTGCGGCACTGGGTATTCGACATGGATGGCACGCTGACCGTCGCGGTGCACGACTTCCCGGCCATCAAGCGCGCGCTGGACATCGCCATGGACGAAGACATCATCGCCCACCTGGGGGCGCTGCCGGCTGATGAAGCCCATGCCAAACGTGCGTGGTTGTTCGAGCACGAGCGCGCGCTGGCCGAGGCCGCCGTAGCGGCGGAGGGTGCCGTGGATCTGCTGCGCGCGCTGGCCGGGCAGGGAAGCAGGCTGGGCATCCTGACCCGCAACGACCACGCGGTGGTCAAGCTGACCCTGGATGCGATCGGGCTGGGCGATCTTTTCCATGATGCGGACATCATCGGTCGCGACGAGGTCGCCCCGAAGCCGGCACCGGATGGCCTGCATTATTTCCTGGAGCGGTGGGGCATCGCCGCAACGCATGCGGTGATGGTGGGTGACCATTGGATGGACCTGGCCGCAGGGCGTGCCGCCGGCACGCATACCGTGCTGGTCAATACGCCCGGTGATCCGTGGCCCGGCATGGCCGATTGGCGCTTCGCCGATTGCCGCGCGTTGCAGGCCGCGCTGGAAAGGTGACGCGGTAGCGCCGAGCCATGCTCGGCGAGCGCAGCGGCGCTTCGGGCATTCCGCCGAGCATGGCTCGGTGCTACCACCCTGCGCGGTCAGACGTTCAGTGCGTAACCGAACTGCTGCTTGAACTGTTCGTTGAACTCATCGAAGGTGAAGCGCTGGTTCTGGGTGCCCGGGTGCTCGACCTTCAGCGCGCCCATCAGGTTTCCCATGCGGCCGATGGTCAGCCAGTCGAAGCCCTTCTGGATGCCGTAGATCAGGCCGGCGCGGAACGCATCGCCACAGCCGGTGGGGTCGACCACGCGGCGCTCGTGCGCCGGCGGAATGTCGTAGCTTTTCTCCGGGGTGTGGATGACCGCACCCTTCGGACCGCGGGTGGTGATGTACGCCTGCACCCGGCTGACGATTTCCTTCTCGTCCCAGCCGGTGCGCTCCTGCAGGAGGTTGGACTCGTAGTCGTTGACCACCACGTAGTCGGCCTGTTCGATGAAAGTGCGCAGCTCCGGGCCATTGAACAGTGGCATCGCCTGGCCGGGATCGAAGATGAAGGGAACGCCGTCCTCGTGGAATTCCAGTGCGTTCTGGATCATGCCTTCGCGGCCGTCCGGACCGACCAGGCCAAGGCTCACGCCCGGTACGTCGCGCACGTGGTTTTCATACGAACGCATCATCGCGCCCGGGTGGAAGGCGGTGATCTGGTTGTTGTCGTGGTCGGTGGTGATGAAGGCCTGCGGGGTGAACAGTTCCTCGATCACGCGCACGCGCGAAAGGTCGATGCCCAGTGCATCGAAATGCTCGCGGTACGGGCCGAAATCGGTGCCCACCGTGCCCATCGGGATCGGGTGGCCGCCCAGCAGGTGCAGGTTGTAGGCGATGTTGCCGGCGCAGCCGCCGAACTCGCGACGCATGCGCGGCACCAGGAACGAGACGTTCAGGATGTGCACTTTGTCCGGCAGGATGTGGTTCTTGAACTGGTCCGGGAACACCATGATGGTGTCAAAGGCAAGAGAACCACAGATCAAAGCGGACATCGATGTAAGCCTATGCGGGAATGAGTGGAGTGCTGGCCGCGGCGGTGGGCAAGCAAACGGCGCCCATGGGCGCCCGACGGCGCAAAGGTTACCGGCTGGCGCCGCCGAAGGGTAGCGCCGGGCTGTGCCGGGACTGTCATGGACCGGTGCCGGGACGGGTATCGGGCACGCCGGCCGGGGCGCGGTGCCGCTGGCGGGCGGGATCGCCGCCCAACCTGTACCAATCGTGCCGAAAGCTAGTGAATACGCGGGTCCGGCTGGAAATATCCTTGCCCGCAGGGGGGCGGGTTGTTAGGCTTGTCTGTCTAAATTTTGCCCACGATTCCCCATTCCAGGCCGGAATTGCGCACCCCTCAGGATCACCACCTCGATGTTGAAGAAACTCCGCGGCATGTTCTCCAATGACCTGTCCATCGACCTGGGCACGGCCAACACCCTCATCTATGTGCGCGGACAGGGAATCGTGCTGAACGAGCCGTCCGTGGTCGCCGTGCGCCAGGACCGTGCCATCGGTGGCACCCGCTCGGTGGCTGCCGTCGGCGCCGAAGCCAAGCAGATGCTCGGCCGTACCCCCGGCCACATCACCACCATCCGCCCGATGAAGGACGGCGTCATCGCCGATTTCACCTACACCGAGGCGATGCTGAAGCACTTCATCAAGAAGGTGCACAAGTCGCGCTTCCTGCGCCCGAGCCCGCGCGTGCTGGTCTGCGTGCCGGCCGGTTCGACCCAGGTGGAGCGCCGCGCGATCAAGGAATCGGCCGAAGAGGCCGGTGCGCGCGACGTGTTCCTGATCGAAGAGCCGATGGCCGCGGCAATCGGTGCCGGCATGCCGGTGACCGAGGCCCGCGGTTCGATGGTCATCGATATCGGCGGCGGCACCACCGAAGTGGCGGTGATCTCGCTCAACGGCATCGTCTATTCGGCTTCGGTGCGCATCGGCGGTGACCGCTTCGATGAATCCATCACCAACTACGTGCGCCGCAACCACGGCATGCTGATCGGTGAAGCCACCGCCGAGCGGATCAAGGTGGAGCTGGGCTGCGCTTACCCGCAGGCGCAGGTGATCGAGATGGAGATCTCCGGCCGCAACCTCGCCGAGGGCGTGCCGAAGATGATAAAGATCACCTCCAACGAGGTGCTCGAAGCCCTGCACGAGCCGCTGTCCGGCATCGTCAGCGCGGTCAAGCTGGCGCTGGAACAGACCCCGCCGGAACTGTGCGCCGACGTCGCCGAGCGCGGTATCGTGCTCACCGGTGGTGGCGCCCTGCTGCGTGACATGGATCGCCTGATCTCCGAAGAAACCGGCCTGCACGTGCAGGTGGCCGACGATCCGCTGACCTGCGTGGCCCGCGGTGGCGGTCGTGCGCTGGAGCTGGTGGACATGCACGGCAACGAGTTCTTTGCGCCGGAGTAAGTCTCCCCGGCATTACGTCAGCGCCGCGCCCTTCCGGGGTGCGGCCCGCCTTCGCGGCGGGCCGGCACCGGCAGGGCGCCGTCGTGTTTCCCATCTGATTCCTAGCTGAAGCTGCATCGTGCCGCCCTACGCCGGACCCCCCATTGCTTCCCGCTCCGGCGATGCCGCCAGCCCGCTGCGGCTGCTGGCTTACCTGGTGCTGGCGATCACCCTGATCGTGCTGGACGACCAGGCCGGCTGGCTTGCGCGCCTGCGTGACCAGGCCAACGTGCTGGTGCAGCCGGCCTGGAACCTGGCCGGCCTGCCCGGGCGCCTGGGCAACCAGGTGCGTGACAACGCAGCCAGCCATGGCCAGCTGGTGGCCGAGAACCGCCAGTTGCGTAACAACCTGCTGATCGCCAATGCGCGGCTGACCCGCCTGCAGACCGCAGCGCTGGACAACGCGCAGCTGCGCGAACTGTTGAACGTGGCCGAGCGCAGCGGGCTGGACGTGCAGTTGGCGCCGATCCTGGATATCGACCTGGATCCGGTGAAGCAGCGCCTGGTGCTGGCTGCCGGCAGCCGCGAAGGCGTGCACGTGGGCCAGGCGGTGATCGATGCCGGCGGGCTGATGGGGCAGGTGATCAGCGTGACCGCCAGTACCTCCACCGTGCTGCTGCTGACCGACCCGGACCATGCGGTGCCGGTGACGGTGGCGCGCAACGGCGTGCGCCTGATCGTCTATGGGCGCGGCGATACGCTTGAACTGCGCGATATTCCGCTGAGTGCGGGCGTGGAAGTGGGCGATGAGATCGTCACCTCCGGGCTGGGCGGGCGGTTTCCGGTCGGTTTCCCGGTGGGCAGCATCGCTGCGCTGCGCCCCGATGACACGCATGCCTTCCTGGTGGGTGAGCTGAAGCCCGCCGCGGCGTTGGATCGCGGTCGCGATGTGTTGTTGCTGCGCCCCGGCTCGCCGATCCGGATCCCGCCGTCACTACCCACCACGCGTGAGGACCAGCGGTCGTCACCCACCGAAGCGGCCGCGGCTCCGGTAGCGCCGAGCCATGCTCGGCGTGAACCCACCGGGGTGCGACCGTGAGCCGCCTGCGTGACAACCGCTGGGTGCTGCCGCTCAGCCTGGTGGTGGCGCTGCTGCTGGGGCTGTTGCCGCTGCCGGCGCTGCTGCAGCCGCTGCGTCCCTACTGGCTGGCGTTGGTGCTGGCCTACTGGGTGATCGAAGCCCCCGACCGGGTAGGCCTGGGCGTAGCGTTCGCCACCGGCGTGATCGCCGATTTCCTGTACGGCGGCGTGCTCGGCGAACAGGCGCTGCGGCTGGTGATCATGGCCTTCATCCTGCAGCGCTTCCGCGCCCGCATCCGCTTCTTCCCGATGTCCCAGCAGATCCTCGCCATCGGCGGCCTGCTGTTCAACGACCGGATCGTCAGTGCCGTGGTGCACGTGGTGGTGGGCGAACCCACCCTGCCGTGGGCCTACTGGTGGGCACCGCTGCTGGGCATGGCGCTGTGGCCGCTGGTGTTCGTGCTGCTGGATGCAGTGCGCTTCGGACGGCGCGGACGCTGACATGAGTTCGCGCCGCGCGGTCAAGAATCCGCATGCCGAGGCCGAACAGTTCCGCCGTCGCGCGGCACTGGGGTTCCTCGGCGTGCTGCTGTGCCTGGGTGGGCTGGGCGGCTGGTATTTCAAGCTGCAGGTGATGGACCACGAGATCTACGCCACACGCTCGGAGGCCAACCGCATCAAGCCGCGTCCGGTGGTGCCCGGGCGCGGCATGATCTACGACCGCAACGGCCGCCTGCTGGCCGAGAACGTGCCGGCGTTCCGCCTGGACGTCACCCCGGACAAGGTCAAGGACATAGACGCCACCCTGGCCGGGCTGGCGAAGATCTTCCCGCTCAGCGAGGAAGAGATCGAAGCGTTCAACCGATCACGCAAGGCGCGTCGCAGCTTCCTGCCGGTCACCTTGAAACTGCGCGTCAGCGAAGAGGAGATGGCACGCTTCGCGGTGGATCGCTGGCGCTTCCCCGGAGTCGAGCTGGAGCCCTACCTGACCCGGCGCTATCCCTTCGGCGATCTGTTCGCGCATGTCATCGGCTATGTCGGCCGGGTGGATGACAAGGACCTGGAGATGCTGGGCGAGGGCAACGCGGCCCTGACCCACATCGGCAAATCCGGGCTGGAGCGCTACTACGAACAACAACTGCGCGGCCGGGTCGGCTACGAACAGGTGGAAACCAACGTGCAGGGCCGCGCGATCCGCACCGTCGGCCGGGTGGCGGCGCAGTCCGGCACCGACCTGCGGCTGTCCATCGACGCCGACCTGCAGCGCGCGATGGTGGCCGCCTTCGGCGTGCAGGAAGGCGCGGCGGTGGCGATGGACCCGCGCACCGGTGAAGTGCTGGCGATGGTCAGCCTGCCTTCGTATGACGCCAATCTGTTCGTCAACGGCATCTCGCACGCGGATTTCCGCGCGCTCAACGACAACCCCTCGCGGCCGCAGTTCAACCGGCTGGTGCTGGGCGGGGTGGCGCCGGGTTCGACGCTGAAGCCGCTGATCGGCCTGGCCGGGCTGGATGCCGGGGTGCGCAAGCCGGAGGACAAGGTACTTTCCACCGGCATGTTCTACCTGCCCGGTACCAGCCGTGGCTGGGGTGATGCGCACCGTGGTGGCCATGGTTGGACCGACCTGCGCAAATCCATCGCCCAGTCGGTCAATACGTATTACTACCGGTTGGCGCTGGACCTGGGGATCGAGCGCTTCGACCACTACATGGAGTACTACGGCTTCGGCAAGCCGACCGGCATCGACCTGACCGGCGAGATCGGCGGCATCCTGCCTTCGCCGGCGTACAAGGCCAAGACCCGCAAGGAGCGCTGGTACCCCGGCGACACGGTGAACGTGAGCATCGGCCAGGGCGACTGGAAAGTGACGCCGCTGCAACTGGTGCGCGGCGTCAGTGGCATCGCCAGCGGACAGCTGCGCACGCCGCACCTGGTGATGCAGCAGCGCGCCGGCTTCGACAGCGACTGGACCATGACGCCGGCAAGTGAAACCAAGCCCCTCAGCCCCAACCCGAACAACGTGCAGGCGGTGCGCGAAGGCATGATGGCGACCATGCAGCCGGGCGGCAGCGGCGCGCGCATGGCCGCCGGGGCGCCGTATGTCATGGCCGGCAAGACCGGCACCGCACAGGTGATCAGTCGCAAGGGCACTGCAGCCGTCGATCCGCGCAGCCTGCCGCTGCACCTGCGCCATCGTTCGCTGTTCGTCGGTTTCGCGCCGGCCGACAACCCGGTCATCGCCATCGCGGTGGCGGTGGAGGGTGGCGGCTACGGCGGCTCGGCGGCCGCTCCGATCGCGCGCAAGGTGTTCGATGCGTGGCTGCTGGGCAAGATGCCCGAGGGCGTGCTGCCGCTGGACGTGGAGCGCGGCAGCGTGGCCTTCGGTGCCACCGCCTTCGACAACGAAGACAGCAGCGCCCGCGCCAATGGCGATGCTGCGGCGATGGAAGCCGGCGAGCTGCCGGTGCAGGTCGGGCCGCTGGCCGCGGAGCCCGCCACCCCGGCAGCGCCGATCCATGATCAGCGGACGCCCGCCGCGGAGCCCGCCGCCCCGGTAGCGCCGATCCATGATCAGCGGACGCCCGCCCCGGAGCCCGCCGCCCCGGTAGCGCCGATCCATGATCGGCGGACGCTCTCCCCGGAGCCCGCCCGATGAAGGACTTCCTGCGCTGGGCCGGCGACATGCTGGTGCGCTTCTTCAGCACCCTGGACTGGATGCTGTGCGCGGCGCTCGGCGCATTGATGCTGATCGGCCTGGCCACGCTGAAGAGCGCCGGGGGCGATGGCCTGGTATTCGCCCAGGGGGCGCGCTTTGCGGTGGGTCTGGCCGCGATGTGGGGCATTTCGCGGGTGCCGATCCTGCGCATCCGCTCGGCCACGCCGATGATCTACGCCATCTCGATGATCCCGCTGCTGGCGGTGTTCGCCATCGGTACCGGCAAGTACGGGCGGCAGTGGCTGGACCTCAAGCTGTTCTACCTGCAGCCGGCCGAGTTGTTGAAGGTCAGCCTGCCGATGATGGTGGCCTGGTACCTGCACCGCATGCCGCTGCCGCCGCGCTTCACGACCGTGCTGGTCAGCATGCTGATCATCGGCGCGCCCACTGCCGCGGTGATGCTGCAGCCGGACTTCGGTACCGGCGTGCTGATCGCCGCCAGCGGGGTGTTCGTACTGCTGCTGGCCGGCCTGCCATGGTGGTGGGTGGGGCTGGGCGTGGGGGGCGTGGCCGCGGTCGCGCCGGTGGCCTGGTTCTGGCTGCTGATGCCGTACCAGAAGGATCGCATCATGATGTTCCTGGACCCGGAGATGGATGCGCTGGGGGCCGGCTGGAACATCATCCAGTCCAAGATCGCGATCGGATCCGGTGGGCTGGACGGCAAGGGCTGGGGGCAGGGCTCACAGTCGCACCTGAACTTCATCCCCGAGCAGACGACGGACTTCGCATTTTCGGTGCTGAGCGAAGAGTTCGGCTGGATCGGCGTGGCGCTGGTGCTGGCCCTGTATCTGGTGGTGATCGGCCGCTGCCTGTGGATCGCCAGTCAGTCGCGCGATTCCTACTCGCGCCTGCTCGCCGGCGCCACCGGCCTGGCATTCTTCGTCTATGTGCTGGTCAACGGCGGCATGATCTCCGGCCTGCTGCCGGTGGTGGGCGTGCCGATGCCGCTGATCAGCTACGGCGGCACCTCGGCAGTGTCGTTGCTGGCCGGCTTCGGGCTGGTGATGGCCGTGCGCAGCCACAACCCCGTTCACGGTGGTTATCGATAGGGCCCGGTAGCGCCGAGCCATGCTCGGCGAGCGCAGCGGCGCGCCGGGACTCCGTCGAGCATGGCTAGCGCTGCCCAGCCACATTCGTTTCCCTGCGATGAAGGTTTCACACTTCAAGTGCGCAGTGCGTCACATTTCCGAACACTGTTGATCCGGATCAATGGTTTTGACGCAAACGGCCCTGCACAATGGCGCCCGTCAGGCAGGGCGCGTTCATCTTCTACGCCGACCACCTGGCGAACCGCAGCACGACCTCACGTTTTGCCGCCTGCTCTGGGGAGATGCAGGGGCAGTATTGGATGGTCCGTCAGGCCGGTTGCGCCCGTCGGGGGATGGGGGCGCAACCGGCTTGTTCGTTGCCGGCCTTCACGCTGGTTTTACAAAGCAGCAGCGGATTAACCAATCCTTTGCTATTCATGGTGTTAGGGGTTTTATTTCATCCATGACCTGCTAACCTGCGGCGATGATCCGACGTACTCTGGCCTGCATGCTCACCCTCGGCCTGGTCGCCTGCGCGACCCAGCCGTCGAGTCCTCCACCGCCTTCGCAGGCAACCGTGGCGCCGCACAAGCCGGCATCCGGACAGAACAAGGGACCGGCTGAAGCCGCGCCCGAATCGGCTGCGTCCAGCGCACCGCCGGTGGACCTCACTCCGGTCCCCTTTGAAACAGCCCGCGCAAACTTCATTCGCGACACCGCCGCCGCGCACGGGCTCGATCCCGCCTACATCGCCAGCGTGCTCGACCAGGCGCAGGTACGTCAGCCGATCATCGCCGCCATGTCGCGCCCAGCGGAGCGGGTGAAGCCGTGGAACGAGTACCGCCCGATCTTCATCAGCCAGGCGCGCATCGACGGCGGCAGGAAGTTCCTCGCCCAACACCGCGATGAGCTGATGCGTGTGCAGCAGCGCACCGGCGTGCCGGCCGAAGTCATCGTGGCCATCATCGGCGTGGAGACCAGCTACGGCGGCAACACCGGCAACCACCGCGTGCTGGATGCGCTGTATACCCTGGCTTTCTATTACCCGCGCAGCGGCGACCCGGCCAAGCTGGAACGCGAAGTCCGCCGCGAACTGTTCTTCCGCGACGAACTGGCCAAGGCCTTCGTGCTGGCGCGCGACGAAAAGCTGGACATCACCACGCTCAAGGGCAGCTATGCCGGGGCGATGGGCATGGGCCAGTTCATGCCGTCCAGTTACCTGGATTTCGCCGTGGACGGCAACGGTGACGGTCGCCGCGACCTCTTCAACAGCTACGACGACGTGTTCTCGTCCATCGCCAATTACTTCGTCAAGAAGGGCGGCTGGGTGCGCGGCGGACAGGTTGCCGTGCCCGCCACGCTGGCGGCCGGGCGCGAAGAATTCAATCCGACCGAATGGACCCCGAGCTGGTCGCTGCAGGATCTGGCTGCACGCGGCTACACGCCCAACGCGGCCGTGCAGCCCGGCGCCACCGCCACCCCGATCACCCTGGAAGGCAGCACCGGCAAGCAGTACTGGCTGGGCTTCCAGAACTATTACGCGATCACCCGATACAACATCTCCAAGATGTACGCGATGGCCGTGTTCCAGCTGTCGCAGGCCATCGCAGGACAGGAGCTGCCACCGGCATGAACATCAGATGGTGGGTCCCCGGAGCGTTGATCCTTGCGCTGGCCGCATGCAGCAGCGCGCCCAAGAAACCCGGTGGAACCGCCAGCACGGGCGGCAAGCCGGCCACCACGGTGGTGCAGGGCAAGGGCGGCGGCCGTCCCGCGCACTGCCCGGAAGGGTCGCCGTATGCGGCCGCGTCGGAAGACCTCGCCACCCGCGGCAACTACACCGCTGGCGGCCTGTACAAGCCGGGGGTGAAGGACACCACGCCGAGCTACATTCCCAACGTGGCCTGCATCCCGGAGCCGGAAGTGCAGGAGCTGGCCCGCTCGTCCATCGGCAACCGGTCCCCCTATGAGGTGCTGGGCAAGAAGTACAAGGTGATGGACAGCACCCGGGGTTATGCCGAAAAGGGCACGGCCTCCTACTACGGTGCCAAGTTCCACGGGCGCCTGACCTCCAACCGCGAGGTCTATGACATGTACCAGTTCACCGCCGCGCACAAGACCCTGCCACTGCCGAGCTTCGCCCGGGTGACCAACCTGGACAACGGCGAATCGGTGATCGTGCGGGTCAACGACCGGGGCCCGTTCCACGACGGCCGCGTGATTGATCTCAGCTACGCGGCCGCGGTGCGCCTGGGCATCACCCAGCGCGGCACCGGCAACGTGGAAGTGCGCGCGCTGCAGCCGGGCGAGGGCAACCTGCTGGCCGACGCCAAACCGACCCGTGCCGAGCGCCGCGCCACTACCATGGTCGCCGCCACGGCGGCGGCGCCATCGGCCATCGATGCCCTGGTGAACCGCCTGCCGGCCGAAGCACCGGCTGCGGCCACCCGGGAACCGGCACCGCGAGCGGTGGCCGCCGCCGCAAAGCCCCCCACTGGCGCGGAGGCCTACCGCTACCGCGTTGCCGACAGCGCCAAGCCCGGTTCGGCCGACAACTTCGACCGCTGGATGCGCGACAACAACGTGCGCGTTGCCACCGGCAAACCCGCCGCCCCGGTAGTGACGGCCGCTGGCCGTCAATCCGATAAACCCTCCGCAGCCGCCCGCCCCACTGCCATGGCAACCGCAGCCGTCGCGGCGCAGCCGCCCACGCTGTCCGAAAAAGTCCTCGGCAACGTGCTCCTGCAGGTGGCCAGCTTCGCCAGCCGCGACAACGCCACCCGTGCGCAGGGCCAGTTGACCGCTGCCGGCATCGTTGGCGCGACCATCAGCGACATCGCCGCTGGCGGCCGCACCTTGTGGCGCCTGCGGGTGCCGGCCAACGACCACGCCAATGCGACGGAACTTGCCGGCCGCATTGCCGGTCTGGGTTTCGGCGCCCCGCAGATCGTCAAGGAATGACACTCCCCGGCGTGGCCTGACGCCCTGCCGCGCCGCGCTTGCCGACCGCCTACAATGGCGGTCGTTTTCCCCTTCCGACCTTGGCCGCTCCAGGAGCCTGCCCGCCCATGAAATTCCGTTTTGCCGCCACTGCGCTGGCCGCCACCCTGCTGGTGGGCCTGGCCCATGCCCAGACCCCGCTGCCGACCCCGGCCGCTCCGGCTGCGACCACTGCACCGACCACCGTGGCGACGCCGCCGGCCCCGGTCCCCAGCGTGTCCAAAGCCTGGATCCTGATGGACTACGCGTCCGGCCAGGTCCTCGCCGGTGAGAACGTCGATGCCCAGCTCGCCCCGGCCAGCATCACCAAGGTGATGACCAGCTACGTCGTTGCCGCCGAAGTGAAGAACGGCAAGGTCAAGCCCGACGACCAGGTGATGATGAGCGAACGCGCATGGCGCGAAGGCGGCGCCGGTACCGACGGCAGCTACAGCGGCTTCCCGGTCAACCAGACCGCGCGTCTGGAAGACATGGAAAAGGGCATGGCGATCCAGTCCGGCAACGATGCTGCCATCGCGCTGGCCGAACACGTGGCCGGCAGCGAAGAAGCGTTCGCCTCGCTGATGAACAGCTACGCCGCGAAGATCGGCATGACCAACTCGCACTTTGTCAACGCCCACGGCCTGACCGCCGAAGGCCACCACAGCACCGCGCGTGACCTGGCACTGCTGGGCCGCGCGTTCGTGCGCGATTACCCGGAAACCTATGCCTACAACAAGGTGAAGGAATTCACCGTGGGCAACATCAAGCAGCCCAACCGCAACCTGTTGTTGTGGCGCGATGGCAGCGTGGACGGCATCAAGACCGGCCACACCTCCGCCGCAGGCTACTGCCTGATGAGCTCCGCGCAGCGCGGTGACCAGCGCCTGATCGCGGTGGTGCTGGGCGGCGCATCGGAGAAGCAGCGTGCCGATGACAGCCTGGCGCTGTTGAACTGGGGCTTCCGCTTCTTTGAAACCCATCGCCTGTACGAGCCCGGCAAGGTCGTCGCCGAGCACAAGGTGTGGAAGGGCACCGCCGACACCGTGCAGCTGGGCGTAGCGCAGCCGATGCTGGTCAGCCTGCCGCGTGGCCGCTACAACGACCTGAAGCCGAGCATCGATGTGCCCAAGTCGCTGGTGGCGCCGTTCACCGCGGGCCAGCAGATCGGCACGCTGAAGGTGACGCTGGATGGCAAGGTGGTCGCACAGGCACCGCTGGTGGCGATCGCTGCGGTCGAAGAAGCCGGCTTCTTCAAGCGTCTGTGGCACAGCTTCTGGATGTGGTGGGAATCGGAATAACCGACGGCGGTAGCGACGGCCACTGGCCGTCATCCCCCTGTCTACCCCAGAAAGCCCGCGATGCGAATCGCGGGCTTTCTGCTGCCAAAGCAGACGCATGACGGCCAGCGGTCGTCACCCACCCGCAGTCGCGTCCGGTGGAGATACGGCGCCGGCTGCGCAGGATCGCGTGCCTAGGCGGCAGCAGGTGTGATCCGCAGGTGGCCTTCCCGCCGGCTTACAGCGAACGGCTGATGGTGAAGCTGCCGAAGATCGGCGATTGCCGCTGTCCGTCGAACTCCTTGGTGCTGTGATAGCGCGCCAGAGCGAACTTCCAGCGCCCGCGCATCACCGCCACGCCGTAGCCACCCTGTGCCACCACAGGCTTCTTGTCCACGCTGTGGCTGTTGCGGAAGGTGTTGCCGTCCAGGGTGATATCGCGGATCACCCAGGCCGCATCGGTGGTGGCGAACAGGTGCCACGACCAGCCACTGGGCCGGCCACCGCGCGAGGGCGCGGTGTTCTCGCCTGCGGGCCGCAGCGGTGTGCTGCCGAAATCATCCGGCAGTTTCCAGCCGAAGCGCACTTCGCCACCGGCATTGAGGTGGGTGGCCAGGTTGCCGACCGCGCCGCCGTAGTGGCTGATCGCATCCCACCCCCAGCCGCTGGCGTTGTCGGTGGCATCGCGCGGCCAACGGTTCATCCGTTCGTGGGTCAGCATCACCACCGGCTCGTTGTGCAACTGGTTGTCCCAGCCCTGGAATTTGTCATCGCCCAGCAGGTCATGCACACCGTCCTGGACTTCCTTGCCCAGTGCCCAGGGGCCGACCACGCCCAGCGTCAGCTGGGTGGTCTGCAGGTAATTGCCGCGCCGCGCGTTGTAGCCGAAGCTGCCGACCAGAACGCCTGCGTAGGGACGGTCATCTTCAATGACGTCCTTGCGGGTGAAATCGCTCGGCGTGAAGATGCCCTGGGCGATGCTGAAGATCATGTTCTGCTGCTCGAACTCGCCCGGATGCAGCGCTTCCAGGTGGCTGTTGACCCAGCGCGCCAGGCGCGGCAGGCAGGGGTCGTCGGTGAAGTCCACCAGGTTCGGGGATACGAAGGTGATCTGCGCGCCGTTGGTATAGCCCTGGTCCTGGTCGGCACCACCGAACAGGTCGTTGTCCACGCGGAAATTGATCTGCGGGGGATGATCGGCCAGCGCACTCTGGCTGCATTGATCGGCGGCGTGGGCAGGGAGGGCGAGGGCCATCAGGCTGGTCAGCCCGAGGGCTGCCGCGATACGCGTGGGGTGCATGGAAGTCCAGAGGGCTGTTTTGACGTTTTTCTCCTAAATACGGTAGCGCCGATGTGAATTCGGATCGACGGCCGTGGCCGGTCTGGTCCGTTCCGCACGTGGACTTCTACGCCGCGCGTTCGTACCGTCCCGTCGGCGGGTCGGAAAAAGTGATGAGTGTCACGATAATTTGCCTCCCTCGCATCCAATTGGACCGTTGTTCAGCCGCGGTTGCCGTTGGCACAGCGGTGTTTTATCCTCTGCGCCGGCGCCAGAGGGCGCTGTTCAAGGATTCCGGCCTGCCACCACCGGCCTCTCTCAAACCAATGGATTGCGCGCCGCCTGCAACGGGCAGGCGCGCTGGACAACAGACATGACCCAACAGAATTCGTTCGCCACCCTCGTGGTCACCGCCGTGCTGGGCGTTGGCCTGATGGCCGTCAGTGCACCTGCCTCGGCCGGCCTGCGCGACAGCTTCAGCTCCAGCCGTACCTCCGCGCAGGAGCAGAGCAAGCAGGGCCAGGCGCAGATCCCGGTCTGCACCAAGCCGCTGGGCTCGATTTCGGTGATCGAACCGGAAGACGTGGTGAACTGGTGGACCGGGCAGCAGCTGCCGGCGCCTTCCAAGCTGATCAAGGTGTTCGTCAACAAGTCCAAGTGCTTCACCCTGGTCGACCGTGGCGTCGGCATGGCCGCCGCCCAGGCCGAGCGCGCGCTGGCTTCGGAAGGTGAGCTGCGTGGCCGTTCCAACATCGGCAAGGGCCAGATCCGCGCGGCCGATTACGTGCTGGTGCCCGACCTGATCTCGCAGAACAGCAATGCCAGCGGGAATGCGATCGGTGGCCTGCTGGGCGGGCTGATCGGCGGCAAGGCCGGTGCCGTGGTGGGTGGGCTGAACTTCCGCAGCAAGACCGCAGACGTCACCCTGACCCTGACCGACGTGCGTTCCTCCGAGCAGGTCGCGATCGTGGAAGGCAACTCGAAGAAGACCGACCTGGGCTGGGGCGCCGGCGGCGGCCTGTTCGGCGGTGGCGGCATCGGCGCGATGGGCGTGGGCGGCTATGCCAACACCGAACTGGGCCAGGTGATCACCCTGGCCTACCTGCAGGCCTACACCAACATGGTGAACGAGCTGGGCGGCCTGCCGGCCGACGCCTCCGCCGCCAACAGCAGCCAGGCCGTGACCATGCTGAAGGCCGGTCGCCTGCTGGCCAATTCCAAGGGCACCGGCGCGGCCGTGCGTGACCTGGAACCGGGCATGCTGCTGTACCCCACCGGCCAGAAGGACGGCACGATGTGGGAAGTGGAAGACGAGATGGGCAACAAGGGCTGGGTCAATTCCACGTCCATGCAGCTGGCCAAGTAAGGCGGGGAGTGACGGCCACCGGCCGTCATTCACCGAAGCCGGAGCGGTAGCGCCGAGCCATGCTCGGCGAGCGCAGCGGCGAGGGCAAAGGCGTGACGACCAACGGTCGTCACCCACCAGACGGCCGCTGGCCGTCACCCAGCAGACGGCCAGCGGCCGTTATCCAGCAGACGGCCAGCGGCCGTCACGACCGATCGGACCCCCTTGGGTTTGATCTGCGGCGGCCCGATAATGGGCGGATGGAAATCAAGTCCGACAATCCCGAACACGGCTTCCAGTTCCCCGGGCAGTTCGAGCTCAGCGCCATGGGCGCGGCCAACTCCGGGCTGGAAGTGGAACTCCCCAAGCTGCTGATGGCCGCTGGCATTGACGTGCTCAACGAGCAGATCAGCTGGAAGCACTCCTCCAACGGCAAGTACGTCTCGGTGCGCATGGCATTCACCGCCCGCGACCGCGCCCAGTACGACCTCGCCCACGAGGTGCTGCGCGAGCATCCGGAAGTAAAGTGGACGCTGTAGCACCGGCGGTAGTGACGGCCGCTGGCCATCAATCGCCTCAGGGCCGTCAATCCCAGCCCGCCGTAGTCCGCGACCTCGGCCGCCAGCCCTACGAACCGGTCTGGCGCGCGATGCAGCGCTTCACCGACCAGCGCGACGACGATACCGCCGACGAACTATGGGTGGTCGAGCACGACCCGGTGTTCACCCTGGGCCAGGCCGGCAAGCCCGAACACGTGCTCGCCCCCGGGGACATCCCGGTGGTGAAAGTGGACCGCGGCGGCCAGGTGACCTATCACGGCCCCGGCCAGATAGTGGTCTACCCCTTGCTGCGCCTGCCGCGGCTGGGCATCGGCGTGCGTGATTACGTATGCCGGATCGAACAGGCCATCATCGATACCCTTGCCGAGTGGAATATCGGCGCGGAACGCCAGGATGGCGCCCCGGGCGTGTACGTGGGGGGAGCCAAGGTCGCCGCGCTCGGCATCCGGGTCCGCCGCGGCTGCACCTTCCATGGCCTGGCGTTCAACGTCGCGATGGACCTGGAGCCCTTCCGCCGCATCAACCCCTGCGGTTACCAGGGGCTGCAGGTGACCACGATGGTAGACTTGGGCGGGCCTTCCGGCATGGCAGCCGTCAAGCCCGTCCTGCTGGACAACCTGGCGCGCCAGTTCGGCCTGCACCTGCAGCCGTCCTCCACGCAGCCGGACCTGTCTGCCTGACCGAACCCATACCACGCGGCCCCGTTGCCGCCGGGAACACCATGACCGAACAGACTGCCCGCACCATTCCCCTGCAGATGCTGCAGGGCGATTCCGCTCCCGCCGCCGCGCCGTTGCAGGCCGGCGTCAAACAGCTGGGCGGTGACAAGATCAACCGCTCGCCGGTGCAGTTCGCCGACGCGCCGGTGCTGCGCAAGCCGTCCTGGATCCGCGTGCGCATTCCCTCCGGCAATGCGGTGCAGAACCTGAAGGCCAAGCTGCGCGAGAACCGTCTGGTGACGGTCTGCGAAGAGGCCAGCTGCCCCAACATCCACGAGTGCTTCAGCCACGGCACCGCGACCTTCATGATCCTCGGCGAGGTCTGCACCCGGCGCTGCTCGTTCTGCGACGTGGCCCACGGCCGGCCCAAGCCGCCGGATGCCAACGAGCCGGCCACCCTTGGCCAGACCGTGGCCGACATGGGCCTGAAGTACGTGGTGGTGACCAGCGTGGACCGCGATGACCTGCGCGACGGCGGTGCGCAGCACTTCGTCGACTGCATCACCGCCATCCGTGCGAAGTCGCCCGGCACCCGCATCGAAGTGCTGACCCCGGACTTCCGTGGCAAGGGCCGCATGGAACGCGCGCTGGAAATCCTCGCGCAGAACCCGCCGGATGTGTTCAACCACAACATCGAAACCGTGCCGGACCTGTACCGCAACGTGCGTCCGGGCGCGGATTACCAGTGGTCGCTGACCCTGCTGAAGAACTTCAAGGCGCAGCACCCGGGCGTGCCGACCAAGAGCGGCATCATGCTGGGGCTGGGCGAGGAGTTCGAGCAGATCAAGGCCACCATGCGCGACCTGCGCGCGCACGACGTGGACATGATCACCATCGGCCAGTACCTGCAGCCGACCGCGCACCACCACCCCGTGCTCAAGTACTGGACGCCGGAAGATTACAAGGCGCTGGA
Organism: Stenotrophomonas sp. Bg11-02; assembly: GCF_002836635.1. Taxonomy (NCBI): domain Bacteria; kingdom Pseudomonadati; phylum Pseudomonadota; class Gammaproteobacteria; order Lysobacterales; family Lysobacteraceae; genus Stenotrophomonas; species Stenotrophomonas sp. Bg11-02. Next base: position 60,740 of record NZ_PJAY01000050.1, read on the forward strand.
AGACTACGGCTACGAGCTCGGCTTCAGCCACGTGGCGTCCGGCCCGATGGTGCGCTCGTCGTACCACGCCGACGTGCAGGCCAAGGGCGCCGGCGTCGCCTGAGCGGTTGCCGCTGCGCTCGCCGAGCATGGCTCGGCGCTACCGGGTGGGTGACGACCGTTGGTCGTCACGCTTTCGCTTTCGCCGCTGCGTTCGCCGAGCATGGCGATGCCGGCCTCCTGACCGGCACCCTCCGGGCAGTCGCAAGCGACGTTGGCAGCGGCTCCTGCCGCTGCCTTCAGCGCTACCAGGGTCCAGATCCTCGTTCACATGCTGCTACAGGACCCCGTCTACGCTGGAAACACGCGTTCCATGAACGCGGGTGACAAAGCGCGCAACTTTCGGCACTGTCGTGGTGTCTGTAATGCACGCAGTCTTCCTTTCGGCAAGGTGCCCTGAGCAATTCCATGAAATTCAAAGCCCCCGCATTCCTGATTGCCCTGGCACTCACCGCACCGCTGGCGCTGTCGGCGCAGGCAGACGGGCCGGCGCTGCCGGCCGCCGCCACCGCAGACCAGGCGACCACCTCCAAGCTGGTCTACGGGCTGCTGTCCGACAGCCGCTATGCCTACCGGCCGCGCGCGCTGGATGAGGCTACCTCCAAGGACGTCTTCAAGCGCTACCTGGAGACCCTCGATGGCGGCAAGCAGTTCTTCACCCAGGCCGACGTGGCGAAGTTCGCCCCGTTCGAGGCCGGCATCGCCACGGCCATCCGAGGCGGCGAACTGGAGCCGGCCTTCCAGGTGTTTTCCGTCTACAAGCAGCGCGTCGGCCAGCGGGTGGGCTATGCACGCAATCTGCTGAAGCGCGAGCCGGATTTCAGCACCGACGAGAAGTTCGAGTACGACCGCAAGGATGTGCCGTGGGCGGCCAGCGATGCCGAACTGGATGAACTGTGGCGCAAGTCGGTGAAGAACGATTGGCTGCGCCTGAAGCTCGCCGGCAAGAAGCCGGACGAGATCCGCACCACGCTGGACAAGCGCTACGCCACGCTGGAAAAGTCGGTCAACGAGCTGAAGGGCGAAGACGTGTTCCAGTTCTTCCTCAACGCCTATACCAGTGCCGTTGACCCGCACACCGATTATTTCACCCCGCGCACCGCCGAAAACTTCAACCAGGCGATGTCGCTGTCGCTGGAAGGCATCGGCGCCCAGCTGCAGCGCCAGGACGACATGGTGGTGATCCGCGAGATCATCGCCGGTGGCCCGGCGGCGGTGAACGGCAAACTCAAGCCCGGTGACCGCATCGTCGGCGTCGGACAGGGCACCTCCGGTCCGATCGAAGATGTGATCGGCTGGCGCATCGATGACGTGGTCGCCAAGATCCGCGGCAGCAAGGACACCCAGGTCCGGCTGGAGTTCATCCCGGCCGAAGAGGGCGTGGACGGCAAGCACCACACCCTGGTCCTGACCCGCCAGAAAGTGCGCCTGGCCGAACAGGCGGCCAAGGGCGAGACCTTGACCATCCCGGCCAAGGACGGAGCGCCGGAGCGCAAGGTCGGCGTGATCAAGTTGCCGACGTTCTACCAGGATTTCGAAGGCCGTCGCCGCAACGCAACCGACTATGCATCGGCGACCCGCGACGTGGCCAAGCTGCTGGCCGGTTTCAAGACCGACAAGCTGGACGGCGTGGTGCTTGACCTGCGCAACAACGGCGGCGGTTCGCTGGATGAAGCCATCGAGCTGACCGGGCTGTTCATCGAGCAGGGCCCGGTGGTGCAGGTGCGCGAATCCGGTGGCCGCGTCACCGTCAACAGCGATCGCAGCGAAGCGGTGGCGTGGGATGGTCCGCTGGCAGTGCTGATCAACCGCGGTTCGGCCTCGGCCTCGGAGATTTTCGCCGGTGCCATCCAGGACTACGGTCGTGGCCTGGTGATCGGTGAGACCACCTTCGGCAAGGGGACCGTGCAGAACATCGTCGACCTGGACCGCTGGCCGAGCGGCGAAGCCCAGCGTTTCGGCCAGGTCAAGCTGACCATCGCGCAGTTCTTCCGCGTCAGTGGCAGCAGCACCCAGCACAAGGGCGTGGTGCCCGACCTGGCCTTCCCGGCCAGCGTGGACGCCAGTGAGTTCGGCGAAAGCACCTACGACAACGCGTTGCCGTGGACCCGTATCGCCGCCGTGCCACATACCCAGTACGGTAACTTCGGCCCGTTGCTGCCCAAGCTGGAAAGCCGCCACGACACGCGCATTGCCGCTGACAAGGAGTTCCAGTGGTGGAACGAGGACGTGCAGCAGTTCCGCGAAGAGAAGGCCAAGAAGTACATCTCGCTCAACGAGGCCGAGCGCCGCACCGAACGTGAGCGCCAGGACAAGCAGCGCGCCGACCGCCAGGCTGTGCGCAAGCAGTTGGGCCTGGACCTGGATCCGCTCGCCGATGACAGCAACGACGATGGCCTGACCGGCAACGAGCGCGACATCGTCAAGGATGCCGCCCGCGAGAAGGCCGCCGAAAAGCGTCCGGACCCGCTGCTGCGCGAATCGGCGGCGATCCTGGCCGACGCGGTGAACCTGCTGGAAGAGGACCGCCCGCTGTCCGCCCAGGTGCTGCCGCAGTCCACCGGCGCAGGCCGCTGGGCCGACTGAAGCAGCCGCTGAACCATCGCCAACCCATGGCGCGCCGCCAGCCGGCGCGCCATGGGCGTAAACCTGCCGCTTACGCACCGCGCGTTATGCTGCGACGAGTCAATCGTTGCAGGAACGTCCATGCGGACTGCCGTCTTCCTTACTCCCGTAGTGCTGATGGCCGGCCTGTCCGGTTGTGGTGGCCGTGCGGCCGACAGTACCTTGCTGCGGGAATCGTTTGATTCCGGCGACATGTACTCGCGCACCGTGGACGGTTCGCCGGCCGAGGCCTGTGAGGCCGCCCGGCGCACCCTGCTCAGCCAGGGCTATGCGATCGCCCGTGCCGACGGGACCGGCGTGGAAGGCAGCAAGAATTTCCAGCCGCGCGATGACGACCACGAGCAGCTGGTGCTGCGCATTTCCTGTGCGCCACGCGGCCAGCAGGCGCTGGTGTTCATCAGCGCGGTGCAGGACCGTTACGCGTTGAAGAAGAGCCCGACCTCCGCCAGTGTCGGCGTAGGTGCGCTGGGCTCGGTGTCGCTGCCGTTCGGCAGCAATGACGATTCGCTGGTGAAGGTCGCCAGCAGCACGGTGCAGGACGGCGAGTTCTATGGCCGCTTCTTCCAGCGGCTGCAGCAGTACCTGCCGGTGGTGGCGGCCCCGGCCCCGGCCCCGGCCGCGGCACCCGCGGCGGATCCGCCGCCGACGGACAGCACGGACGACGGGCTGCGCTGAACATGCGTGCAGGCGTCGCGCTGCTGGGGGCGCTGCTGGTCCTTCCGGGGACGGCGCTGTCGGCCGCGCCGGAGTGCACGCAGGGGCTGCTGGAACGCCTGGGATGGCGATTTGAGTCGGCGGCGGTGACCACACCCGACGTGCACGGCGGCCCTGTCTGCACCCGCGAGGATCTACGCCAGGCGCACGCGCAGGGCGATCTGCGCGCCACGCTTCCGCGCCAATGGCAGCCTGCCGAGCGCGCGGAATTCATGCAGCAGCTGCTGGACGATCCGGCCAGTGTCTGCGCCTATGCGATGCGGGTGGGCGAAGCAGCGCGGCGGGCGGCCCACGCGCTGGAAAGCAATCCGGGCTATCGGTTTTCAGGCCTGCAGCTGGGATGGATCGGCTTCGGCGCGCGCGGGGCGCACGCACAGGGCTGGCACCGTACGCGCAGCCTGGGGCGGGGTTACCGGCCGGCGGCCAGCAACAGCCAGGCACTGGCGGCGTTCTACAGCGGCAAGGTGCGCAGCGAATGCGGCGTCGGCCGCCAGGTCGCCCAACTGGCCACCCAGCGCGAGCTGCACGGGGATGCCTCGTTCGACACGGCGTTCGACAACGATGAGCTCGGCATCGGCACGTTCGTCGGCCTGCACGACACCAACAGCATCCTGCTCGGCGCGCACGCTGGCGACCTGTTCGCCGACGGCAAGGCGGTACGCACCTCGGCGATGGGCCGCCAGGCCTTCATGGGTGCGCCGGGTTACCTCACCCACGCGCTCGGCCGGGAAACGCTGGACGACCTGAACAACCAGGCCGAAAATTTCATCGTGGTGGACGTGGGCGCCGAGGCGGCCGAGGCGCTGCGGCGGCACGGCGGATTCGGCTGGTACGACCAGCGCAACCGGGAACTCTGGGAACTGTCCCGGCAGCTGCCACGCCGTGGCGTACGCTTCTTCGAACGCTTGTTGGCCGAGCGCGATCCTGCCCTGCGCGCATCGCTCACCGATGATGAAGCGGTGCTGTTGGAGCGCATGGACGCCGTGCTGGACGATCCGTTCTACCGGCAGTTCCTGATCTTCGTACATCCGCGCGGTATAAAGCCCATCGGCCTGCATGTCGCACGCCTGCTGGACCGCAACCCGCGCACGCCGTTCACGGTGGAGCTGACGGTGCACAATCTGCCTACCACGCTGTACCGGCGCTGGCAGCAGGCGCAGTTGCGCCACTGCGCGGCAACCGGACTGCCGGGCAGCCTGACTTCTGATTCCGGACCCGACGGCGATGCCGGTCGCCGTCCCTCAACGCAAAGGTGAAACAGATGGATATCGCAATGATCGGCCTCGGCCGGATGGGCGCCAACATGGCCCAGCGGCTGCAGCGTGGCGGCCACCGCGTAGTGGGCCATGACCCGATGGAAGCGGCACGCGCGCGGGCGGCGGAATCGGGGATGGAAGTGTTCGCCACGCTGGCCGAGGCCGTCGCCGCGCTGCCGGTGCCGCGCGTGGTGTGGCTGATGGTGCCGGCCGGCGATACCGTCGACCAGACACTGGCGCAGCTGGTACCGCATCTCGCTGAAGGCGATGTGGTGATCGATGGCGGCAACTCGAACTATCAGGATTCCATCCGCCGCGCGCGGTCGCTCGCCGACGATGACATCTTCTATCTGGACTGCGGCACCAGCGGCGGCGTGTGGGGGTTGCAGGAGGGCTACAGCCTGATGATCGGTGGCGAGGCGGCCACCGTGGAACAGCTGGCCCCGCTGTTCCAGGCGTTGGCTCCGGCTGCCGACCGCGGCTGGGCACGGGTGGGCCCGAGCGGGGCAGGGCACTACACCAAGATGATCCACAACGGCATCGAGTACGGAATGATGCAGGCCTATGCCGAAGGCTTCGCGTTGATGGAGCGGAAAGAAGAAATGGAACTCGACCTGGGCCAGGTCGCCGAGGTATGGCGCCACGGCAGCGTGGTGCGTTCGTGGTTGCTGGACCTGAGCGCGCAGGCGCTGCAGCGCAATCCGGCGCTGGACGGCATCGCGCCCTACGTGGAGGATTCCGGCGAGGGCCGCTGGACCGTGGCCGAAGCCATCGCGCTGGACGTGCCTGCGCCGGTGATCACGCTGGCACTGCTGGAGCGGCTGCGTTCGCGCGAGTCGAACAGTTTCAGCGATCGCCTGCTGGCGGCGATGCGCAATGAATTCGGCGGGCACGCAATCAAGAAGACCTGATCGCTGTGGTAGCGCCGCGCCATGCCCGGCGGACGCGGGGCGAACCGCAGAAAGCCGCCGAGCATGGCGCGACGCTACACCAGAGGCGTCACAGCGCGATGGTGCGGCCCTCGCGCGCGCTGCGGCGGCCGGCATCCAGCAGCTGCATCAGCTGCAGCGCCTGCCCCGGGGTGACCTCGGCCGGCCCTTCGCCACGGATCGCCGCAGCGAAGGCGCTGTACAGCCGCCGATAGTCACCGGGCACGTTGTCCACGGTGGTGTGCTGCAACGTGCCCGCCTCGTCGAAGGCCGAGTGGACGCCATGCAGCGGATCCAGTCCCCAGCCCGGCGCGCCGGGTGCCTTGCCTGCCGCCAGCTGTGCCTCCTGCACATCCAGTCCGTGCTTGATCCAGCTGCCTTTGCTGCCGTGCACGGTGAAGCGCGGCGCTGCTGCGCTGACCAGCGAACCCGCATGCACGATGGCGCGCATGCGGGGGTAGTGCAGCACCGCATGCAGGTAGTCGGTGCTGCCTTCGCTGCGCTGGCGATCCAGGTCTGCGGTGATCGCCTGCGGCCAACCGAACAGCTGCAGCATCTGGTCAAGCAGGTGGGGTCCCAGGTCGTACCACAGGCCGCCACCGGGTTGCTCACGCTCGCGCCAGCGGTCGCGGACCTGCGGGCGGAAACGGTCGAAATGGGAATGGCATTCGGCAATATCGCCCAGCACGTCGGTAGCCAGCAGGTGGCGCAGAGTGAGGAAGTCCGCATCGAAACGCCGGTTCTGGAAAACAGTCACCACCCGTGCGTTGTCTTCTGCGGCGCGCAGCACGGCTTCAGCCTGCGCGGTGTCCAGCGCGAAGGGCTTGTCCACCAGCACGTGCTTGCCAGCGCGCAGTGCGGCGATGGCCAATGGCGCGTGCTGTTCGTTGGGCGTTGCAATGATCACCGCGTCCACCGCGGGGTCTTCCAACACCTCAGCGGGTGCGGCGCGCACGTGCACGTCGGTGAAGTGGCGGCGCAGTTCATCACGACGCGAGCTGACCACGCTGTGCAGGAAAAGCCCCGGCGTGTGCTGGATCAACGGCGCGTGGAAAACCCGCCCGGCGAGGCCGTAGCCGATCAGTGCAAGCTGCAGGTCGACAGGCATGGCGCGCTCCGCGTTGGGTGGGGATGACCAGCCTAGCGGCTCGTCCACGCGGTGCAAAACATGAATGGATGTCGCATCCCGCATCTTGGTTCACCCCGGCATGACAGTACCGGCACGCGAACTGGACGCCGGTTACGGGACACTCCATCCACCAACGAGGAGGACCGTACGATGAAGACGAATTCCAAGCTGCTTACCGCGACCATTGGCCTGGGCATGCTGCTGGCTGCACCGCTGGCGATGGCGAACGATCCGGCAAAGAAGGGCGGCACGATGGCCCAGGATCGGACCCATGCGGCGAACCACGACTCCAACGAGCCGGTGACCGATACGTGGATCACCACCAAGGTCAAGGGTGACCTGGCCGTCAGCAGCAATGTGCCGGCCACCGATATCAGCGTGACCACCGTCAACGGCGTGGTGACCCTGCAGGGCAACGTGGCCAACAAGGCCGAGCATGACAAGGCGGTCAACACGGCGAAGGGGATCAAGGGCGTTACCCGCGTTGATTCCAGCCAGCTGAAGGTCGCTGGCACCGCCTCGACGAAGTAAGTCGGCAGTCCAGTAGAGGTAGTGGCGGAGGCGCTCCAGGTGGGCGCCTTTGCCGTGTCTGGCTCTGGCCTGGGCGGCATCGAGCTGGTGCAATCGTCCGCTGCTGACCTTCAAGGACTGACGTGATGATGCACGCGATGGACGTGGCCGCGCTGCCGCCCTCCCAAGCCACCATGACGACGGCGCCGCGCTTCCTGTGCGTACGCGCCAGGCCCCCGCATCCGCCAGTTGATGCAGCGTGGGTACGGTGATGTACGGGACGTTCGGCAAGCCCGTCTTTCTGGCCCTGTCACCTTCGGGCGATCCGGATACACCGGCGGCAGGAGCGGAAAAAGCGGTCGCCGGGACGGCCGTGGACAGGATCCTGCGCCGGGCATTGGGTTGACGCAGCTACCCCATGGCCGGACGCGCCCCCACTGGACTATAGTGGCTTCACGCGCCCTTCGCGGCCCCCATGGTCGCGCGGCGCGGGGGGCGGCGTTCTGGAGTCTGCTGGGGGATCGGCAATGTGGATGGCCAGGGTGAGACCATGCCAGTGAAAACTGAGGTGGACGATCTGCGTATCCTGCTGGTCGAGGACATGCCCGACGATGCCGAGCGCGTCATCGCGCAGATCCTCGCTGCAGGCATGCGCGCCAGTTTCCAGCGGGTGGACGAAGAAGGCCAGCTGCTGGCTGCGCTGCAGTCCTTCCAGCCGGACGTGGTGCTGGCCGAGTTGAACATGGCTGCTTTTTCGGGCTTCCAGGCCTTGGACATCGTGCGCCTGGCGCAACCGGACCTGCCGTTCCTGTTCCTGTCCAGCACGCTTGGCGAAGATGCGGCGGTGGCCGCGCTGCAGCGCGGCGCAAGTGATTACATCCTCAAACACCAGCCCGCGCGGCTGCCTTCGGCGGTCGCCCGTGCCGTGCGCGATGCGCGTGCGACGGGCGAACGGCAGCGGGTGGAGGGGGAGCTGATGCGCGCGCAGCGGCTGGAAAGCCTGTCGCTGCTCGCGGCCGGGCTCAGCCACGACCTGCGCAATATCCTGCAGCCTCTGCTGATCGTGCCGGAGTTGCTGAAAGCCCGGACGCAGGATCCGCAACTGCTGCACATGGCCGAGGTCATCGCCGAATGCGGGCGGCGCGGGCATGAGATGGCGGAGTCGATGCTGTCCTTCGTGCGCGGCTCGCGCAAGCCGAGCGAGCGGGTCCCGGTGCACCATCTGTTCGAGGCGGTGCAGTTGCTGTTGCGCGGCACCCTGCCCAGCGATGTCGAGCTGCAGGTGGAGGCGGCGGATGGCGCGCCAGCGGTGGACGGCAATTACACCGAGCTGCAACAGGTGCTGCTCAACCTTGCGCTCAATGCCCTGCAGGCGATGCCCGATGGTGGCAGGCTCACCCTGCGGGTGGGCCCGGACGGCAGCCGCGAGGGACGGCAGTGGCTGGTCATTTCGGTGATCGACGAAGGCATCGGCATGGATGCCCAAACGCTGGAACGGCTGTTCAGTCCCTTCTTCACCACCAAGCCGGACGGCACCGGCCTGGGCCTGGTGTCCTGCAAACGGATCGTGGAAAGCTGCGGCGGACGCATCGTGGTGACCAGCGCCGTGGGCAAGGGGACGCGTTTCGATCTGCACCTGCCGGTCAGCGAGCAGGGCGGGCTGCCGGTGCCGCCCAGCACCCCACAGGCCGCCGGCACGGGGCAGTCCATCCTGATCGTGGATGCCGAGGCAACCCGCCTGTCGCTGCTGGGCAATGCCTTGTCCAGCCAAGGGTATGAGCTGCAACTGGCATCCGACGGCGCAGCGGCGTTGCGCGCGTTGAGGCCCGATGCCATGCCGGCGCTGATCATTCTCGATGGTGGCGCCCAGTTGCTGAGCGCCAGCGCGCTGTTGTCGGAGCTCTCGGCACGCGGGTACCGCGGCGCGGCACTGCTGCTGCGCGATGAGGCCTGCGTGTCGCCGGTTGTCGCGCCACCGGGGATTACACTGCACGCGCTACGCAAGCCGCTGGAGATGCAGCAGGTGTTCGGTTCCGTGGCCAAGGCGCTGCGCTCGCACCGGTAGTGACGGCCGCTGGCCGTCTGCCCCGTCTGCAGGTGGGTGACGACCGTTCCCTGCCACGGGTAGGTGACGACCGCTTCCTGCCACGGGTGGGTGACGACCGTTCCCTGCCACGGGTGGGTGACGACCGCTTCCTGCCACGGGTGGGTGACGACCGTTGGTCGTCACGCCTTCGCGCTCGCCGGGCATGGCGCGGCGCTGGCCTGGCATCACGCCTGCTGTTCCCACGGGAAGCGCGGCAGCGCGGCCACTGCCTGTTCCAGCCGATGCGCCCAGTTGCGGTGGATATCGGCATACAACGGCGAATCGCCGCTCAGGCGCAGCTGTCCGCCGATCCGCAGTTCATCGCGGCGCACCAGCGCGAGGTCCAGCGGCAGGCCCACCGACAGGTTCGAGCGGATGGTGGAATCCAGTGACACCACCGCGGTGCGCGCCGCATCGTCCAGTCGCGTGCGCGGCCGGATGATGCGGTCCAGGATCGGCTTGCCGTACTTGGATTCACCGATCTGCAGGTACGGCGTTTCGGGCGAGGCGGAGATGGCATTGCCAAGGGGATAGACCATATAGAGGCCAGGCCGCTCGCCGGCGATCTGCCCGCCGAGGATCAACGTCGCCTGGGTGTTCACCCCATCGTGGCCGTGTTCCACGTCGCGGCATTTGACCTGGCTGTCGACCAGCAGCGCGCCGACATACTCGGCCACCTCGAACAGGTGGCGCAGGCCGCGCAGGTTCGGCGTGCGCTGCTCTTCCACGTCGCGCTGCAGACGCGAAACCAGCAGCTGGGTGGTGGCCAGGTTGCCGCTGGCCATCAGCACGAACACCGCCTGGCCGGGGTATTCGAAGACATGCAGCTTGCGATGGACGCGTACATCGTCCACCGACGCATTGGTGCGGGTGTCGGCCGCAAAGACCAGCCCCTCGTCCACGTCGATTCCGACGCAATAAGTCATTGGCATCGTCCCATCAAGTGCGGTCCAATGGTACGGGTGATGCCGTGATGAAGACATTACCTCCCTCCCCTTGTCTCCCGATGACCTGCATGACCACCGTGCTCCTCAGCCTGGGCAGCAATGTCCAGCCCCGCCGTCACCTGCATGCCGCCGTGGCCGCCTTGGCGGAACGTTTTGGCGCCATCGCCATATCTCCGGCCTACCGCACCGCGGCGGTGGGCTTTGACGGCCCGGCGTTCCTCAACAATGCGGTGGCCATCGAAACCGATCTGGACCTGGACACGCTGGACGCGTGGGCGCATGCGCTGGAAGACCGGCACGGGCGTGATCGCAGCGGGCCGCGCTTTTCCGACCGGACCCTGGACATCGACGTGGTGTTCTACGGCGATCTGATCGTGGAAGGACCGGGGCACCTGCGCATTCCCCGTCCGGAATTGAAGCATGCGTTCGTGATCAAGCCGTTGGCCGACATCGCACCGGACTTCGTCGATCCGGTCAGCGGGCTGACCCTGGCGGCGCTGTGGGGGGCCCACCGCCAGTTCGGCGACGCCTTCGAGGTGGTGGAACTGGGTCCGGACAAAGAGGGCTGATGCAGCGGCGAGCGCAGCGGCAAAGGCGGTGACGACCAACGGTCGTCACCCACCGCGGTCGTCACCCACCGCAGTGGTCAGCCACCGCGGTCAGCACGACCGAAGCCGGCGGCTCAGGACAGCGTGCGCCCGCCATCCAGCCGCAGCGTATGGCCGGTGACGAAGCCGGCATCGGCGATCAGCCAGCGCACCGCCTCGGCGATCTCTTCCACCGTGCCGATGCGCGCCAGCGGGGTGCGCGCCAGCAGCGCCTCGCGGGCGAAATCATCCTTGCCGCTTTCCGGCCACAGGATGGCGCCGGGGGCCACCGCGTTCACCCGGACCTTGGGCGCCAGCTCCAGCGCCAGTGAGCGGGTGACCATTTCCAGCGCGGCCTTGGCCATGCAGTAGGCGGGATGGTCGCGCATGGGCTGGCTGCCGTGCAGGTCGGTGAGGTTGACGATGCTGCCGTGGCTGCGACGCAGGTGGGGCGCGGCGGCCTGCCCCAGCAGCAGCGGCGCCCGGGCGTTCACCGCGTACAGGTCATCGATGGCTTCGGCGGTGATCTGCCCAAGCGGGGTAGCGAAGAAGTTGGAGGCATTGTTGACCAGCGCATCCAGCCTGCCGAAATGGGCCGCTGCCTGTTCGACCAGGTCGGCCAGGGCATCAGCCTGGCGCAGGTCGGCCTGCAGTGCCAGCACGCTGCCCGGCCGGGCCAGTTCAAACGCGAAAGCGGCCTGCTGCAGCTCGTCGCTGGAGCGGTTGGCGTGCAGCACGATGTTGTAGCCAGCCTGGTGCAGATGACCGGCAATGGCCGCACCGATGCGGCGCGCGCTGCCGGTGATCAGGGCCACGGGGGCGGTAGGGGTCATCGGGTACTCCATGGCTCGGCTATCCTGTGCACCATTGTCACCGCATTTGAAGACGCCATGCAGTCCACCCTTCCGCTGCCCGATACCGACGCCCTGGCCCATAGCGAACAGCTGGCGGCCGCCCTGCGTGATGAAATCCGTACGCAGGGCGGTGCGATCCCGTTCTCGCGCTTCATGGAGCTGTGCCTGTACACACCCGGTTGGGGGTATTACAGCGCCGGCGCCAGCAAGTTCGGCGCCAGCGGCGATTTCACCACCGCGCCTGAAATGGGCGGACTGTTCGCCGCCACGGTCGCAAATGCGCTGGCCCCGGTGTTCGGCCAGCTGGGACCGCAGGCCCGCCTGCTTGAACTCGGAGGGGGTACCGGTGCCTTCGCCGAAGCGCTGCTGCTGCGGCTGGCGGAACTGCAGGCGCTGCCGGCGCGCTATGCGATCCTCGAGCCCAGCGCCGACCTGCGCCAGCGCCAGCGCGAGCGGTTGCAGCAGAACCTGCCGGCGGAGATCGGCGGGCGCGTGGAATGGCTGGACCGGCCGTTCGACGATGACTGGGAAGGCGTGGTGTTCGCCAACGAGGTGATCGATGCACTGCCTACGCCGCGCTTCGTGATCATTGCCGGTGAGGTGTACGAGGAAACCGTGGCGCTGGATGCCGACGACCAGTTCGTGCGCGCCACGGCACCAGCGGACATGCTGCTCAACGGCGCGGTACGGCACCTGGAGCGTTACCTGGACAAGCCGTTCGCCGATGGCTACCGGTCCGAACTGTTGCCGCAGCTTCCCTATTGGCTGCAGGCGGTGGCCGGCGGACTGAAACGCGGCGCGATGCTGTTCGTGGACTACGGTTACAGCCGCGGCGAGTACTACCTGCCGGAGCGCGATGACGGTACCGTGCGTGCGTTCTATCGCCACCACGTACACAACGAGGTGTACCTGTGGCCGGGCCTGCAGGACATCACCGCCTCGGTGGACTTCACTGCCATGGCCGAAGCGGGCCTGCATGCAGGCTTCGACCTGGCCGGTTACTGCAGCCAGGCCAGTTTCCTGCTCGGTAACGGGCTGGACCAGGTGCTTGCGCTGGCCGATGAGCGCACCGACGACGTAGGTCGCGTGCAGCTGCGTGAGGAGGTGAAAAAGCTCACCCTGCCCAGCGGCATGGGCGAGCGCTTCCAGGTGATCGGCCTGCAGCGCGACGTGGATTTCGAACCGTCCTTCGAACTCGGTGACCTGAGCTGGCGGCTGTGAGCGGCAAGTGGCTCAAGCCACTGCGCCATCGGCGGTTCTGGCTGTGCGTGTGGCTGGCCGCGGTGGTGACGGTGATCGTGGTCTGCCTGATCCCGCCGCCGCCGCTGGCGCTGCCGCAGGGCAGTGACAAGGTAGAGCATTTCCTCGCGTACTTCCTGCTGGGGGGCAGTGCCGTGCAGGTGTTCCAGCGCGGGCGCGCGCTGCTGTGGGTGGCCGCGGGCCTGGTGCTGATGGGAGTCGGTATCGAGATCGCGCAGGGCGCGCTGACCGAAACCCGCATGGCCGATCCGGCCGATGCGCTGGCCAATACCATCGGCGTCGTGGCCGGCCTCGCCACGGCGCTGACGCCGTGGCGGGACCTGTTGCTGCGCCTGCGCGGCTGATGCCGGACGGGTGGTAGCGCCGAGCCATGCTCGGCGGGCTGCCTGAAGCGCCGCTGCGCTCGCCGAGCATGGCTCGGCGCTACCGGGTCCGCGGCGCTACCGGGCCAGGGTCACTTCATCCAGCACCCACATCGCCGGACGGGTGTCACCGGTGAAGCTGATGCACAGGTCGCTCTTGCCGGCCGCCTGCTTGGGCAATGCCGCTTCCAGGGTGACGAATCCCTCGGCACCCACCTGGGCGGGCAACGGCACTTCGGCCAATGCCGGGCCGGTGCAGTCGCCGCGGCGGACCTTCATTTCACCGTGTGCCCGCCTGGCCGCTTCGAACTTGCGCTGCGGTTCGTCGTGGGCCAGCTGGAAGTAGTAGGGAATGCGGCCAGCACGGACCTTCAGCGTGCGGATGCCGGTGAGATCGGCATCGGCCCAGCGCCAGCACGGGTTGAAGATGTTGACGTTGAACACCGCACGCGCACCATCAGCCGGGCCGTCATCTTCCAGTCGCAGCAGCAGCTGGCCCGGGCCGGGGCAGGTCAGCAGTTCGTCGTCGCGGCGGGTCAGCAGCGACTGCGCAGTGAACGCGGCCACGCTGGGTGCGGCAGCCAACGGCTTGCCGTTGAAGAACGCGGCAGCGCGCACGGTCACCGGCACCGTGGCCTGCAGCGGCGTCTTGTACAGCGTCGAGTCTGCGGTCACCGGCAGGCCATCGGTGCGATAACGCACTTCGTAGCCCAGCGGGTTGGCCAGGCTGATCCGCACGCTGCCGGCGCGCCGGTCGTCCTGATGCTCGACGGCTACCTCGAACGGGGTCTGCGCATACGCAAGCCCCCATGCACGGTAGCGCTGCAGCTGCGCAGGCAGCCGGGCCAGGAAGTCGCGGAAATCACGCTGCTGCACCGGGCTCCAGCCGGTTTCGGCCACCGCGGCCAGGCGCGGGAACAGGTTGTGCTGCAGGCGGGCGTAGCTGCGCGTATGTTCGGTGAACATGTTGGCCTGCAGGCCGAGGATGTGGTGCTTTTTGTCCGCCGCCAGCGTGGCCGGCACCGGCTCGAAGGCGTAGGTGCGGGCCAGCGTGGTGAGCAACGGGCGGCCCGGCGGCTCGTTCGGCGATGAGGTCTGCAGGTAATCCATGTACATGTCGGTGACCGGCGACATCACCACGTCGTGGCCTTCGCTGGCCGCCTTCAGGCCACCCTCGGTACCGCGCCAGGACATCACCGTGGCCTGCGGCGGCAGGCCGCCTTCGAGGATTTCATCCCAGCCGATCAGGCGCCGGTCGTGCTGTTCCAGGAAGGTTTCCAGCCGCTTGATGAGATGGCTCTGCATCTGCATTTCATCGCTGGCACCCAGTTCGCGCATGCGCTGCTGCACACGCGCCGAGGCGATCCACTGGTCCTTCACCGCTTCATCGCCGCCCACGTGCACGTAGCTCGACGGGAACAGGGCGATGACTTCTTCCAGCACGTTTTCCAGGAAGGTGAACGTGCTTTCCTCGGTATTGAACAGATTGGGGAACACGCCCCATTCGCTCAGCGGTTGCAACGGCGTATCCAGTACGCCCAGCTCCGGGTAGGCGGCAATGGCGGCGGTCGCGTGGCCCGGCACGTCGATCTCCGGGATCACCTGGATATGCAGCGCGGCGGCGTAGGCGATGACCTCGCGGATCTGCTGCTGGGTATAGAAGCCGCAATACGGACGCGGTGCACCGCTGGCCGGATCGCGGCCACCGTCACCGGCCGGGATGCGGCAGCTGCCGACCTCGGTCAGTTTCGGGTAGCGCTTGATCTCCATGCGCCAGCCCTGGTCATCGGTGAGATGCCAGTGGAAAGTATTGAGCTTGTGCGCGGCCATCGCATCGAGCACCTGCTTGATCTCGTCCAGGCTCTGGAAGTGCCGCGCCGAATCCAACATCAGGCCGCGCCAGCTGAAGCGCGGGGCATCGTCGATGCGTAGTGCCGGCAGGGCACCGTCGGTGTTGCTGGTGAACAGTTGCGACAACGTCGCCGCCCCGTAGAACAGGCCGGCTTCGGTAGCTGCGGCAACGGTCACACCGTCGCCGTTGGAGCGCAGTTGGTAGCCTTCGGCGCCGGTCTTCAGCGCGGTGTCGAGCACGAAGTTGACGCCGTTCTTGCCGTTCCCGTTCTTGACCGGCAGGGTGGGGCCGCCGCTGTCGCGCAACAGCGTGCTGAACTGGCGTGCCACGCGCGTGGCCGCGTCGCCGCGCGCCCAGACCGGGGTGCTGGCTTCCACCTTGAAGGGCGCGCCATCGAGGCGTTCCACGTGGGCCGGTGCGGGAATGAGCGGCAGGCTGCCGTCGCGCAGCAACGGGCCGGGGGCGTTGTCGATGGCCGGTGCATCGGCGGCGCGCGCCAGCGGCGCGATGGCCAGGCACAGCAGCAGCGGGGCCAGGGAGGTGAAGCGCATCAGGTGACTCCTGTGGTGGCGGGGCGCCGACGTTTGGCCGGTGCCTCCCGTTTTACCGTCCCCATCATGCAACGGGCCCGGATGACCGGGCCCGTTGCGATGGGACATTGCCAGCTGCAGCTTAGAACTTGAAGTGCACCGTGGCCATGTAGCGGCGGCCACTCTTGTACTTGCCGGCCAGGTGCTCCTTGTCGCCCAGATACTGGAAGTAGGTCTCGTCCAGCAGGTTCTGTGCGTCGACGGTGAGCGACCAGTTCTCGTTGAAGGTGTAACCGATGCTGGCGCCCAGTTCGGCGTAGTCGTCCACGCTTGCCGGCGCGGCACCGGCCACATAGCCGCCGGCCAGGTAGCTGTCACGCCAGTTGTAGGTCAGGCGGGCATTCAGCGGGCCCTTTTCGTAGTACGGGCTGAAGGCCACGGCATTGCGCGACTGGTAGGGCAGCGGATCACCGGTGTTGTTCTCGCCGTTGGCGTAGGTGTAGTTGCCGGTCAGGCCGAAGCCGCTCTCGCCGAAGGGCTGCTGGAAGCTCAGGTTGAAGCCCTTGACGTGGCCGCTGCCGGCATTGCGCGGACGCTGGATGCTGTAGTCGCAGTAACCATCGGCCGTGCAGCCGTTGGTGCCGACGATGCTGTCCCAGGTCAGCGGGGAGGTATCGCGGATCGAGTTGTACTGGCGCTCGATGGTGGCCGAGGTGTCGATGTAGTTCTCGATCTTCTTGTAGAAGATCGACCACGCCACCACCGCCTGCGGCGCGAAGTAGTACTCGGCCGACGCGTTGAAGTTCCACGACTCATACGGCGACAGGTCGGCGTTGCCGCCCGAGCCGGTCAGCTGGGTATCGTTGAGGAAGGTGTTGTTGACCATCTGGTTGTACGGCGCCCAGGCGATCACCTTCGCACCGGAGAAACGGAACACCCAGTCGCTGTCGGTGTCCCAGGCCAGGCTCACCGAGGGCAGCACGAAGTCTTCCTTCTTGCTCCGGGTCTGCCACTTGCTGTCGAGGTCGGTCAGGGTCGGCGTGCCGCCGTAGACGAAGCCGCTGCCGTCGGTCTTGGAGTCGACGTAGCGCACGCCGACGTTACCGCGCAGCGGACCGTTGGAGAAGTTCAACTGCGCATAGGCGGCGTTGTTGGTCTGCTCCAGCGCCCAGCTGTTGTTGAGGTAGCTGGACGGATCCGGGTTGGCGAAGTCCAGCGGGCTGCCCTTGACCCAGGCCAGCACGTTGTCCCGGCCCACCTGGATGTGGTGCGACTGGTCGTCACCGAAGCCCTGGATGCCGTCGGTCAGGCCGATGGTACCGACGTCGGCCAGGGTGCCGGTACGCACGCCGCCGTACACGTTGAGCTCGAAGTTTTCTTCGTGCTTGCCGTGGCGCACGCCGAACTGCAGCTGGTTGAACACGCTGTCGAACTGCACGTTGAAGTCCAGCTGCGCGTAGGTGTCCTTGCTGTCGGTGGCGAAGATGCCGTTGTTGCCGAGCCAGCCGCCCGGGGCGCCCCAGTTGGCCGGATCACGCGCGCCGGCCGGGTCGTCGAAGGTCAGGCCATCGTCGACGCTCCAGCTGTAGGCGCCGTTGTAGACCGGTTCGATGAAGTACTGCGCCAGGTTCTTGTTTTCCGACTTGCTCTGGCCGACCTGGCCGTTGACGCCCCAGCCTTCGCCCTTCCAGGCGCCACGCAGATCCAGGCCCTTGGTGGTGACTTCGGATTCGCGCACGTTGTTGTCATAGATGACGGTGCCGCTGGTGGCATCGGCATTGGCATTGGAGTGGCCGCTGGTGGCCACGCCGTTGCGCACGCCGCCGAGCTGGTCGATGGCGTTGCGGGTGCCGTCGTTCCAGGTCAGGAAGGAGTACATCGACTGGTTGTAGTTGTCGAAGTTTTCCTTGATGTACAGGCCACTGAGGTTGAACTCGAGGTCTTCGTTCGGCTTGAACTGCAGGTTGACCACGGCGCTGTCGCGCTTGCGCTCCTGCTGGAACCAGGCCGCATTGATCGAGTTCGGCACGTCGACATCGCCGGCCACGCCCGTTGCGTTGGTGAAACTGCTGGCCTTGGCGTAGCCGAACACTTCGATGCCCTGGCGGTCGATTGCTTCTTCGTAATGCTGCGCGGAAACGGCGATGCCGAACGTTTCGTCGTCGTTCTTCCAGCTGTACAGCGCCGAAGCGTTCGGCTTGCCTTCGCTGGCCTTCTGGCTGTAGCTGTAGCCTACAGAGGCGGCCACTTCGTTTTTCTTCAGGTCCAGCGGCTGGCGGGTGTGCATCAGCACGGTGCCGCCGAGGCTGCCTTCGGTCAGGCGTGCTTCGGAAGACTTGATGATCTCCGCGCGGCCGAGGATCTGCGGAGACAGCAGGGTGTAGTCGAAGCCGCGGTTGGGCTGCTCGCCATACAGCCAGATGGCCTGCGCGACCGGGTGGCCATCCAGGAAGGACAGGTTGAGGCTGGGATCGGTGCCGTCGATGCTGACCCGCTCGCCTTGGCCGAAGCGGCGGTCCAGGGTGACGCCGGGAATCTGCGACAGCGCTTCGGCGACATTGGTGCTGGGGAACTTGCCGATGTCCTCGGCGGTGATCGCTTCGGACACACCAACGTTGTTGCGCTTGGTATCCAGCGACTTTTCCAGGCTGGCGCGGATGCCGACCACGGTGATCGTGTCCAGGTCCTGCGGTGTCTGGGTCTGCTGGGCGTGGGCACTGAAGGCCAGGCAGCCGACGATGGCGGCCGAAAGTACGGACTTGCGGGTGTTCATGATGTCTCTCCTCATCACACGAAGTTTCGCCGCGTCGGCGCGTGGTTGTTGCTGTCGTACGACCTCGCCGCGGCCGGCGGGTCGGGTGTTCCGGGTACAGCGTGCTGCGTGTTCCGGGTACCGCGTCGTTCGTTCAGGCCGCCACGCGCTCCAGCGCGCCGCGCGGTCAGCGGGATTGCTGGCCGAGATACCAGCTGGCCGCGCCGATGACGCCCAGCTGACCGTGTTCGACCACCTTCACCGGGATCCGCTGCAGCGCTTCGCTCATCGGTCCCTTGTTGAGATAGCGCGCCACGAAGGTGCTGGCGCGCAGGTAATCACGGATCTTCGGCAGGATGCCGCCGGCCAGGTAGACGCCACCATGGGCGCCGTACAGCAGGGCCATGTCGCCGACAGTGCTGCCGAGCAGGCCGCAGAACACGTCCAATGCCCTGCGTGCCAATGCGTCGGTGTCCGCGATGGCGGCAGCGGTCACCGCATCGGGGGTGCCCAACACGGCGGGCTGGTCTTCCAGTGCGCACAGCGCGGTGTACAGGTTGATCAGGCCGGGGCCTGACAGCGCATGTTCCACCGACACGTGGGCGCGTGCGCGCAGCATGTGGCGCAGGATCGCCATTTCAAGTTCATCGCTGGCGGCAAGGCTGGCCTGGCCGGCCTCGGTCGCCAGCACCACCGGACCATGCGCGGTCGGGATCCACAATGCCGCACCCAATCCGGTGCCTGGTCCCACCACCAGCGTGGGGCCGACCGGCGCGCTGTCCGGCCCGCACAGCTGCAGCACGCCGCTCGCATCGACCTGGGCCGCCGCGTGGGCCACGGCTTCGAAATCGTTGACGATGTGCACGTGCTGCACCCCGACCTCGGTTTCCAGCTGGCGCGCCGACAGCGGCCAGGGCACGTTCGCGGTGATCACCGTGCCGTCTTCGCGGGCGTAGCCGGCGGTGGCCACCACGCAATGCGCCGGACGCATGCCGTCGCCGAGGAAGTCGGAAAGGATCGCGCCCAGGCCGGGGTGATCGGCATTGCGGTACTTGCGGTAGTCCAGCACGCGTACCGGATGCGCGGCGTCGCCGCTTGCCTCTACGCGGGCCACCCGGACATGGGTGCCACCGACGTCCGCGGCCAGAAAGCCCGGCGCTGCAGTGGAAAGGACGTGGGTGGGTGCGGGATGGCTGGCAGCGGTCACGCGGGCTCCTGCGGAGTGCGGGCCATGGGTGGCCCGCCGTTGAGCGGAATATGAAGCCGTGTTGACAACGATGTCAACGGCTTCGTGAATTTTTCGTTGCTGCATCGCAAGAGATGGTTTCCGCAGAAAACGATTACATGCCGGAACCGCTTCCTCCGGGGAAACATCCGCAGCGCAGGCGCTTGAGCGGTCCAGCGTGTTCAGTGTGTCCGACAGCCCCAAGGATGCGGCATCGCAGCAAATATAGGGCGGAGGATTTTGTGAGTTGACAAAGTCCCTATGCCCGTCGAAAGAATGTGACAACGTTGTTCCCAGCCACTCGTCGACGACGCCCTGCGCGGAGTCGCAGCAGGAGCCTTGCCGATGTCCGCCGTCCACGCTGCAGGTGCGCGTACCAGCGTCACCACGTCCATCGCCATCGTCGGCGTGTTGTTCTTCCTGATCGGCTTCTTCACCTGGCTCAATGGACCGCTGATCACCTTCGTCAAACTGGCCTTCGAGCTCGACGAGGTGGGCGCGTTCCTGGTGCTGATGGTGTTCTACCTGTCCTACTTTTTCCTGGCGCTGCCGTCCTCGTGGATTCTGCGCCGTACCGACATGAAGAAAGGGCTGAGCCTGAGCCTGCTGGTGATGGCCGCCGGTGCAGCCACTTTCGGTGAGTTCGCTACCCAGCGCTGGTATCCGGGCGCGCTGGGCGGTCTTTTCATCATCGGCAGCGGCCTGGCACTGCTGCAGACCGCGATCAATCCGTACATCAGCATCCTGGGGCCGATTGAAACCGCAGCGCGGCGCATCGCGCTGATGGGCATCTGCAACAAGATCGCCGGCATGCTCGCGCCGGTGCTGATCGGCACGCTGGTACTGCATGGCGTCGGCGATCTCTCCACCGCGGTGGAGCAGGCCGACGTGGCAACCCGCGCGGCACTGCTCAACGACTTCGCCGCCAAGATCCATGCGCCTTACCTGGGCATGGCCGCGCTGCTGGTGGTGCTGTCGGTGGCGGTGCTGTTCTCGCCGCTGCCCGAACTGAAATCCTCCGAGGCCAATGCCGCACCGGCGGGCAAGGGGGGGATCGAACGCAGCAGCATTTTCCAGTTCCCGCACCTGTGGCTGGGCGTGCTGTGCCTGTTCGTCTATGTGGGCGTGGAAGTGATGGCCGGTGATGCCATCGGCACCTACGGCCACGGATTCGACCTGCCGCTGGACCAGACCAAGATGTTCACCTCCCTCACCTTGGGGGCGATGCTGGTGGGCTACGTGGTGGGCCTGCTGCTGATCCCCCGTTTTGTTTCCCAGTCGCGATACCTGAGCATCTCCGCCTCGCTCGGCGTGCTGTTCTGCGTGGGCGCCTACTTCACCCATGGCTATGCGTCGGTCGCCTTCGTGGCACTGCTCGGGTTCGCCAACGCGATGATGTGGCCGGCGATCTTCCCGCTCGCGATCCGCGGCCTGGGGCGCTTCACCGAGACCGGTTCGGCACTGCTGGTGATGGGCATCGCCGGCGGTGCGATCATTCCGCAGGCCTTTGCCGTGCTCAAGCAGCATGTCGACTTCCAGCTGGTGTTCCTGCTGCTGATGGTCCCGTGCTACCTGTACATCCTGTTCTATTCGACCATCGGGCACCGCGCGGGCCTGCCGCGCGACGCTGCCTGATCGGCGATCATGGACGCCACGGATCAACCGCGGGGAACGGCAATGCGCAGAGCCACAATCAAGGACGTCGCCGAGAAGGCCAAGGTCTCTTTGAAGACCGTGTCGCGCGTCATCAACAACGAACCGTCGGTGATGCAGGCCACCCGCGCGCGGGTGCTGCGTGCGGTGGCCGAGCTGGATTACGAGCCGGATCCCTCGGCGCGCAACCTGCGCAGCGGCACTACCTTCGTGGTCGGGCTGGTGTATGACAACCCCAACCCGTACCACATCATCGGCGTGCAGAACGGCGTGCTGGCGGCCTGCCGCGAGACCGGCTTCGGCCTGCAGATCCACCCCTGCGATTCCAGTTCGCCGCTGCTGGCTGAAGAGCTGGCCGACTGGGTACAGCGTTCGCGACTGGCCGGGCTGGTGCTGACCGCGCCGATGTCCGAGCGCCGCGACCTGGTGCAGGCCTTGACCGCGCGTGGCATCAAGCTGGTGCGCATCATCGCCGCTACCGAAGATCCCGCCGACGGGGCCTGCGTGTTCGTCGACGACCGCGAGGCCGCCTACGAGGTCACCGAGCACCTGATCCAGCTTGGCCACCAGCGCATCGGCTTCCTGTGGGGCGGTAGTTCACACCGCTCATCGGTGGAGCGCCATGCCGGCTACGAAGCGGCGTTGAAGGACTACGGAATGACCGTGGACAAGCACCTGGTGGTGCAGGGTGATTACACCTTCGACGATGGATTCCGCGGTGCACGGCGCCTGCTGGCGCTGCGCGAGCCGCCGACCGCCATCTTCGGGTCCAACGATGAAATCGCCGCCGGCGTACTGGCGGCAGCGAAGTCGGCCGGCATGAACGTGCCCTACGACCTGTCCATCGCCGGCTTCGAGGACAGTCCGTTTTCGCGCCAGTCCTGGCCGCCATTGACCACCGCCAAACAGGCCACCGAAGACATCGCCCGGCATGCCGCGCGCCTGCTGATCGCACAGCTGCGCAGCGATGCGTATGACGATGCGCCGTCGCCGCTGCACAACCAGGGCTTCGTGCCACAGCTGGTGGTGCGTGGTTCGACCGCGCCGATGCGTCCGGCCGCCGCGCGTGCCCTTCCTTCCGATCCTCCTTGAGTACCGCCATGACCCTGCCAGCCCCTGCCGACACGTTGATGTTCCGCGAAGCCGCCGAGGCGGCCGATGTCATCGCCGCCCAGTTCGCGCGCAATCATGGCGTGATGGAAACGCTGGCAGCCAGCCTGCGCGCTGCGCCGCCGCCGTTCGTGGTGACCTGCGCGCGCGGCAGTTCGGACCATGCGGCGACCTATGCCAAGTACCTGCTGGAGACCCAGCTTGGCCTTGTGGTGGCGTCGGCTTCGCCATCGGTGGGATCGGTATACGCCGCGCCGCTGCAGCTGCGCGGGGCGTTGTTCATCGTGATCTCGCAGTCCGGCAAGAGCCCGGACCTGCTGCGCAATGCGGAGGCGGCCAAGGCCGCCGGCGCGCGCGTGGTGGCGCTGGTCAACGTGGAGGATTCGCCGTTGGCGCAGCTGGCCGAGACGGTGATCCCGCTGCACGCCGGGGCCGAGCGCAGCGTTGCGGCGACCAAGAGTTATCTCGCCTCGCTGGCCGCCGTGCTGCAGCTGGCCGCGTACTGGAAACAGGACAGCGCGCTGCGCGCGGCGCTGGACGCGCTGCCGGCGGCCCTGCGCGAGGCCTGGCAGGCGGACTGGAGCGCGGTCACCGAGGGCCTGGTGGAGGCCTCCAATCTGTTCGTGCTGGGGCGTGGCCTCGGTCTTGGTGCGGCGCAGGAAGCGGCGCTGAAGTTCAAGGAAACCTGTGGCCTGCATGCCGAGGCGTACAGCTCGGCGGAGGTCAAGCACGGACCGATGGCGCTGGTCGGGCCGGGCTTCCCGGTGCTGGCCTTCGCCCAGCCGGACGAAACAGGCGCCGGTACGCGCGCGGTGGCCGATGAATTCGCCGCGCGGGGTGCGCAGGTGTGGCTGGCAGGCGCCGGCGGAGACCTGCCCTTGGCCGCCGCGCCGCATCCATTGTGCGCACCGCTGCTGACGGTGCAGAGCTTCTACCGCGCAATCAACGCGCTGGCGCTGCGTCGCGGGCACAACCCGGACCTGCCGCCGCATCTGAACAAGGTCACGGAGACCGTCTGATGAAGCAGGTGCTGCGCAATGCCCGGATGCTGGTGGGCGAAGAGTTCCGCGATGACCTCGCGCTGGTGATCGAAGAGGGCCGCATCAGCGCGGTGCTGCCCGATGCGGCACCGCAGCTGGGACCGGCCGACGAACAGGTGGACCTCGGTGGCGGCTGGCTGCTGCCGGGCTTCATCGACGTGCAGGTCAATGGCGGCGGCGGCGCCTTGTTCAACAACACGCCGGACGTGCCGACCCTGCGCACGATCGCCGCGGCGCATCGCCGTTTCGGCACCACCGCGCTGCTGCCGACGCTGATCAGCGATGACCTGCAGGTGATGCGCGCGGCGATCACTGCCACCCACGATGCCATCGCGCAGGGGGTGCCCGGCGTGATCGGCATCCACCTGGAAGGTCCCTATATCGCGCCGGCCCGCAAAGGCACGCACGACGTCAGCAAGTTCCGCGTGCCGGACGCCGATGAGGTCGCGCTGGCGGCATCGCTGGACAATGGCGTGACCCTGCTGACGCTGGCGCCGGAACGGGTGCCGCTGGAGACCATCCGCGCGCTGGTGGAGCGTGGCGTGATCGTGGCGGCCGGGCACACCGCGGCCACCTACGAAGAAGCACGCGCCGGGCTGGATGCCGGTATCCGCGGCTTCACCCACCTGTACAACGCGATGTCACCGCTGCAGGGCCGTGAGCCGGGTGCGGTGGGCGCTGCGCTGGAAGACCGGGACAGCTGGGTCGGGATCATCGTCGATGGCGTGCACGTGCATCCGGGCAGCCTGCGCGTGGCGCTGGCCGCCAAGCCGCGCGGCCGCCTGTTGCTGGTGACCGATGCGATGCCGCCGGTCGGTGCGGATGACCCCAGTTACGAGCTGTACGGGGAGATCATCACCGCCGTGGACGGCGTGGTGCGCAACGCGGCCGGTTCGCTGGCCGGTTCCGCGCTGGACATGGCCACGGCGGTGCGCAACACCGTGCAGCTGCTCGGCGAGCCACTGGCCGAAGCCGCACGCATGGCCTCCACCTACCCGGCGCGCTTCCTCAACGTGGATGACCGGATGGGACATATCGCCGAGGGCTTCCAGGCCGACCTGGTGCTGCTGGACGATGCCCTGCAGGTGCGCGGCACCTGGATTGCCGGGCAGTACGAAGCGGCATGAGCACGGCCGCCGCCACGCGCCTGGCATCGATCGATGCACTGCGCGGGATCACGGTGGCGGCGATGTTGCTGGTCAACAACCCGGGTGACTGGGGCCATGTGCATGCGCCGTTGCTGCATGCGGCATGGCATGGCTGCACGCCGACCGACCTGGTGTTTCCCTTTTTCCTGTTCCTGGTCGGCGTGTCGATGGCGTTCAGCGTGGTGCCACGCGCAGCGAATGCAGCGGCACGGCCTGCGCTGGCGCGCGGCGTGCTGACCCGTGCGCTGCGGATCCTGCTGGCCGGCCTGCTGCTGCACGCGCTTGCGTGGTGGCTGCTGGAGCTGCCGCACTACCGCCTCTGGGGCGTCCTGCAGCGCATCGCGGTGTGCTCGGCGCTGGTGGGGTTGCTGGCGGTGTACGCGCGCCAGCGGCTGCAGTGGGCGGCGCTGGTGCTGCTGCTTGCAGGCTATTCCGGTCTGTTGCTGGGCGCCGATACGCTGGTGCCGCTGCTCAACCCGGTGAGCCGGCTGGACACCGCGTTGTTCGCCCCATGGATCTACCAGTACGAGGCGGCCAGCGGACTGGGCCATGATCCAGAAGGATTGATGAGCACGCTGGGTGCGCTGGCGACCACGCTGCTGGGGCTGCTGGCGGGGCAGATGCTGCGTGCCGCCGCGGCGCTGCGGCTGGCCATCTGCGGCGCGCTGCTGCTGGCCATCGGCCTGGCGGCGGCAGTGTGGCTGCCACTCAACAAGAATCTGTGGACGCCGCCGTATGTGCTCTGGACGGGGGGCCTGGCGATCATCGCCCTGCTCGCCGCGCATTGGCTGATCGACCAGCGCGGCTGGCCGGCATTGGGGCGCCGCTTCGGCGTGAACGCCATTACCGTTTATCTCGGCGCATCGGTGATGTCGGTGCTGCTGGGCGCCAGCGGGCTCTGGCAGGCGGTCTGGAACGCTGCCGCTGGCGCAATGCCGACGCAGCTGGCGACGGCCTCGCTGCTGATCGCGGTTTCCTTTGTCGCTGCATGGTGGGCGGTGGCGTGGTGGCTGGACGCACGCCGCATCTACCTGAAGATCTGAACCTGTTAAGTCATGTTGGCGGCGCGTGAGCCCAAGGCCTGTCCACATCCAATGTGCGAATGGCCTCACATTTAAAATGTGGAATATACGTAGAACCCGGTGGCAGACTGCGGTTGCAGTGCATTCAAGGTGGCACGTGACGCAGGGGACATTCCGGGACAACCGCCGCATCCAGGCGGACACGGCATGGGTGTCGGGGCCGATACATCCAGCGGCATTTCGTGTCTTCCGATCATGATGATGGAGAACGTCCCTTGCACCCTCCCGCACCTTCCCGGCTTGCATTCAGCATCTCAGATCTCCTTCACTCGCGGGCCATGGCAGGCACCGCGCTGCTGCTGGTCACGCTCAATGCGAGTGCCGACTGCATCACTATAGGCACCAGCACGGTCTGCGACGCGGCCCCGCCCACGCCGTGGACCAGCACGCTGGGTACCGGCAGCAACGCCACCGCAAGCGGCTCGGTACGACTGCTGGCCGGCGCGGTGGTCGATGTGGGCAACGCCGATGCCGTGGTGATGGGCGAAGGGGACGACCTGGTCGACCTCTCCGGGGCCATCATCGGCAATGTCGCCCAGGGCGGTGGCAACGACACCGCCATCCTGCGTGCGGGAGGCAGCATCAGCGGCACGTTGGCGCAGGGTGCCGGCAATGACCGGCTGGAGCTGCGGGGAGGTACGCTGACAGGCGCGGCCACGCAGGGCAGCGGTGACGATGTGGCGGTGATAAGTGCGGGCAGCCTCGCTTCGCTGGACCAGGGCGACGGTGCCGACAGCCTGCAGGTCAGCGGTGGCAGCATCACCGGCACCGTGCAGCAGGGCAACGGCATCGACAGCTTCCTGATGACCGATGGCAGCCTCGGGGCGCTGCTGCAGGGAGACAATTTCGATTCGTTCCGCATGACCGGTGGCCGCATCGTCGGGGCGTTCGAAGATGGCGACTACGCCGAAATGACCGGCGGTCGCATCGGCCGGGTCAACATGAAGCTGGACAACAACGTGTTCGACATGTCCGGCGGCACCATCGATGGCAACCTGGTCACCGGCTTCGGCCGCGACACGATCATCCTGTCCGATGGCTACATCGGCGGCAACATCAGTGTCAGTGGCGGCGATGACAGGGTGACCCTTACCGGCGGCACGGTGCGCGGCGAAATCCGCATGAGCGTGGGCAACGACGTCCTCGATTGGAGTGGTGGCGGGGTTGTGCACGACCTCATCGACATGGGCGAGGGCGACGACACCGCGCGACTGTCCGACCTCAACGAATCGCACCTCGGCGCGGTGCCGCGGCTGGACGGAGGCAGCGGCACCGACGCGCTGGCGATGGACAACGTCAAGACCTCCGCGGTAGCGCGCTACACCGGCTGGGAACGCATCGCGCTGGCCAACGACAGCCAGATGACGTTCGATGGCGCGTTGGTGCTGGGCGATGCGGGCACCACCACCGGGGCGCTGGATATCGATGCCACCAGTGCGTTGTTTTCCAGCGGGGCGAACGGCGTATCCGCCTTCGCTGCCGGGTCGTTGGCAAGCGTGCTCAATGCCGGGCGCATCGACATGAGCAGCAATGATGCGCCCGGCGATGTGTTCACCATCAACGGCAACTACACCGGCAACGGCGGTGGCCTGTACCTCAACACCGTGCTGGGCGATGACAGCTCGGCCAGTGACCGCCTGGTGATCGCCGGTGGCGCCGGTACCGGCACCACCGGTATCGGCGTGATCAACGCCGGTGGCGCCGGCGGGGCGACGATCGCCGATGGCATCCTGCTGGTGCAGGCAGGCAACGGCGCCACCACCAGCGCGGAGGCCTTCGCGCTGTTCTCGCCGGTGGCTGCCGGTGCCTACGAGTACTTCCTGTTCAAGGGCGGCGTCAGCGGCGGCACCGCTGAAAACTGGTACCTGCGCTCGACCCTCGTGGCAAGCGCGGATCCTGCCCCGGCGCCTGCGCCGACCACACCGCCACTGCCGGAGCCGCCGCCGCCGGAAGACCTCGGCACGCCGCCCTCGGTCCTGCCGCCGGCGCCACCGCCGCCGCCCGATGTGCCGGTCGATCCGGGTGCGCCGGATCCGGACCCGGTGGCGCCCGAACCGGCACCGCCGGCACCGCCAGCGGAGCCGGAGCCGGTCGACCCGCCGGATCTTACCCCGCCGCCGCCGGTGCCCGATGAGGTCGCCGTGGTGCCCGGCCCGCTGGCCAGCCCGCCCACGCCCGGCGCGCGCCCGTCGCAGGCCGAGGTGACCCCGATCTACCGGCTGGAAACACCGGCGTACACGGTGGTTCCGTCGCTGCTGCGCACGGTATCGCAGGCCTCGCTGGGAACCTTCCACGAGCGCCAGGGCGAACAGCGCCTGCTGGCGGGCGAGGGCGTCGCGCGCGCCGCCTGGGGCCGCTTGATCGGCAGCAGCGAGGAGCAGCACTGGAACGGCGATGCGCTGACCGGCTTCGACGGCGACCTGCAGGGACTGCAGGCCGGCATCGACCTGCATGCCAGCGACGCTGGTACCCTCCGCAGCCAGTGGGGCGTATTCGTCGGCCGCACCCGCGCCACCGGGCGCATCACCGGCCTGGCGCTGGGCTGGGAGAACGTGCACGTGGGCCAGACCCGGCTGGATGACAAGCACGTGGGGCTGAGCTGGACGGGTGTCGGCACTGCCGGTGGCTACCTGGATGCGGTGGTGATGCAGAGCCGTTACCGCGGGCAGGCGTGGTCGACCCGCGGGCTGGGCATCGACGTCCGCGGCGATGGCACCAGTGCCTCGCTGGAAGCGGGCAAGCCGCTGCTGCGCCTGGGGCAGTCGTCGTGGTGGCTGGAACCGCAGCTGCAGGTCATCTGGCAGCGGCAGTCGCTGGACGATGCGGCCGACGCGGTGGCGGCGATCCGCTTCGGTGCCGACAACGCCTGGACCGGCCGTATCGGCCTGCGCCTGGCCGGCGATCATGGACTGGCCGACAACGGCTGGCAGCCGTATTTCAAGCTCAATTACTGGAAGACCCTGGACGGTGACAACCGCGTGGACTTCGGCAGCAACCGCATCGTGGCGGGGCAGGAGACCAGCGCGTGGGAAGTCGGCGTGGGCGTGGTAGGGCGATTCAACCGCAACGTGAGCGCGTACGCAGTGGCTGATTACACGCGTGACCTGGAGGACCGCAACCGCGAACGCAGGAGCGTGGAGGGGAATATCGGCCTGCGCTTCGACTGGTGAGGCATTCCGCCGGGCACGGCCCGGCGTTGCCATGGGCATATCGGTAGCGCCGAGCCATGCTCGGCGGGATCCCCCAGCCATCGCGGTCCCGCCCTGCGTTCACGTATCATCCGGCTTCCTCTACATGGATGTAGCGCGATGGCCGGTAGGCATGCGTGGGTGGTTGCGATGATGCTGGTGCCTGCCGCCGCGCAGGCGGTGGACCTTCCTTCCGCCGAATCACAGGCGAAGATGCTTGACCTGATGGAACAGCGGGCGCTGTACCGCCAAGCCGTGGACTGGGAGGCCGTGCGCGCCGATATCGCCCGCGCGCACGGCGATCCCGCACGGGTGCGCTCCTTGCTGGATGCCGCCATCCAGCGCAGTTCAAAGGGCCATGGACGCTGGTTGGCCACCGACACCGTGCAGCTGCCCGTGCCGCTCGACGCGGTGCCTGGCGCGGGCACCGCAGCAGGGCGCGGCGTGCTGCCTGCCACGCTGGATCGCCGGCTTGGCTGGGTAGCGGTCGACCGTTTTTCCCCGGCCCTGGCCAGCTCCCCGGCCGAGCAGGCGCGGCAGTCGGTGCAGCGCGCGGTGGACCTGCAGCGGCGCGTGCGCGATGGCGATTCGAGCCCGCGCTGTGGTTGGATCGTCGACCTGCGCAACAACAGCGGCGGCAACATGTGGCCGATGCTGCTGGGCGTGGAGCCGCTGCTGCGGATCCCCGGCGATGGCATCCAGGTGCTTGGCATGCTGCGTGGCGCGGGGCCGAATGTGCCGTGGGAATCGCACGACGGCACGCTGATGGTCAAAGGCCGTCCCATGCTCGGGTTTGGCCAGGCCGGATACCGCCTGCGTGAGCCGGGCGCGCCGGTGGCCGTGCTGCTGGGAGAACGCACGGCCAGTTCCGGCGAAGCCACGGCGTTGGCCTTTCGTGGGCGTCCGGATTCGCGCAGCTTCGGCGCGCCGACCGCCGGCTTTGCCACCTCCAACTCCTCCATCCGCCTGCCCGATGGCACTCTTTTCCTGCTGACCGACACGCTGATGGCCGACCGCAATGGCGTGGGCGATGGTGGACCGATCGTGCCGGACCAGGTCACCGACGGCGATGCCGCGACGCTGGCCGCGGCCCAGCGTTGGCTGCTCTCGCAACCGGGCTGCGTCGCACAGGCCAAGGTGGCTCCGCGTGCTGGGTGAGGTCATCGGCGCGGGGGGCGCCAGTCCACAGGATGACAACGTCACGGCCTGTTAAAGTCGCGGTATCGATCACGCGTGTCAGCACGCAACCAGGAGTAACCGTGGAAGCCGAAGCCCCCTTTGAACCGCTGAACGATCTGGAAGTGCGCCTGGTGCAGGCGCAGGACGGCACCCTGCAGGCGCCGGCGTTCCTGGACAGCCTGCTGGGCGACCAGGTGTTCGTGCTGCTGGACAAGCCGGTCGGCCCGGACGCGGACTGGGATGAATCGATCAATCCGCTGGTACTGACCAGCGAAGCGGACGAGCCGATGTTCGCGATCTTCTCCGCCGTCGAACGTGCCAGCGCGTGGAGCGAACAGTTGCCGCAGTTCGAGAACGCCCTGCAGGTGGAAGTGCGCTGGCTGCTGAGCGCGATTTCCGATGGCGTCGGCATCGTGCTCAATCCCGGTTTCGACCTGGGCATGGAGATGATTCCCGATGCGGTGGTGCAGTTGAAGCAGCGCGCCGACGCCTTCACCCGCGGCGAAGCCCGCTGAGGATCGCCGCTGGCCGGTGCTGGCCGGTGCTGGCGGCTCAGCGTGCCGCCGCAATCGCTGCGATGCGCGCCCTGGCCAGCGCCTGGCCGATCGCCGGGCCCTGCAGGTGGGTGGTGTCCAGGTCACGGGCCTGCACGGACAACGCAGCCTGGTGCAGGCGCTTGAGGGTTTCGGCCTGCGGGTAGTCGCCTTCTTCGAAGCCGAGCCGGCCGCGCTTGTCCGCTTCGCAGCACAGCGCGATGCGGGCGATGCGCTCCGGTCGTCGCAGCGCATCGCAGCGGCCCAGCAGCTCCAGTACGGTGGCATCGCGCAGCTCGTCGATGCGATGCACGTTGAGGTGCTCGCGGCATACGGCCTCGGCCAGCTGCTGGTGCTCGGCCGGTACCTTCAACCGCGCGCACAGCGCCTTCAGCGGCTTCAACCCTCGCTGCTCGTGCATGATGTGGCGCGGCCATTCTTGCTGGGGAGTCAGCGCCTTGCCCAGGTCGTGGGTGAGCGCGGCGAAGCCGACCAGATCATCGCCCGGTGCCAGTCGCGCGGCCATGTCGCTGACCATTTCCTGGTGCACGCCGGTATCCACCTCCGGGTGGTACTCCGCGCGCTGGGGCACGCCGTACAGTGCGTCCAGCTCGGGCAGGATCGGCGCCAGCGCGTGCGCATCGTGCAGCGTGCGCAGGAAGGCTGACGGACGCTCCGATGCCAGCGCACGACGCAGTTCCTGCCAGACGCGTTCGGGCACCAGCGCGTCGAGCTCGCCACTGGCGGCGACATCGCGCATGAGTGCCATGGTTTCATCGGCGATGGTGAAGCCCAGCGGGGCGAAGCGGGCCATGAAGCGCGCCGCACGCAGCACCCTCAGGGGATCTTCGACGAAGGCCGGACCGACGTGGCGCAGCACGCGGTTCTCGATATCGTCGACACCGCCATACGGATCGACCAGGGTGCCGCTGTCTTCGTCGCAGGCAATCGCGTTGATGGTGAAATCGCGCCGCTGCAGGTCTTCTTCCAGCGTGACCGATGGATCGGCATCGACCACGAAGCCGCGGTAACCGCGGCCGGATTTGCGTTCGGTGCGGGCAAGGGCGTATTCCTCGCCGGTGTCCGGATGCAGGAACACGGGGAAGTCGCGCCCGACCGCCCGGAAGCCCTGGGCTTCCATCTGCGCGGGCGTGGCGCCGACCACCATCCAGTCGCGGTCACCGGCGGGGCGCTGCAGCAGGCGGTCGCGCACCGCGCCGCCGACGAGATAGATCTTCATGGCCCCCATGATACGGCGGGTTCGCCGCAGGTAGTGACGGCCGCTGGCCGTCACGCTTCTGCCTGCCGCTGCGCGCGCCGAGCATGGCTCGGCGCTACCCCGCCTTCGGTAGTGACGGCCGCCGGCCGTCATGCTTCTGCCGCAGCTCAGTCCGCCTTGGCACCCGCCGCGGCGGTGCAGGTGAACTTCTTGCGGGTGTCCACCAGCTTGCCCATCAGGCGGTCGCTCAGCGGCAGCGCATCGCCGTTGAGGCGCCAGTCGTAGATCACGCTGAAGGCCAGCACGCGGGCCACGTACTCGCGGGTTTCCTTGTAGCTGATGGTCTCGATCCACAGGTCCGGATCAAAGCCGGGGCGCTGGGTCTGCCAGCGCGCCGTGGGCGTGGGACCGGCGTTGTACGCGGCGATGGTGACGTAGGGCAGGCCGTCGTACTTGTTCATCAGTTGGCGCAGGTAGGCGGTGCCGATGGCGATGTTGGTGTCCGGGTCGTACAGGCTGGCGGCCCCGCCGTAGGTGGTCAGCCCGATGTTCCTGGCGACCGCAGCGCCGGTGGTGGGCAGAACCTGCATCAGGCCCATGGCGTTGGCGGGCGAGCGCGCATTGGGGCTGAAGATGCTCTCGGCACGGATTTCCGCCGCCACCCAGGCCGGGTCGATCGCATTGCGTGCGGCCTCACGCCGGATGCTGCCGTCGTGATGCAGCGGGAAGCGCAGGTGGTACAGCCGCTGTTCGTCCGGCTGCTTGCCGAGGGAGAACACCGCGCGATCGAACCAACCGTTTTCCTGTGCCACTTCCACCGCCAGGCGGCGCTGGGTGTCGTCGAACTTGGCCAGCGCGCTGTTCCACTCCGCCGTTGCCCAGCTGGCGCGGTCGATGCGGTACAGCTCCATCGCACGCACGATGGCCGGATCACGCGACACGGCCGCACGCGCCGATGCACTGTCGTTGGGCTTCCACGGACACAGCATGTACGGCTGTTCCAGCTTGTCGGCGGCCAGGAAACCATGGAAGGTCGGCGAGCTGGCGGCGCGCGCGAATACCGGCTTGGCCTGCGCGGTCTGGCCGGTCTTTTCCAGCATGCGGGCTTCAAAATAGGTCCAGCGCGAGTCCGCCCGTTGGGTCGGGCCCATCTTGCGGATCGCGGCCAACGTGGCCGGCCAGTCACCGCGCGACATCGCCTCGCGCACGCGCCATTCGTGCAGGCGTTCGTCATACGCCGAATCCGGTACGGCGTTGAGCCGGCGCGCGGAATCGGGCAGGTAGGAGGCCACCGTCCACAGCGCGATCTGGTAGCGCACCTGGGCCTGCTGGTCCGCGCTCAGGCCCAGCGCCTGCGCGTACTGCGGCAGCTGCTGTTCGGTGGCGTCGGGATTGGCCTTGGCCAGCTTCTGCAGGCCATCGGTGGCAATGCGGCGGCTGCGTTCGTTGCGTGGCCAGTTCAGGGCCTTGGCACTGGGTGCATCGACAAAGGAGGCGTAATCGGTGGCCAGGGCGAGGTCGGCCGCGGGCAGGCCGCGCGCGGCGCTGCGCATCACCGCCGGCTGTCCGGCATCGGCGGCGGCGTCCACGCGCTCCCAGCGCAATGCGTCGGTCATGCCGCCCTGGGTCTGCAATACGGCGAACACCGCATCGCAGCCATCGGGCAGCGACTTGCCGGCCTTGCGCCACAGGTCCTGCGCCTCGCTCGTCCACTGCGCATCGGCCTTGCCGGTGGCTTGGCGCGCGGTCAGCTGGGCACAGCGCAGGCCGACGTTCTCAGTCGGGGCCCAGTTGGCCAGCAGGGTCGACCAGTCCTGGCGGCGTGCGACCGCCGGCAGCCACACGCTGCGGAACGTGGAGGCCACGGCCTGGCCGTCGTAGCGCTTGAGGAAGGCCTGGGCCTGGTCGTTGCTGACCGTTTCGATGTTGCGTCGCAGGTTGGCATATTCCAGCCAGCCGTAGGCCGGGTTGCGGCTCAGGGTGCCGGCCTGGGCCGCATTGAACTGGCCGCGCTCGGCATCGGCGATGGCCGCTTTAAGCTGCGCACGCTGGGCATCGGAGGACTGGGCAGAAGCCGGGGATACGGCAGGCAGCAGGGCAGCCAGCGCGATCAGGGACAGGGCAGGGCGAGAGTGTCGAGTCATCCGGGGAGCATAGCCGCTGACGCCTGAATTCTGCTGTTCACGTGACCGCGTCGGGTCTTGCCAGCCATCGCATCTCCCAAGTGGGTTTTGTGCAGCCGAGGTGAAAGCGAGGACCAGGTCACGCCGTATGTTTTACAAGTTGTTTACAACTAGGACGCTGTGTGATTTCCGCAGTTGATTAGCACGCCCATCTGGAGAGAGAGAAGCGAATGAACAACCTGCATTACCGCCCGTTGGCGGTCGCCGTATCCCTGTGCGTCGGCCTGATGTCCTCCGTCAGCGTCATGGCGCAGGAGACCCCTCGTGTCGCCACTGACCTGGATCGTGTTGAAGTGACCGGGTCGCGCATCAAGCGTGCCGAGGTCGAAGGCCATCTACCGATCCAGACCCTCACCCGCACTGAAATCGAACGCACCGGCCTGACCTCCATCGGCGAGGTGCTGCAGCAGCTCACCGGATCGGGCTCGGCGCTGAATGCCAAGTTCAACTCGTCGGGCAACTTCGGCTTCCCGCCCGATGGCAGCGGCGTAGGGGCCGGCTCGGCACAGGTTGATCTGCGTCACCTCGGCGCCAAGCGCGTGCTGGTGCTGGTTGACGGCATCCGCTGGGTCAACGAATCGTCCGCCTCCGGCGTCGGCTCGGCGACCGATCTGAACACCATTCCGCTGGCCATCGTCGAACGCATCGAAGTGCTGGAAGACGGCGCATCGTCGTTGTACGGCTCCGATGCCATCGCCGGTGTGGTCAACATCATCACCCGCCGCAATTTCGATGGCGCCCAGGTGACGATGAACTACGGCGAGTACAGCAAGGGCGATGGCACGCAGAAGGGCATCGACCTGGCCTGGGGCACGCAGGGCGACCGTTACAGTCTGTTCCTGGGAGCCAGTTATACCAAGCAGGATCCGGTGTATGCGCGGACCCGTGAGCAGTCGCGCTTCCCGGTTCCGGGCACTGGCTTGACGTTCGGCAGCGGTGGCATTCCGCAGGGGCGCTTCCGCTTCATCGATCCCAACACCGGCGCCGTGCAGGACCTCGTGCCGAACAACGGTGCCAGCACCCCCAACTACGATGGCAGCGCCGGGTGCAGCCGCAGTGATGATTACCACTGCTTCACCACCGCAGACCGCTTCAACTTCGCTGAATACAACCTGTTGTTGACTCCATCCGAGCGCAAAGGTGTCTTCGGTCAGTTCCGCTTTGACATCACCGATAACCTGCAGTGGTACGTCAAGGCGCTGAGCAACCGCCGTGAATCGACCAACCAGGCCGGCCCCGAGCCGCTGTTCTTCGGCCCTGATGGCGCCACCGGCAACCCGCTGGCAGACAACATCACCATCTCGGCATTGAATCCGTTCAACCCCTTCGGCTTCGATCTTGTTTCCTCGGACAACATGCAGTTCATTGGCCGACGCCCGGTGGAAGGCGGCGCGCGTGTGTTTGAGCAGGAGGTCAATACCAGCTACTTTGCCACCGGGCTGGTGGGTGATTTCGAAGCCGCGGACCGCAGCTGGTTCTGGGACGTCAACGGCATGTACAGCAAGAACAAGGCCGAGCAGACCAACTACGGCAGCTACAACATCTTCAACATCGCCACCGCACTCGGCGACCCGGCGGTATGCGCATCTACGCCTGGCTGCGTGCCGTTGAACATCTTCGGCGGTGTAGGCAGCATCACCCCCGAGATGCTTCAGTGGATCCAGCCGGTGGTGCGTGACCGCAGCCAGAACGAGCTGAGCCTGTTCACTGCCAACCTCTCCAGCGAGCTGTTCACCCTGCCTGCCGGCCCGGTAGCGTTCGCCACGGGCTACGAGTACCGCAAGTACGAGGGTTCCTATCAGCCCGATCCGCTGACCGTGATCGGCCATTACAACGGCGTCCCGTCACTGCCGACGTCCGGTTCCTACGACGTCAACGAAGCCTACCTGGAGCTGAGCATCCCGATCTTCGCCAAGAGCGCGCTGGGCGAGAAGCTGGACCTGAGCCTGGCGGGACGTTACTCGGACTACTCCACCTTTGGTGGAGAGTTCACGCCGAAATATGGCCTGCGCTGGCAAGTGACCGATGACTTCGTGCTGCGTACCAGCTATGCCGAAGGCTTCCGCGCGCCGTCCATCGGAGAACTGTACGGTTCGGCCGCACGCGCTGACCTGCAGATCTTCGATCCGTGCTCGATCGGCCTGGGCGGCGATGCACCACGCGGCAATGCAGCCAACTGCGCCGCGCTCGGCGTGCCGACCGGCTTCCAGTCGGCGAACTCGCAGATCTCGGTCACCACCGGCGGCAACATCGAGCTGGATCCGGAGCATTCGCGCAGCTTCAGTGCCGGCTTCGTCTGGAGCCCGTGGTTTGCCAACAATACCGAATGGTCCGAGCGCTTCGACGTGGAAGTGACGTTCTACCGCCACACCATCGAGGGCGCCATCCAGGCCATCAACGCGCAGACCCAGCTGGACCTGTGCGTGGATTCACTGGACCCGCTGTACTGCAACGGCATCACCCGCGCCAACACCGGTGCGATCAGCAGCTTCAACAACCGCCTGACCAACCTCGGTTCGATCAAGACCGATGGCTGGGACGTGGATCTGTTCTACACCCTGCCGCAGACCGACATCGGTCAGTTCAAGCTGGGCTGGCAGAACACCTTCGTTGGCCGTTACGAGGCACTCGGCGCGGCCGGCCAGCGGCAGCCGCAGGAGCCGGGCGTGGAGGTGGCGGATAGTTCAATCCCGGAATGGACCAGCAATGCCAGCGTATCGTGGGCGCTGGACAACTGGAATGCCTCGTGGACGGTGCGGCACATCTCCGAGCTCACTGAACAGTGCGGCGACGCCTCCGCCTTCCCGATCTGCAGTGACCAGGTCGCTGGTACCAACAAGCTGGCCGCCACCACCTTCCATGACATGCAGGTGGGCTACAAGGTGGACTGGATGAAGGGCCTGCAGCTGAGCCTGGGACTGAACAACGTGTTCGACAAGGATCCGCCGATCTGCCTGTCGTGCTCGTTGAACGGCTACGACGCTTCCACGTATGACATCCCGCGTGGACGTTACTGGTACGCAAGGGCGGACCTGCGCTTCTAAAGCAGTAAGGGGCGGATCTTTCGATCCGCCCCTGCTCTACATCGGTGGGTGACGACCGTTGGTCGTCACTTGCCAGACTCAGAAGTTGTAGGTGAACGTCAGCGAGCCGTTACGCCCATCGCCATACGCGCCATATCCGTTGATCTGCGAGAAGTACTGCTTGTCCAGCAGGTTGTTGAGGTTGGCCTGCACGCTGAACTCCGGCGAGAGGCGGTAGCGCACGAAGGCACTGACCAGCGCGTAGCCGTCCTGCTCGATGCGGCCGTAAGCCGGCACCGGGTAGTAGATGCCGTTCTGCCAGTTGGCACCACCACCCACGGTCAGCGCGGTCAGCGACTGCGGGGTGTAGCTGGTGAACAGCTTGATCGTGGTCTGCGGCAGGTTGGTGTTGATGTTGGCGTCGTTGATGTCCTTGGCCACGTAGCGCGACGCACCGAAGGTGGCATTCCAGCCTGGGGCCAGCTCACCATTGAGCTCGAACTCGAAACCACGGCTCACCGTGCCGCGGGCGGCGACGTAGGCAAACTCGCCCGGGCGGCTGGGGATCGGCTCGCTGGTGACCTGCGCCACGTTGTCCTGTTCGATGCGGAAGGCCGCGACCGAGGCGTTCAGGCGATTGTCGAACCACGCACCCTTGACGCCGATCTCGTAGCTCTTGCCGTCCACCGGATCCAGGTAGCCGCCGCTGCGGTCGCGCGCGGTCTGCGGCTGGAAGATCTCCGTGTAGCTGGCGTAGGTGGAGTAGGTGTCGTTGATGTCGAACACCAGGCCCGCGTAAGGCGTGGTGACCGTGTGCGAGCGGTCGTCGCCTTCGCCTTCACTCTTCCAGTCGGTGTATCGGGCGCCGAGGATCAGCTTGAGCGGATCGGCCAGTGACAGGCGCGTGGCGGCATAGCCGGCCTTCTGGGTGATGGTGCCTTCGCTCTGCAACGGCAGGGTGGCCGCCCAGTTAGGCTCCGGGAAGCTGCCCACGCCGGCCAGATAGTTGTCCAGCGGCGCCCAGCCGACCTGGTAGTCGCCGTAATTGGCGAACTCGCGCTTGTTGTAGCTCAGGCCGGCCATGAACTGGTGCTCGCGGCCGAACAGCTGGAACGGGCCTTCCACGAAGCCGTCCACTGCGTTGACCTTGCGCTCGGTGTTGTAGAAACCGGCCGAGGGCGTCACGCCGGCGCCAGTGTTCCTGTCCAGCAGCGAGGCGCCGGTGGTCCAGTCGTTGTAGGCCGGGTAGAACAGCTTGTCGTCGGCCTTGGTGGTGTCATGCGTCGCGCCGAGCTTGACCTTCCAGTCGTTGGCGAAGGCATGTTCCAGCGTGGCGAACGCACGCTTGCTGGTGGTATCCCAGTAGGTCCAGCCCGGGTTGGCGCTGAACGATTCGTCAAACGGGGTCGGGCTGCCGTCGGAGAACAGCATCGGGAAGCCGCCCCAGGTCGCGCCGTTGGCGCGCTTCTGCTGGTAGTCGTAGCCCACGCTGAGCTGGGTGTCCGGGGTCAGGTCGGCATCGATGACCGCATAGCCCAGCGTCTTGTGCTGGTTGTAGCGGTCCATCTGCGATTCGGTGTCAAGGTAGCTGCCGATCACGCGCGCGCGCACCGAACCGCTGGCATTCAGCGGCGTGGTCACGTCCACGGTGCTGCGGGTGCGGCCCCAGCTGCCGACGTTGACCGACACGTTGCCGGTCAGTTCGGCGCTGTCGGCGTGCTTGCGGATCAGGTTCACCGAAGCCGACGGATTGCCGGCGCCGCTCAGCAGGCCGGTCGCGCCGCGGACCACTTCCACGCGGTCGTACAGGGCCAGGTCCAGGCCCGAATCGCCGTAGCTCCAGTTCTGCACCATCTGGGTGGGCAGCCCGTCGAACTGGTAACTGTCGATGTAGAAGCCGCGCGCGTAGAACTCGGTGCGCTCGGTGTCGGACTGGGTGCTGCTGACGCCGGTGGTGTTGGCCAGCACGTCGATGATGTCGTCGAGGTTCTGGTCCTCGATGCGCTGGTGGCTGATGATGCTGACCGACTGCGGAATCTCGCGCGGGGCCAGGTCGAAGCGCGTGCCGGCCGAGGTGCGGCGGACCGAATACCCTTCGGCGCGCTCACCCTTGACCACGATGCCATCCAGCGTGGTGGCGGCGCTGCCATCGGGCGTGGCGGTGTTCTGCGCGAACGCAGGTGCGGCAGCCAGGCTGCACAGGGCAACCATCAGGGCCTGCGGCAGGCGGCGCAGGGCGAGAGGGGCGGGACGGGTCATCGGCATCAACCAGGCAGGTCGCTACAGGCGCCTGGCCGGGGATCCATGGTGGCCAGGCGGAGCGGGAAGTGGGGGAGAGCTAAGGCGCGTCCGCACCATCCTGTGCGATCACGATCACACTATGATAATGGGACTGATTCGCATCTTCAATGGCAGAAAAAAGGGGACGGAGGGGATTAAGTCGTTTTCGGCTCGCTTGCTCGGCCGAAAACGACTTAATCCCCTCCGTCCCCTTTTTCAGCGCAGCGCGCTGGCCGGGACGTCGATCGACATGGCCAGCGCCAGGTGATCGGAGAACGCTGCGGGCACGGCTTCGATGCTGCGCTGCTGCAGGTTGCTGCTGACCAGGATGTGGTCGATGGCCCGGTCCGGTCGCCAACTGGGGAAGGTGGGCACTACGCAGCCGGGGGGCTGCAGGGTGGTCTTCTGGTACAGCACCTGCATTTCCGGGCGTTCGGCCAGGCAGTTGAAGTCGCCCATCAGCACTGCGTTGGGGTGGTCGGACAGCATCTCGGCGATGAACGAGAGCTGCGACAGCCGCGACCCGGCGCCCAGCGAAAGATGCGCCACGGCCACCGCCAGCCCGTCGGCACCATCGCCGAACTTGGCCAGCAGCACGCCGCGCCCGCCGATCCGGCCGGGCAGGGCGTGGTCCTGCACTTCCACCGGTTCCAGTCGGCTCAGCAGGCCGTTGGCCGAGGAGGCCACCCCGCCCATGCGCCGGTTCGGCTGATGGCTCCAGTAATTGAAGCCAGCGCGTTCGGCCAGGTAG
Source organism: Stenotrophomonas sp. Bg11-02 (assembly GCF_002836635.1). Lineage (NCBI taxonomy): Bacteria > Pseudomonadati > Pseudomonadota > Gammaproteobacteria > Lysobacterales > Lysobacteraceae > Stenotrophomonas > Stenotrophomonas sp. Bg11-02. The sequence goes on from NZ_PJAY01000050.1 coordinate 100,786, forward strand.
TGGGTCTGGTTGGTGAAGCCCGAGCGCAGGCTGCCCGGGTCGGCTTCCTGCAGGCCGACGATGTCGTGCCCGCGGGCCAGCGTGGCGATCGCATCCAGGCTGCTGCGCTTGCGACCCGCCGGCAGCGCATGTGACCAGCTGCGGGTCACGTAGTCGCTGTAACGGCGGGTGCTCGAGCCGGCCTGGATATTGGCCGTCAGCAGGCGCAGGGTGCGTGATGTGGGGGAATTCACGACGGAATGCGCTTGTCCAGGATCAGTTGCCGGCCTTGGCCGCACGCTCACGCGCGATCAGGTGGTCGGCGATGCGCAGGTAGTCCGGGAAGGAGTTGCCCTTCACCAGGTACTTGCCGTTGATGATCAGCGACGGCGTGCCGGAGATCTTGCTGCGCTGGGCGAACTGCTTGGCGGCGTTGGTCTTGGCATTGACTGCGAAGCTGCTCATCGCGGCGCTGAACTGCTTGGCATCCACGCCATGCTTGCCGTAGAAGGCGGCGATGTCATCGACCGAATCACGGCCGCGCTCGCCCTTCAGGGTCTGCTCGGCGTGGATGGCGGCGTAGACGGCTTCATGGGTCTTCTCCTGCACGCCCAGGGTCTGCGCAGCGTAGAACGCACGCGCATAGTCGTCCCAGGTGCCGCCGAACATGGCCGGCACGTAGATGAAGTTCACATCACCCGGCAGGCCGGCCTTCCACGGGCCCACCAGCGGCTGGAACGCCGCACAGGCCGGGCAGACGTAGCCGAAGATCTCGACCACTTCGACCTTGCCTGCCACCGGCTGGAACGGTTGGCCGTTCTCGATCACCACGTAGTCGGTGCCGGCCACCGGTTCCGGACCGGTCAGGCGCATCGGCGCATCGTTGGCGGCCGCCGGTGCGGCTTCGCTGCCCGCCGCCTGCTCGGTGCCGGCAGCCTGTTCACTGGTGGCCGGTGCGGCGGCATCGGCTGCCGGAGCGGTTTCGGCGGCCGGGGTGGCTTCGGTCGGTGCTGCGACATTGGCGGTGCCGTCGTCGGCCTTGCAGGCAGCGAGGACAGGCAGCAGGGCCATCAGGGTCAGGGCGAAACGGGTCTTCATCAAAGCTTCTCCAGCAATGGTTGAGGCCGGCGTCGAGCGCCAGCCAGGAACGGATGATGACACGCAGGTGCATGGGCACCGCGTGTGGATGGCATGTGGTTCAGCGGGCCTTGCCGGAGCGGGCCTGTGCGATCAGCGCCGAGGCGATGCGCAGCTGGTCTTCGGCACTGTTGCCCTTGACCAGGAACTGGCCGTTGATGACCAGGCTGGGCGTGCCCGGAACCCGGGTGCGACGGGCGAAATCGCGCGCGGCGCTGACCTTGGCCTGCACCGCCTCGCTCTTCAGCGCGGCCACGTAGGCGGCCTCGGTTACGCCGTATTGCTTGTAGAAGGTCGCCAGTTCGTCGGCCGATACGTTCTGCATCGGCAGGCTGCGATCTTCGTGCAGGGCCTTGAACACCGCACCGTGGCTGCGCTTGGCGACGCCCAGCTGGTCGGCGGCGTAGTAGGCGGTGGCCCACGCATCCCACGGCCCGCCGAAGGCGGCCGGAACGGGGGTGAAGCGCACGTCCTTGGGCAGCTTGGCGACCCAGGCGACCAGCTGCGGTTCGAAGTGCGCGCAGTGCGAGCAGGTATAGCCGAACACTTCGACGACCTCGATCCTGCCGGCCAGCGGCTGGAACGGGCCGGGCTGGGCGATGCGCTCGTAATCGCGACCTTCCTGCAGGTCGGTCGCGGCGGGCGCGGCGGACAGGGCCAGCGGCAGCAACGCCAGCAGGGACAGCAACAGACGGGGAATCAACCTCATCGACACGCATCTCCATGAAAACAGTCGCCGGCGGGTGCCGGCGCGGAGATGAACATACCTCAGCCAGCGCCCGCGGGGGATACCGCAGGCGATCGACGGTCGTCAGGGAGCAGCGGTCGGCGCCGTTGCGGTGGCCTGCGCGGCGACATCGTCGGCGCGGTCGTGCAGGCCCTGCAGGTAACTGCCCAGCGCCTGGATTTCCTGCTCGGTGAGCTTGGATGCCACGCTGGCCATGATCTGGAAGTGGGTCTTGTCCGTCTCCCCGGTGCGGCCGGCCTGGTACTCCTGCAGGCGACGGGACACATAGCTGGCGTGCTGGCCGCCGATGTGCGGATAGGCGGGGCCGGGGTTGCCCGCGCCGGTCGGGCCGTGGCAGGCCATGCAGGCCGGCAGCCCGCGCGCCACGTCGCCGCCGCGATACAGCTGCTGGCCTATCTCGTAAAATTTCAGGCCTTTGTAGGGGCCATCGGCGACGACGGTGTCATCGGCGATCCCTGCGGCGCCCTTCTGGGTGGCGAAGAACGCGCCGATATCCCGCATGTCCTGTGCAGTGAGATCCTTGACGAAAGGCACCATGGCAACCGCCGCGCCCGAGGTGCGTTGCCCGGTGGCGATCAGTGCCATCTGCTGGGCGGAATAGCGTTCGCTCTGCCCGGCGATGCGGGGATACATCTCGATGCTCGCGTTGCCATCGGCGCCATGGCAGGCCGCGCAGGCGGCGGCCTTGGTCTGGCCGGCCTTGGCATCGCCCCATTGGGTCTTGCTGAAGTCGATTTCCAGCGATGCGGTCTGGATCGGGCCGTTGTCCGGCAGCGGGGTGATGCTGGTCTGCGCCCAGGCGGCAGCGCCCAGGATGGATATGGCGACAGCGGAAACGGCAATAACGCGAGCGTGGCGCATGCTAAAGCTCCGTTCTGGTCCGGCCAGGCCCTCCGCCCGGATACGCCGGATTATCAACGCCGGTTCATGGCACGGTCAAACAATGGTCGGGCGCGCGGCAGCGCAACATGCGATCCTATGCGCCATGTCTCTTCTCATCGAACGCGCGCACTACTTCGTTTCGGCCCACAACATGCGGCAGCTGCCGCCTGGTGAAGGTGCCGAAGTGGCGTTTGCCGGCCGCTCCAACGCCGGCAAGTCCAGTGCCCTGAACGCCCTTACCCGCCAGAACGCGCTGGCCCGTGTGTCCAAGACCCCCGGTCGTACCCAGCAGCTGGTGTTCTTCCGGGTCACCCCCGAAGCGCACCTGGTGGATCTGCCCGGCTACGGCTACGCCAAGGTGCCGCTGGACCTGCAGGCGCACTGGCAGGCCTTCATCGACCAGTACTTCCGCACCCGGCAAGCCCTGCGCGGCCTGGTGGTGGTGATGGACATCCGTCATCCGCTGAAGGAATACGACCGGCAGATGCTGTCCTATGCGGTGCAGCGCGGCCTGCCGGCGCATGCGTTGCTGACCAAGGCCGACAAGCTCAGCCGCAGCCAGCAGATGATCTCGTTGAACAAGGTCAAGAAGGAACTGCACGAGGCCTTCGGCGATACCGTCGGCGTGCAGGTGTTCTCCGGCGAAAGCCGGCTGGGCGTGGACGAAGCGCGCGGCATCATCGGCGGCTGGCTGGGTCTCTGACCCCGGCGCGGTAGTTTTGATGGGTGACGACCGTTGGTCTTGGTGGGTGACGACCGTTGGTCTTAGTGGGTGACGACCGTTGGTCGTCACGCTTGTGCCTGCCGCTGCGCTCGCCGAGCATGGCTCGGCGCTACCGGTCCTCGACCCCGCCCGGGTCCGCTGGCCGTCTGCTTCGGCGGTTGGCAGGCAACGACCGTTGGTCTTCGTGGGTGACGACCGTTGGTCGTCACGCTTGTGCCTGCCGCTGCGCTCGCCGAGCATGGCTCGGCGCTACCGGTCCTCGACCCCGCCCGGGTCCGCTGGCCGTCTGCTTCGGCGGTTGGCAGGTGACGACCGTTGGTCTTAGTGGGTGACGACCGTTGGTCGTCACGCTTGTGCCTGCCGCTGCGCGCGTCGGCGCAACCCTCGACACGCGTGTCGGAATCGGCCATGGCGGTCGGGACGAACGTCATCCCTCCAGTGTACGGGGGTCAAGCCCCCGCCGGTGGGATGCTGAAGTCCGTCACGAGGGCGTGACGCAGGCAGGCCTCACGCTATAGTGCGCCCTTGTGATGACGGGGCCGCAGCCCCATTCCATCCGCCACCCCACCAGCGAGCCTGTCCCTTGTCGAGCCCCAGCCACGTCGCGCAGACGCCCATCACTGACCGTTCGCAGCTGGTGGAGGTGATCGCCTCGGGAGAGAAGCCGCGCGCCGCCTGGCGCATCGGTACCGAGCATGAAAAATTCGGCTTCCGGCTGGACGACCTGCGTGCGCCTACCTTCGACGGTGATCGCGGTATCGAAGCACTGCTGCAGGGCCTGCAGCGGTTCGGCTGGGAAGCGGTGCAGGAAAAAGGCCGCACCATCGCCCTGCTGCGCGATGGCGCCTCGGTGACGCTGGAACCGGCTGGCCAGCTGGAATTGTCCGGCGCGGCAGTGGAAACCATCCACCACACCTGCGTGGAGACCGGCACCCATCTCAATGAAGTGGCCCAGGTAGCCGGTGAGCTGCAGCTGGGCTTCCTCGGCATGGGCTTCCAGCCCAAGTGGACGCGCGATGAGATGCCGTGGATGCCGAAGGGCCGCTACCAGATCATGAAGAACTACATGCCCAAGGTCGGCTCGCTCGGCCTGGACATGATGACCCGCACCTGCACGGTGCAGGTCAACCTGGATTACGCATCCGAAGCGGACATGGTGAAGAAGTTCCGCGTGTCGCTGGCACTGCAGCCGATCGCCACCGCGCTGTTCGCCGATTCGCCGTTCACCGAAGGCAAGCCGAACGGCTACCTCAGCTATCGTTCGCACATCTGGACCGATACCGATGGCGACCGCACCGGCATGCTGGACTTCGTGTTCGAGGACGGCTTCGGTTACGAGCGCTACGTGGATTACCTGCTCGATGTGCCGATGTATTTCTCTTACCGCGATGGCGTGTACCACGATGCCAGCGGCCAGAGCTTCCGCGATTTCATGGCCGGCAGGCTTCCGGTGCTGCCGGGCCAGCTGCCGACCCTGACCGATTGGGCCGACCACATGACCACCGCCTTCCCGGAAGTGCGGTTGAAGAAGTACCTGGAAATGCGCGGCGCCGACGGGGGCCCGTGGAGCCGCCTGTGCGCGCTGCCGGCCTTCTGGGTGGGCCTGCTGTATGACGATGAGGCCCTGGATGCAGCCTGGGACCTGGTGCGTGATTTCACCCTGGTCGAGCGCCACGCGCTGCGCGATGGCGTGCCCAAGCATGCGATGAACCTGCCGTTCCGCAACGGCACGGTGCGTGATCTTTCGCGCGAGGCGGTGAAGATCGCGGTGGGCGGCCTGAAGCGCCGCGCTGCGTTGAACAGCGACGGCATGGACGAAAGCCATTACCTGGACGTGCTGCAGGAAATCGTCGAGTCCGGCCTGACGCCGGCCGAGCGCAAGCTGGCGCTGTTCCATGGGCGCTGGAATGGCGACGTGGACCACGTGTTCCGCGAATTCGCGTACTGATCGTTGCGGCGAACGGCGAACGGCGGAGCCCCTCGTGGTGGGTCGCAGGATGCGGCTTTTGCCGTCCCCCGACCAAGCCCACCGCCCGGCCAAAACCAGAGATCAGGCTTGACGCGACCCACCACGAGGGGCCGCGCCGTTCGCCTGCCTGATCAGCCCTTGATCGAGGCCATGTCGATCACGAAGCGGTAGCGCACGTCATTCTTCGCCATGCGCTCCCACGCTTCGTTGACGTCCTGGATGTTGATCACTTCCACGTCGCTGACGATGCCGTGCTCGGCACAGAAATCCATCATTTCCTGGGTTTCGGCCATTCCGCCGATCGCCGATCCAGTCAGGTGCTTGCGGCCGAAGATCACGCTCACGCCGGTCAGCGGCGGGTCGAGTTCGGTCAGCACGCCCACCAGGCACATCGTGGCATCGCGCTTGAGCAGGCCCATGTATGGATTGGTGTCATGGCCGACCGGGATGGTGTTGAGCAGGAAGTCGAAGCTGCCCGCGTGGGCCTTCATCTGCTCCGGATCGCGCGACACCAGCACTTCATCGGCGCCCAGACGGGTGGCATCGGCGCCCTTTTCCGGGGTGGTGGTGATCATCACCACGTGCGCACCGAGGGCCTTGGCGAACTTCACGCCCATGTGGCCCAGCCCGCCCAGCCCGATCACGCCAACCTTCTGGCCCGGGCCGACCTTGAAGTGCTTCAGCGGCGAATAGGTGGTGATGCCGGCGCACAGCAGTGGCGCGGCGGCCTTCAGGTCCAGCGTCCCGGAGACTTTCACCACGAAGCGCTGCTCCACCACGATGTGGTCGGAGTAGCCGCCCTGCGTTGTTTCGCCGGTATGCCGGTCAGTGCCGTTGTAGGTGAACGTCGCGCCTTCGGCGCAGTACTGCTCGAGGTCGTGGCTGCAGGCTTCGCAATGGCGGCAGGAATCGACCATGCAGCCGACGCCGGCGAAGTCGCCGACCTTCAGCGTGGTGACCTCGGCGCCGACTTCGACCACCTTGCCGATGATCTCGTGGCCGGGAACCATCGGGTACTTTGCGCCGCCCCAGTCATCGCGGGCCTGGTGCAGGTCCGAATGGCAGATGCCGCTGTACAGGATCTCGATGCGGACATCGCCGGCGCCGACGGCGCGACGCTCGAAGGTGAACGGAACCAGCGGCGCCGTGTTGGAATGCGCGGCATAGGCTTTGGCGAGGGACATGGGGGAATCCTTGGCAGGGTTTATGGAAAGGCGCTTTACAATACGCCCGCGGCGACGCCCCACATAGGCCGTTGATCGGGATGATTCATCAAGGCGGACAGGATAATGGCGACGGATAACCTCACCCATCTCGCGGCGTTTGCCGCCGTGGCGCGTCATCGCAGCTTCCGCCGCGCCGCTGCCGAACTGGCGCTGTCCACGTCGGCGGTCAGCTATGCCATCCGTGCGCTGGAAGAACGCCTGGGGGTAGGCCTGTTCCACCGCACCACGCGCAGCGTCTCGCTGACCGAGGCCGGCCAGCGGCTGATGGAGCGGCTGCAGCCGGCACTGGGGCAGGTAAGCGACGCACTGGAGGAAATGAACCAGTTCCGCGCCACGCCGGCAGGATTGCTGCGCATCAACGCGGCCCGCGCCGCCGTGCCGACCCAGCTCAGTCCGCGACTGGCCGATTTCCTGCGTGCGCACCCGGACGTGCGCATCGAGGTGACCGAAAACGACGGGCTGGTGGACATCGTCGCCGAGGGTTTCGATGCGGGCGTGCGCCTGCACGAGTTCGTGCCCGAAGACATGGTGGCCGTTCCGCTGGGGCCGGCCCTGCGCGGCATGATCGTGGCCTCGCCCGCCTACCTGGCCCGCCACGAAACCCCGCAGCACCCGCGGGACCTGCTGCGCCACCAGTGCGTCCGCTTCCGCTTCGCCAGCGGTCATCTGTACAAATGGCAGTTCGAACGCGGCGATGAAACGCTGGAGATCGACGTCCAGGGCCGGATCACCTTGAGCGAGCAGACCACCATCGTGCGCGCCGTGCTGGACGGGTTGGGCATTGCCTACGTGCTGGAAGACGCCGCGCGTCCGTGGCTGGCGTCCGGGCAGCTGGTCAGCATGCTGGAAGACTGGAGTCCGCCGTTCCCGGGGTTCGTGCTGTATTACCCGCGGCAGCGGCAGATGACCTCGGCGCTGCGTGCGTTCGTGGACCTGCTGCGCGTGGCGTGAATGGCGCCTGCGCGCCGTCTGCATCCGGATCCGAGCCTGCGCCGGTCATCTGCATGACGGGCACGCGCGGGGCACTGCCGCGCACCGGATGACGGGTACAACCGCAAACGGCCCAGTGTCGGAAAACCCGATGCCCTATCGGGCAGATTCCCTGCAATCGCCATGGACCGGGCAACGCAGGATCGGGCTGCTGCACGCGCACCCGCCATGAAGCAGGCGCCAACCGCCGGCGTTGCCGCGGCAGCACTTTCCTGCCATGGCCAAGGTGTATACCCGCATGCAATCACGCGCTTCCAATCCCGCCGTCCTTACCCAGGCGTGGCCCGCTCCCGCCCCTGATCTTCCCGCCTGCTCAGCGCTGCAGACGTTGCAGGATCCCATGGCTGCGTGCTTTCTCGGGCCCTTCGCCGACAACGACGGGTTCATCCAGGAGCTGCTCTACGACTTCTTCCGCGATCATGTCGAGTGGCGTCGAAGCCTGCACCCGCAGGGCGACGGGCCCGTGCCGGCCCCGCGCGCGGCCTCGCCGAAATACCGTCAGCTGCAGCAGCGCATGTTGGAAGAACTCAGCGCACTGTCCCATGCACTGAAGGACTCAGTGCCTTTCCACAGCCCACGCTACATCGGCCACATGTCATCGGACCTGCTGCTGCCCGGCCTGTTGGCGCAGATGCTGACGCTGCCTTACGACCCCAACAACATCAACACCGACTCCGGCGCGGTCACCATGCGCATGGAAATGGAGGTTGGCCTGCAACTGGCCCGCATGCTCGGCTGGCCCGACGATGTCAGGCAGCCGGATTGTGCCTTCGGCCACCTGACCTCCGGCGGCACCACCGCCAACTACCAGGCGCTGCGCCTGGCCATGTCACTGAAGGCCTGGCCAGTGGCGCTGCGTGCTGCCAAGGTGCCGGACATTCCCCTGCCGGAGGACGACGACGCGGCGTTCAACTGCGGTCCCGCCGCTGGCATCGCGCTGTTCCAGCAATGGCAGGCGTGGATTGCCGCGCTTCCACCCGCTGACCGCCAGCGGTGGCGTGCCCGGGTCACTGGGCAGCAGGTCGAAACACTGGGCCTGAACGAATTCTTCGCCCGCCATCCCACGCTTCGCGTTCCGCAGGTGCTGGCATCGTCGACCGTGCATTATTCCTGGAACAAGGGCATGAAGCTGGTCGGCCTGGGCAAGGCACAACTGCGGCTGCTGCGCACCCAGGGCATGCGACTGGACATCGAGGCCCTGGACGAAGCACTGCGCGACTGCGCGCGTACGCGCCAGCCGGTGTTGATGGTCGTGGCCGTGCTGGGCAGCACCGAGTACGGCAGCATCGACCCGGTGGAGGCGATATGCGATGCCCGTGATCGCTCGACCCGGGCAGGGCTGGGCCTCAGCGTGCACGTGGATGCGGCATGGGGCGGCTATCTTGCCAGCGTATTCCGCCATGAAAGCGGGGCGTTGCGGTCGTTGCAGGAAATGCGCGCAGAGTATCGTGACTTCCCGCAGCCCTATGTCTACCGCGCGTTCGAGGGCCTGGCCCGGGCAGATTCGGCCACCGTGGATCCGCACAAACTGGGGTACCTGGCATGCGGCGCAGGCGCCTTCGTCTGCCGTGACAACCGCGCGATGCCCTTGCTGGCCGAACAGGCCGACTACGTGTTCGCCGGCGATCCTGCGGCCGGCTACATCGGTCAGTACGCGCGCGTGGGGCAGTTCACCCCGGAGGGCTCGCGACCGGGCGCGATGGCTGCGGCGGCCTACGTCAGCCAGCGCGTACTGCCGTTGGACCATGCCCATTTCGGCGTGCTGGCCCGTCGCACCCTGCTGGCCGCCGAATTTTTCACGGACCAGGTGACGGACTTCGCCGAACGCGTTCGCGACGTGGCCGAAGTCCTGGTGCCGTGCGAGCCGGACAGCAACCTGGTGTGCCTTGCGTTGAACCCGCAGGGCAATCGCTGCATCGATGCGGCCAGCCGATTCGTGCAGCAGCTCCATGATCGGCTCAGGCCTGATCCGTTGGGAAATGGCAGCTGTCCGGCCTTCCTCGCTTCCAGCACCAGTCTGCGCGAGCAGGCAGTGGGCAGGCGGGACATGCGGCGCATCCTGCGCCAGCTCGGCCTGGACGGGGGCGAGGCCGGCAGCTTTGGCAGCCTGTCCATCCTGCGCCACTCGCTGATGAATCCCTTCCTGCTGCGTGCCGAGGCTGCAGGAGAGGCGAACAACCCCATCACGCAGTATTTCGTGCACTTGGAGGTGCTGGTGCGGGAACTGGCGGCGGGTCTGCGGTGATCCCGCCATGACGTGGGCTGGACCGCCACGGCGGTCATCGATATACTGTCCCCCAGTATAGTTCCATGGCCGCTGCCCGATGCCGCATTCCGCTGAAGAAAAGAAGAAGGTCCTGGCCCGCGTGCGGCGCATTCGCGGCCAGTGCGATGCACTGGACCGCGCGCTGGAATCCGGCGCGGACTGCGGCCCGGTGCTGCAGCAGATCGCGGCCATCCGCGGTGCGGTGAACGGGCTGATGTCCGAGGTCATGGAAGCGCACCTGCGCGAGGAGTTCGGCCAGCCTGCAGCGTCCGACGCGCAGCGTTCCGAGCGCGTGCGCGACATGGGCGCGCTGATCCGTTCCTACCTGAAATGAACCGTGCCCGCCGCTTGCGGGCGCTCGTCAACACGCGCGCAACACGCGCCTGCCTACCCTTGTCCTTGTCCGTCCCCTGGAGAACCCACCATGAAGTCCCGCGCCGCCGTAGCCTTTGGTCCTGGCCAGCCACTGAAGATCGTCGAGATCGACGTCGCCCCGCCGAAGAAGGGCGAGGTGCTGGTCAAGATCACCCACACCGGCGTCTGCCACACCGATGCGTTCACCCTGTCCGGTGATGACCCGGAAGGCTTGTTCCCGGCCGTGCTGGGCCATGAAGGCGCCGGCATCGTGGTGGAAGTGGGCGAGGGCGTGACCAGCGTGCAGCCGGGCGACCACGTGATCCCGCTGTACACCGCCGAGTGCGGTGAATGCCTGTTCTGCAAGAGTGGCAAGACCAACCTGTGCGTGGCCGTGCGGGCCACGCAGGGCAAGGGCGTGATGCCCGATGGCACCACCCGCTTCAGCTACAACGGCGAGCCGATCTACCACTACATGGGCTGCTCGACCTTCAGCGAATACACCGTAGTGGCCGAAGTATCGCTGGCCAGGATCAACCCGGATGCCAATCCGGAACACGTCTGCCTGCTCGGCTGCGGCGTCACCACCGGCATCGGCGCGGTACACAACACCGCCAAAGTGCAGGAAGGCGACAGCGTGGCGGTGTTCGGGCTGGGCGGCATCGGCCTGGCGGTGATCCAGGGCGCACGCCAGGCCAAGGCCGGGCGCATCATCGCCATCGACACCAACCCATCCAAATTCGAACTGGCGCGTGAGTTCGGTGCCACCGACTGCGTCAACCCGAGCGAGCACGAGGCGCCGATCCAGCAGGTGGTCGTGGAAATGACCGGCTGGGGCGTGGACCACAGCTTCGAGTGCATCGGCAACGTCAACGTGATGCGCGCTGCACTGGAATGCGCGCACCGTGGCTGGGGCCAGTCGGTGGTGATCGGCGTGGCCGGCGCCGGCAAGGAGATCTCGACCCGTCCGTTCCAGCTGGTCACCGGCCGTACCTGGAAGGGCAGCGCGTTCGGCGGGGTGAAGGGACGCAGCCAGCTGCCGGGCATGGTCGAAGATGCGATGAAGGGCGATATCGAACTGGCGCCGTTCGTCACCCACACCATGGAACTGGAAAAGATCAACGAAGCCTTCGACCTGATGCATGAAGGCAAGTCGATCCGTTCGGTCGTGCACTTCTGATCGGGGGCCACAGCATGCAACGCATTGAACACCGCGCCTGTTCCGGCGGCTGGCAGGACGTCTACCAGCACCGTTCGGAGGTGCTGGACTGCGAGATGAAATTGGCGGTCTACCTGCCACCGCAGGCCGCCACGCAGAAGCTGCCGGTGCTGTACTGGCTGAGTGGGCTGACCTGCAACGAGCAGAACTTCATCACCAAGGCCGGTGCACAGCGCTACGCCGCCGAGCACGGCATCATCCTGGTGGCGCCGGACACCAGTCCGCGCGGCGATGAGGTGGCCGATGCGGAAGGCTACGACCTGGGCAAGGGCGCGGGGTTCTACCTCAATGCCACGCAGGAACCGTGGGCGCGCCACTACCGCATGCACGACTACATCGTGGAGGAGCTGCCGGCGCTGATCGAAGCGCATTTCCCGGCAAGCGATGCGCGCGGCATCAGCGGCCATTCGATGGGCGGTCACGGCGCGCTGGTGCTGGCACTGCGCAATCCTGGCCGCTACCGCAGCGTATCGGCGTTCTCACCGATCGTGGCGCCCAGCCAGGTGCCGTGGGGCGAGAAGGCGTTCAGCGCCTACCTGGGCACCGATCGCAGCGCGTGGGCGCAGTGGGATGCCACCGAACTGGTGGCCACCGCGACCGAGCGCCTGCCGCTGCTGGTCGACCAGGGCGACGCCGATGAGTTCCTCGGCGGGCAATTGCAGCCGCAGCGCCTGCAGGCGGCCTGCGAAGCGGCCGACCATCCGCTGCAGCTGCGCCTGCAACCCGGTTACGACCACAGTTATTACTTCATCGCCAGCTTCATCGGTGATCACATCGCGCACCACGCCAAGGCGCTGTGATCGGGTAGCGCCGGGCATGGCTCGGCGCTACGGGACAGCGTGAGCTTCCTGGTCAGTCGTCGTTTTCTTCGGCGGCTTCACGACCCTGCTGGCGGATCAGCGCTTCTTCGCGTGCATCGTTGATGGCGTGGCGGACACTGTCCAGGTCGATGGTGGTTTCATCGTGGACGAAGGTGCCGGTCAGCGGCGAATCGGGCAGCAGGTCACCGGCTTCGAACAGCGCCCACATCTCTTCGCCGTACCAGGTGTCGAGCAGCTCCGGGGCAAAGCGCCCCAGGTAGGCGGTGAGATTGTTGACGTCGCGCAGCAGCATGCTGCGCGCGGCATTGTTGCCTGCGGCACTGACCACCTGCGGGAAATCGATCACCACCGGGCCCTGCGGGTCCACCAGCACGTTGTACGGTGACAGATCGCCGTGGATCAGGCCGCAGCACAGCATGCGCACGACCTGGCGTACCAGCACCTGGTGGTAATCGCGTGCCTGGTCCGGCGCCAGTTCCACTTCGCCCAAGCGCGGGGCGGAGAAGCCCTCGGCATCGGTGACCAGTTCCATCACCAGCACGCCGTGATAGTAGCCATGCGGCTCGGGGACGCGGACACCGGCGTCGCGCAGCTGGTACAGCGCATCCACTTCGGTGTTTTTCCAGGCGGTTTCCTGCTGCTTGCGGCCGTACTTGCTGGCCTTGCCCACGGCACGGGCTTCGCGGCTGCCACGGACCTTGCGGCCTTCCTGGTACTGCACGCGCTGCTGGAAGCTGCGCTGTGCCATGTCCTTGTAAACCTTCGCGCAACGCACATCGTCACCGCTGCGTACCACGTACACAGCCGCTTCCTTGCCACTCTTCAGTGGGCGCAGCACTTCATCGATCACGCCGTCGTCGATCAGCGCCTGCAGGCCTTGGGGGGTCTTCACATAACCTCGGTGGGACGGCCGGCGCCAACGGCGGGCCTGAAAGGGGGGTGATTTTCGCACCTTCCTGACCCGGCGGCCACCTGCCCCTTCCTGCGGAAGCCGCCGGGCATGGGCGCGGCGTTACGAGCGGACGTCGTGCAGGGTCCAGTGCGGGCCGGCGAGCAGGCGCAGGCGTTCCTTCAGGATCTCGCCCTTGATCGTGGTGCGGGCTTCAAGCTTGATCTGCAGGTCGTCCTGGCTGCCGGTCACGCTGGCGGCAGGGTCGATGACGCCCCACTGTTCGGGCACCGCGTCCGGATCGGACTGCTTGGCCTTCCACTTCTCGAACAGCGTCGGGTTGGCCAGGGCAGCCTGGAGTTGCTCGGCGAAGCCCTCGGCACCATGGGCGGTGAATGCAAGTTCGGCATCGCTGCCGCGGGCCTTGGCCGGGTCCGGCAGGCTGATGTAGTACGTGGTCATTGGCATCTCCGTTCAAGGGTGCAAGCGTTGCAGGCGGCCGGTGCACGGTGCGTGCAGGACCGCCGCAGGCTACTCATTCGAAGCGGTGCGGTCCATCGGCGAGACCGACCGTCAATGCCCCCTTGCCCACGTTGACCATGCCGGTCAGGCTCATCACCGTTTCCAGCACCGCCACGCCGTGGTCGCTGCAGACCTGGCGCAGCGCATCGTAGCCGGGCAGGGCGCGCAGTTCGTCCAGTTCGCCACCGTAGCTCAGGCATACCGCCGGGGTCATCAACCCGGCGCGTACGCGCTGGCCGACCACCTCGAACAGCTTGGTCACCGCGTTGTCGAAGCCCTTGATCTTGGCCACCGGGCCGGTCTCGCCGCGGTAGCCGTGCAGCACCGGCTTGATGTCCAGTGCACTGCCCAGCGCGGCGCTGATCAGGCCGACGCTGCGATCCCCTTTGTGGCGGGCGCGGGCGCGCATGTAGTACAGGTCGCGGGTGATCATGTAGCCATGCACGTTGCCGGCCAGTTCTTCCAGCCGCTCGCGGATCTGCTGCACGCTGGCGCCGCTGTCGCGCAGCCGCACCGCTTCCACGGCGGTCACGGCCTGGGCGGCGAACAGGTTCTGGGTGTCGATCACCCGCAGCGCGAACGGCGAATTGAAACCTGCCGCCTGGCGCACCGGTTTGTAGTCGTTGAGGATGGCGAAGCTGGCCTGCAGCGCGTTGTCGTGGATCGGGCTGCGGGTCTTGGTGATGGTCATGCAGAACACATGGTCGTAATCGATCACCAGGCGCTGCAGGAACAGGTCGCGGATCTGCTGGACGCTGAAGGGTATGGTCTCCGCCTCCGCGCCGTTCTCCGCCACGTGGGCATGCAGGAAGCTGAGCGTGGCCTGTTCGTCGCGATGGTCGGCGAGGATGGCTTCGCCGATCCGCACCGTGATCGGCAGCAGGACGATGTTGTGCTGGGTGATGAAGTCCTGCGGCAGGTCGCAGGCCGAGTCAACGACGATTCCGATGCGCATTCGCAGGCCCCCTCCAGGCGCGTTTACCGCTTCATAAGCGTGAAACGTATCGCACTTTTGGCCATTCCGCGCGTGCCATCGGCGTCCGGGTGTCCAGCGGCTGCGGTGCACCGCAGCCGGCCAGGTGGTGTCCTTGGGGCCCGGGGCCGGGGCAGGTCAGGGCTGCGCCGTGCGCGGCAGGTAACGGTCGCGCAGTTCGGTCTGGCGCGAACGCATCGGCATCGCGCGTCCGCCCAGCCACACCTGCTCGGCATAATGCGCCACGTCCAGTGGATCGCCTTCCCACAGCACCAGGTCGGCCAGCTTGCCCGGCTCGATGCTGCCGATGCGGTCGCCCACGCCCAGCGCCTGCGCCGGTACCCGGGTCAGGCCGGCCAGTCCGTCGGCCCACGGCAAGCCATGCGCCACCGCGTTGCCCGCCAGCTGGCGCACCTTGCGCGCGTTGTGCGAGGCATCGCCGCTCTGGGTGAAGCTGACCTCCACTCCGGCCTTGCGCAGGCGGGCGGCATTTTCCAGGGTCGCGCCGATCTGGTCGAAGGTGGTCGGCAGATTGCCCAGCGCATCGACGAAGACCGGCACGCGGGCTTGGGCCAGTTCGGGTGCCAATTGCCAGGCCTCGGCGCCGCCGGCGATGGCGATCTTGACCTTCTCGCGTGCCGACCAGCGCAGCAGCTGGCGGATGTCCGAGGCACGGTCCACTTCGATGATGATGCGGCCCTTGCCGGCCAGGTAATCGGCCAGCGTGCGCCGGCCGGCGGGGGTCAGCAGGGCATGCGGAGAATCACTGCCGAGGCGGCCACGGGCCTCGTCGACGGCCTGCTGCAGCAGCATCCACTGGGCTGCGCGGGACTTGCCGGTCAGCTCTGCCGCGGCCGATCCCAGCCGCAGGTACAGGGCGCGCGGACCGATCGGATCGGCACTGCCATCCAGCCGGATCACGCCGCCCTGGCCGGCGATGAAGCCGCCGCCGATGTGCGCGCCCAGCGCGGTGAAGCCGATGCCTTCCACGCGTGCCACCGGAACCAGGATCGAGGCCGGGTTGTAGGCCAGGGTGACGTCGAACTCCGGCCGCAACGGCTGCTCGCCGAGGGTCAGGGTGCTGTCCACCGTGCTCTCTTCGCCGGATACTTCCTCGATGCCGATTTCGGTGATGCCACCGAACAGCGCGGGCGTCAGCGGACGGCCCTCGGCCTCCACCACCGCCACGCCGGCCGGTGCGGCAAGGCCGCTGCCCACCGCCTGGATGACACCGCCGCGCACCAGCACATCGGCATTGGACAGGCTGCCGCGCGCGCTGGCGGTATGCACGGTCGCGTTGCGGATCAACAGGTCCTGCGCGGTGGCGGGCAGCGCGGCCAGGCCCAGCAGCAGGGCGAGGGCGTGCGCGGTCTTGATGCGTGCACCGATCATCAGCGCACCTCCTGGCCGAGACGGAAATCAGACACCGGTTTGCTGCGCGGATCGGCCCGATCGTAGTACTGATGACCGTCGATGAAGACCTGGTCGGCCAGCGCATAGGAACTGAAGGGGTTGCCGTTCCACACCACCACGTCGGCGTTCTTGCCCGCTTCCAGGGTGCCGGTCTTGCCTTCGATCCCGAGCGCCTTGGCCGCATTGGCGGTCATCCAGGTGATGGCGCGTTCTGGCGCGATCGCCGGCATGTCGGCGCGGCGCGCGGCGGCGATCACCTTGGCCGCTTCCTGGTTCAGGCGCTGGATGCCTTCAGGGGAGTCCGAATGCACGATGGCGCAGCTGTTGGCAGGGCGATCGACCAGCGCGATGTTCTCCTGGATGCCGTCGAAAGCTTCCATCTTGAAGCCCCACCAGTCAGCCCACAGCGCGCCGCAGACGCCTTCCTGGGCCAGTCGGTCGGCCAGCTTGTAGGCTTCCACGCCGTGGTGGAACGCGGCGATCCTGAACCCGAACTCATCGGCCAGGTCGAGCATGGTGGCCATCTCGTCGGCGCGGTAGCAGTGGATGTGCACGCGGATGTCGCCCTGGATCGTGCCGGCCAGCGTGTCCAGTTTCAGGTCGCGCTTGCCGCCGCTGTCGCCGCTGCTGTCTTCCTTGTCGCCGCCGAACCAGCGCTTGCGCTTGGCCGGCTTGGCGGTGTTCTTGGCGATGTAGTCGCTGGCATCGATGAAGGCGGCGCGGTAGCCGGCCACGTTGCCCATCCGGGTGCCCGGTGCGGTGCCCTTGCCGCCGTACACGCGCTTGGGATTCTCGCCGCAGGCCATCTTCAGCCCCCACGGCGCACCGGGGAATTTCATCGCCTGGTAGGTGGTGGTGGGTACGTTCTTGAGCACCACGCCGCGGCCGCCGACCAGGTTGGCCGAACCGGGCAGCACCTGCATGCTGGTCACCCCGCCGGCCAACGCCTCGGCGAAACCGGGATCCTGTGGCCACACCGAATGTTCGGCCCAGACGTTGGCGGTCACCGGCGCGGTCATCTCGTTGCCATCGCTGTGCGCGCTGACGCCGGGGCTGGGATACACGCCCAGGTGCGAGTGCACGTCGATCAGGCCGGGGGTCACCCAGCGACCGTGCGCGTCGATGCGGCGCACCTCGCTGCCCGCCTGCAGGGCACGGCCGACCTCCACTACTTTTCCGTCGCGCAGCAGCACGTCCGCATCGTCCAGGCGCTGCCCGGTGCCGGTCAGCACGGTGGCGTTGTGGATCAGCACGGCCTCGCTGCTGCGCGGCTGGTAGGTGCTGGGATACGGATCCTGGATGAAGCGCGAAGCGCCGGTGGCCGGCGCAGCGGCCAGCGACAGCAGCGCCAGGCCGATGCCGGCGCGCAGCAGGTTGTACATGGAGTCCCCGTGAGCATGGTGGTGCAGGCCGCTGACGCTAACGGACTATCGCCCTGCTTGCCAAGTGACCTTCGGCCTGGCGTTGCCAACGTATGCGGCGGGACGGTGAAAGCGCGCCTGCATATTTGCGGTAATCTCGGGGAGCGATGGCCCCAAGCGCTGTCCGCCGTGTGGGTCGCCGCGAGCTCCAATGGCCGCGCGCACCCAGGATGAACCACGTAATCAAGGAATAGATCCAACCATGATCGGTACCACGTTGTTCCGTACTTCTTCTTCGTCGCGACGCCCCCTTCCTTCGTTGCTTGCGTCGGCCATCGCCGGATCCTTGCTGGTGGCTGCCGCGATGCCTGCACTGGCGCAGCCGCAGGATGCGCAGCTTGACCGGTACCAGCAGCTGCGCAGCGTGCAGGCAGCTGCCGCATCGGTGCCTTCGGCCAGCGTTGCGCGTTCGGCTGCGACCGCACTGGCAGCGGCCACCGAAACCGCTCCGGTAATGGGCACCGCTGGCAACCGCGAAAGCTGGCAGACCGACGAGTTCCAGGTGGATTGGGGCCTGGCTGCGATGAACGCCGATGCCGCCTATGCGCGCGGCTTGACCGGCCAGGGGATCCGGCTGGGCGTGTTCGACAGTGGCAGTGGCCTGGCGCACGATGAGTTCGCCGGCAAGAACCACAGCAGCATCCGCATCGCCGACCTGCTGCCCGATGGCACCTCGTGCACCAACGTCAACGCGTTGTGGGGGCCGGACGCCTGCTTCGCCAGTGACGGTGATGTGGTGGCGCTGGAGGCCATCGGCTTCGATTACGGCCTGACCGAGGAAGACATCGCCTTCCTGATCGGTGCCGGTGCGCCGTACGGCCTGACCTTCAACACCCATGGCACGCATGTATCGGGCACCATTGCCGCCAACCGCGATGGCAGCGGCATGCATGGCGTGGCCTTCGGCGCGGACCTGGCCGCGGCCAAGCTGTTCTTCGACAGCTATGTCGAGTGGTACCTGGGATCGGACAATTACTACCGCCAAGGCGCTGTGTTCCCGCAGGTCGGACCGAGCGAAGATGCCTTCGCCAGCATGTATTCACAGATGAACGCCCAGGGCGTGCGCGCGATCAATCACAGCTGGGGCCTGGGCAGCGAGCCGGAGACCGTCGAGCAGTTCGATGAGATCTACAACCATGAAGGCGACCGCGCCTATCTGGATATCTTCGCCGAAGGCTCGCGCCAGGCCGGCATGATCCAGGTGTGGGCAGCCGGCAACTCCGCCGCCTACAACCCCAGCCCGGAAGAGGCTCCGCTGGCCGGCGTGTATGCCACGCTGCCGCGCGCCTTCGCGGACATCGAACCGTACTGGCTTGCGGTGGTGAACCTCGACCAGAACCTGCAGCTGAGCGACCTGTCGCACCGCTGCGGGCTGGCGGCGAACTGGTGCCTGGCCGCGCCGGGCAGCGACATCATTTCCACCTCGTACGGTTCGGAAGGACTGGAAGGCCAGCTGGCCACCGATGACAACCAGAACGTGCTGCTGGACGCGCTGCAGCGCGTGCCCAGCTACACCTACGAACAGATGAGCGGCACCTCGATGGCGGCCCCGCACGTCACCGGCGCGCTGGGCCTGCTGTTCGAACGTTTCCCGTACCTGGACAACGCGCAGGTGCGCGACGTGCTGCTGACCACCGCCACCGACCTGGGCGCCGAAGGCGTGGACGATGTCTACGGCTGGGGCCTGGTGAACCTGGAAAGGGCCATCGAAGGTTATGGCCAGCTGCGGGTGGACACCCACGTGGTCATGAACACCGCGGCCGGCGGCCTGAAGGTGTGGGAAGGCGATGCGTGGGACGACTGGACCAACGACATCGGCGGCCCCGGTGCGCTGACCAAGTCCGGCAGCGGCTGGCTGCGCCTGAGCGGTGACAACAGCTTCAATGGCGTGGTGCTGCGCGAAGGCATCCTGGAGCTGGACGGTGTCAACACGCTGACCGATGCGGTGGTGGTGCAGGGTGGCCAGCTGCGTTTGAACGGCAGCCTGGTGGATACCGACCTGGATGTTCGCGGCGGCAGCGGGCTGGTCGCCGCAGGCGCGCTGCTGGAGGGGGCATCGCTGTCGATCAACGGCGGCATGCTGTCATTCAACGGCACGCAGACCGGCGGTTCCACCGTGGTGGGGGCCAATGGCCTGCTGCAGGGCATTGGTACGCTGGGCGATACGCGCGTGGCCGGCATCATCGCGCCGGGCAACTCGATCGGCACGCTGAACATCGATGGCGATTACGTGCAGACCGCCAGCGGCGTCTACCTGGCCGAACTGTCGCCGGGTGGCAGCAGCGACCTGCTGCGCGTCAGCGGTACCGCCTCGCTGGATGGCACGCTGAAGGCGCTGCCGGAAGCGGGCATCTACTACCTGGGCGAGCAGTTCAACGTCATCCAGGCCGATGGCGGGGTGCAGGGCCGGTTCGCCACAACCGACTTCAGCGCGTTCTCGCCGTTCCTGCAGTTCGGCGTGGGCTACGGCAGCAATGGCATCAACATCGAGGTCACCCGTGGCCAATTGCTGGCCAGTGCGGCGACCACCGCCAACCAGCGCGCGGTGGCCGGTTCGGCTGATGCGCTTGGCGTGGACCAGGGCCTGCCGAAGCCGTTGACCCTGCTGTTCCCACAGCAGGTCGGTGCGGCGTTGGATGGCCTGAGCGGTGAACTGCATGCCGCCACGCCGCTGGCGCTGGTGGAAAGCAGCCGTTACGTGCGCGATGCGGCACTGAGCCGTGCGGTAGGCGCACGTTCGCCGCAGGACGACGGCAGCCAGGCCACCGGTGCGTGGGTGCAGGCCATCGGCGGCAGCGGCAATCTGGATGGCGATGCCAACACGGCACGTACCCGGTCCAACACCAGCGGCTTGCTGGTCGGCATCGATCGTGACATCGGCGGCTGGCAGCTCGGCCTGCTGCTGGGCAACGGCCGCACCGACACCAAGCAGGCGCAGGGGCGCTCGGCCAAGGCGCGCATCGACAACACCCACGTGGGCCTGTACGCCGGCCACAGCTGGGGCGCGTTCGGTCTGCGTGGTGGCCTCGGTTACAGCCGGCATGACATCGACAGCAGCCGCCAGGTGGCCTTCGCCGGCTACGGCGACGCGCTGGATGCCAGCTACGAGGCGAAGACGAAGCAGGCCTTCATCGAAGCCGGTTACCGTTTCGGCGGCACCCAGGGCGGACTGGAGCCGTACCTGCAGCTCGCCCGTGTCGAAGTAGACGTGGACGATGTGCGCGAGCAGGGCGGTGCAGCCGCATTGACCGGCCGGGTGGCCGACACCGCGACCACCGTGGCCACCGCCGGCGTGCGTTTCGACAAGGGGCTGAAGGCAGCGTTCCAGCAGGACGCGTGGCTGCATGTGGTGGGCGGGGTGGGCTATCGCCGCGCCTCTGGTGACCGCGATGGACTGGCGCAGCTGGCCTTCGAGGGCGGCAGCAGCTTTGTCGTCAGCGGCGCGCCGATCGCCGACAGCGCGGTGGTGGCGGAGCTGGGCCTGTCGGCGTGGTTGAGCCCGCGCCAGCAGCTGGAACTGGGCTACAACGGCCAGTTCGGCGATGAAAGCCGCGACCATGGGGTCAATGCACGCTGGTCGGTGCGGTTCTGATCTACGCCTGATCCATGCGTGATCGAGGGCGGCCCACGGGCCGCCCTTTTTGGTTCCGCACCGGCGATGCTCGACTCTGTGCCGCGCCTCTCGCAGAATCGTGCCCTGACGTTCGCCAAGACCGCCACATGAAGACCAAGCAGGACATCGTCGACAACTGGCTGCCGCGCTACACCGGCGTGCCATTGGACCAGTTCGGCCAGCACATCCTGCTGACCAACTTCAGCGGCTACCTGCATGCCTTCGCGCAGCTGACCGGCGCACCAGTGGTGGGCCTGGACCGGCCCATGGCCAGCGTCACCGCCGATGGCATCAGCATGATCAACTTCGGCATGGGCAGCCCGAACGCGGCCATCATCATGGATCTTCTTTCTGCGGTTATGCCCAAGGCGGTGTTGTTCCTGGGCAAGTGCGGTGGGCTCAAGCGCAAGAACCAGCTGGGCGACCTGGTGCTGCCCATCGCGGCGATCCGCGGTGAAGGCACCTCCAGCGATTACCTGCCGCCGGAAGTGCCGGCATTGCCGGCGTTCGCGCTGCAGCGGGCGGTCAGCACGATGATCCGTGACCTCGGCCACGACTACTGGACCGGCACCGTGTTCACCACCAACCGGCGCGTATGGGAGCACGATGAAGCCTTCAAGGAGCGTCTGCGCAGCATGCGCTGCATGGCCATCGACATGGAGACCGCCACCGTGTTCGCGGCGGGCTTCGCCAACCACATCCCGACGGGGGCCTTGCTGCTGGTCTCCGACCAGCCGATGATCCCCGATGGGGTGAAGACCGAAGCCTCCGATGCCAAGGTGAGTTCGCAGTTCGTGGACAACCATATCCAGATCGGCATCGAGGCCTTGAGGCTGATCCGGCGCAATGGCAAATCGGTCCGCCACCTGCGGTTCGACGAATGACCGGCAATGGGCAGGGCGCCCCGATGCAGCCCGTGGAGCAGGATATGCAGACCGCAGCGCAGGTAGTGGCGTTCTGGAACGAGGCAGGGCCGGCGAAATGGTTCGCGCGCGACGACGCCTTCGACGCGCGCTTCCGTGCGCTGTTCCTGGAGGAACACCATGCGGCGGCGGCGCGTGCCCGCGAGCACTGGCTGTCAACCGCCGAAGGGGCGCTGGCGCTGATGCTGCTGCTGGACCAGTTCCCGCGCAACTGCTTCCGCGGCACCGCCCATTCGTATGCCACCGATGGGCTGGCCCGGCACTACGCGATGCGCGCGGTGGAAGAGGGCCTGGACCTGGAGCTGCTGCCCAAGCTGCGGGCGTTCGTCTACCTGCCGTTCGAACACTCCGAAGAGCTGCAGGACCAGGACCGTTCGGTGGCGATGTTCGACGTGCTCGGCGACAAGCAATACCTGCAGTTCGCCGAGCTGCACCGCGACATCATCCGGCGCTTCGGGCGCTTCCCGCACCGCAATGCGGTGCTGGGCCGGATGACCACGATGGAAGAAATGGATTTCCTGGCCGAGGGCGGCTTCGCGGGTTGAGGCGCTTCAATGGAAAACGCCGGCGGATGCCGGCGTTTTCCAGATCGTTACGGGACTGCGTGAAACGCCGGATCAGTACTTCGGCACGCCGTTGTCGACCTCGTCGGACCAGGCATCGATGCCGCCGGTCACGTTGTGCACCTTGGTGAACCCCAGTGCACGGAACTGTTCGGCCGCCTGCGCGCTGCGACCGCCGTGGTGGCACAGGAAGGCCAGCGCAGTGTCCCTGGGCAGGGCTTCCAGCTCGGCACGGCCATTGCCATCGAAGACCTTGAACGGCACGCCGACGGCGGCGATCGAACGCTCTTCGGACGGACGTACGTCCACCAGCAGCACGGTGCCGGCACGCACCAGGTCGTCGGCGTCGCGCACCGACAGTTCGGTGATGGCCTTGGGGGCGTTCGGGTTGTCGATGGCCAGGCCCTTGCCGCGGATGTCATCCACCCAGTCGATGGTGATGCCGTCGGCGCGCCGCGCGCTGGCCAGGTCGAACTGCACGCGCAGGCCGTTGGATTCGGCCGCGATCGCGCCCTCGTCGAACGGGGCCAGCTGGAAGTTCGGCTGGAAGCGGGCATCGATGCCCAGCTGCAGGGCCGCGCCGGGCGAGTCAGCCAGGGCACCCTTGAGCATTTCCACGGCGGCCGGGGTCACGGTGATGGACGGCGGCGTGCGGTCCGGGGCGGCCAGGCCGAGCACGCTGCTCAGCTCACCGCTGGAGGCCATCTGCAGGATGATGTCGCTGCCACCGACCAGCTCGCCGTCGATGTACAGCTGCGGGATGGTCGGCCAGTCGCCGTACTGCTTGATGCCTTCACGGATCTCCTGGTCGGCCAGCACGTTGACGTGGCCGAACTCCACGCCCAGGTCCTGTAGTGCGCCGACGGCCTTGGCCGAGAAGCCACACTGCGGCATGGACGGCTGGCCCTTCATGAACAGCACGACGCGGTCGTTGGCGAGGAGGGTTTCGATGCGCGAACGCAGGGCGGGATCGAGGGACATGGCGGTGGAAATCCGGTGATATCGAACCGCTGATTCTACCCCCCGTGGCATCATGGGGCATGACCACGGTAGAAACGCTGCATTGCCCCCCGCGCTGGCCCTGGCGCGCGCTGCTGGGCTTCGCGCTGTCCCAGCTGCTTGCCCTGGCGGTGTGGATCCTTGCCGGCTGGGGCTGGGGACTGGCCCTGCTGCTGGCCAGCCATGCGCTGTTCCTGCTGCCGGTATTCCTGCCCAACTGCCGCTTCTACACCCCGGTCACCAGCCGCCTGGCCGAGGCCGGCGAGGCGGTCTGGCTGACCATCGATGACGGCCCCGGAAGGGATACGCCCGCCGTGCTGGATCTTCTTGACCGCTACCAGGCCAAGGCGACCTTCTTCCTGGTGGGCGAGCGCGCGCTGGCCCATCCAGAGCTGGTGCGCGATCTGATCCGCCGTGGCCATGACGTGGGCAATCACAGCCACAGCCACCCGCAGGCGCGTTTCTGGCGACTGGGGCCGGCCGCCATGGCCCGCGAGATCGGCCACTGCCAGCAGGCGCTGCAGGCGATCACCGGGCGGCCCACGCGCTGGTACCGCTCGGTGGTGGGCATGACCAATCCGTTCGTGGGGCCGGTGGTGCAGCATCTGGGGCTGATCCGGGTGGGCTGGAGCGCGCGCGGTTTCGATGGGGTGGACTGCACACCCGCGCAGGTGCTGGCGCGGCTGCTGCCGGACCTGAAGCCCGGCGCGATCGTGCTGCTGCACGAAGGCAGTGGACACGGCCACAACCTGCAGATCATCGAAGGGGTGCTGCAGGCACTGCACGAGCGCAGGCTGCAGGCGCGGTTGCCGGCAGGCCCCTGACGCGGCAGGTCAGCGCGCCACGGGTGGGCGCCTGGCCACCAGCAGCCAACTGTTGAAGGGAGTACGCCCGCGCAGTGCGCGCGGCGCTTCGGCGACCAGGCCGGCCTTGTCGAGCAGGCGTTGCAGCGCACCGGCGGTTGGATAGTGGCGTGGGCGGGTACGCATCCAGCCGGACAGCCAGCCCAGCCGGTCGGTCAGGCGCGTGGCGCGGTCGCGGCCATCGCCGGTATCCAGCGGACTGCGCAGTACCAGTGTCCCGCCGGGCGCCACGCGCGCGGCCGCCGCCTGCAGCAGGCTGGCCTGGGCGTGTGCATCCAGGTAGTGCAGCACGTCCAGCGCCGCTACATGGCCGCTGTGGCGTGGCAGCGGCTGCTGGATGTCCAGGTGGCGAAGGTCCAGTGCGTGAAGTTCCGCGCGGCGGACCGCACGCGCACCGCGATCGATCTTGCCGGCGTCCAGGTCCACGCCCAGGTAGGGCTGCATTCGGCCGCGCAGGCGCGCGACGTGGCCCAGCAGGCCCAGCCCGCAGCCCAGGTCGAGCAGCGGCAGGTGATCGTCCGGCAGGGCCTGCAGCACGCCGTTGTAGAGCGGGTCGCTGCCGAGCTTGGCGCGCACGTAGTAGTAGGTGCTGCGGTTGCCCCAGCTGCGTTCCGGCAGGAAAGCGCGGGCGATGGCCGTTGCCTCGGCGGTGTCCAGCGAAGAGGCCGGCGCATGCGCCGTGGGCAGCGCGCCGGTCACCGGTTCAGGCGGCGGAGGCGAGCAGGCGCTCGGCCAGCGGCAGGGCCCGCTGCGCCCACAACGCATACATCCGCGCCGAAGGATGCAGGCCGTCGTCTGCGAGCATCGCCGCTTCCGCGCCGTGCTGGCGCGAGAGATCGGTGATGTCCACGTAGGCGATTCCGAGCGCGTTGCAGATCGCCTGCGCGGCATGGTTGTAGCCATCCAGCGCCTCGGCAATGGCGGCGCGGTCGCGATCGTGCGCGAACGGGGTGACGCCCCAGTCCGGGATGGACAGCACCAGCACCCGCGACGGCCTGCCGCCGGCAAACGCCAGCGCACGCTGCAGCAGGGCGATGAATTGCTGCTGGTACTCCTGCAGTGACCGACCGCGGTATTGGTTGTTGACCCCGATCAGCAGGCTGACGAAATCGAACGGACCGTCCGGTGCAACGGCATCGATGCCAGCGTCCAGCTCATCGGTGGTCCAACCGGTGGTGGCGATGGTCCGTGGCTCCTGCAGCGCGATGCCGCGTGCGCGCAGCAACGCCGCCAGCTGATGCGGCCAGCGGCCTTCCGCCGGAACGCCTTCGCCAATCGTGTAGGAATCGCCCAAGGCCAGCCAGGTGAGTGCCATCGCAGTCAGGCGACGGCCGAGCGGCGCGGCTTCAGCGTTACCACTTTGCGGTTGGCTTCGGCGCGGCGTGCCAGCGCGCGGTCGATCCGCGAGAACACCTCGCGCATCACCGCCGCTTCGGGCAACAGGGTGACGCGGAAATGGTGTCGGTAGGGCACGTTGAAACTGGAGCCGGGTACCACCAGCACGCCCTCGTCGTTCATCAGTTCCAACGCGAGATCGTGGTCGTCCAGGCCACGGGCCGCATCGCCGACCACGGCCGGGAAGGCATACAGCGCCCCGGCTGGCGCCACCAGCGAAAGGTGTTCGCTGGCCGCGCAGGCTTCGATCACCGCGCGGCGGGTCTCGTACAGGCGGCCACCGGGGCTGCACAGCGGGGTGATCGTATCGGGACCGTTGACAGCCGCATCGATGGCGTACTGGCCGGGCACGTTGGCGCACAGGCGCAGCGCGCTGAGCAGGTCCATCGCGGCGCGGAACTCGCCCAGCCGCTCGGCTTCGCCGGACAGCATCGCCCAGCCCACGCGCCAGCCGCAGGCACGGTGCACCTTGCTCAGGCCGCTGAAGGTGATGCACGGCTGGTCACCCGCCAGCGGTGCCACGGGCTGGAAGACGGCGTCGTCGTACAGGATCTGGTCGTAGATTTCATCGACCATCAGCAGCAGGTTGTGCTTGCGCGCGATGGCGACGATGCGTTCGAGCAGTTCGCGCGAGTAACTGGCACCACTGGGATTGTTCGGGTTGATCAGCACGATGGCGCGGGTACGCGAGGACACCAGTGCTTCGATCTCGCTCGGGTCCGGCTGGAAGCCGTTTTCCGGGGCGCAGCGGTAATACACCGGGCGGCCGTCGTTGAGGATGGTCGCGGCCGACCACAGCGGGTAATCGGGCGAGGGCACCAGCACTTCGTCACCGGGATTGAGCAGCGCCCGCAGCGACAGGTCGATCAGTTCGCTGACGCCGTTGCCGATGAATACCCGGTCCGGGTGCGCGTCGGGGGCGCCGCGACGCGCGTAGGCGGCCGCGATGGCCTCGCGTGCTTCCGGCAGGCCCTGCTGGTGGGTGTAGGGATCGGTGCGGCCCATGTCATCGGCGATGGCGCGCTGCAGGTGCTCCGGCGCGCGGAAGCCGAAGTTGCCGGGGTTGCCGATGTTCAGCTTGATCAGCGTGCGGCCCTGCGCTTCCAGTTCCCGCGCTCGCCGCGCCAGCTCTCCTCGGATCTCGTAGCGCACTTCGGAAAGGCGCTCACGGATGGCCAGGGGCTTGGGCGTGGGGGTGGACATGGCAGACGGGCCGTCGATGGGCGTGGAAGACCCATACTAGCTGAATTGCTGCGATGCATGGCAAGGGTCTCCGCCGGCCAGCGCCCACGCCCGCAAGGCGCGCTGCCGGTAGAATGCGGACGATGACCGATACCCCTGATTACCCCGCACTGCAGACCATTGGCTGGCCTTGGCCCGGCCCGCCCGCCAACGCCGACCAGGCGGACTGGCAGGCCGCGATGGCGACCCATCCACAGGCGCGGCCTGCGCGGGTGATCGAGCAGCATCGCACCCATTACGTGGTCGCCGATGGCCCGGACGCGTCGATCAAGGCCGAATCCCTGCCGGAATGGCAGCGTCCGCGCTTTCCCAGCCATGAGCGCCCCGCGGTGGGCGATTGGGTGCTGCTGGAGGGCGTGCGCATCGTCGCGCTGCTGCCGCGGCGCACCGCGATCAAGCGTGGCGCGGCGGGGGAGCATTACCACCAGCAGGTGATCGCGGCCAACGTCGATACGGTGTTCATCGTCTGCGGCCTGGATGCCGATTTCAATCCGCGGCGGATCGAGCGTTACCTGCTGCTGGTGGGCGGCGGCGGCGCCGAGCCGGTGGTGGTGCTGACCAAGGCCGACCAGACCGAGTACACCGAAGACGCGCTGGCGGTGCTGGAAGAATTGAAGGCGCAGGGCATCGCGCTGCGGGCGGTCAACGGGCTGGATCCGGCCAGCGTGGCGACCCTGCATCCGTGGCTGGGCGCGGGGCATACGGTGGTGCTGGTGGGCTCTTCGGGTGCGGGCAAGTCGACCCTGACCAATACCCTGCTCGGCGAGCAGCGGATGAAGACCAACACGGTGCGCTCCAACGATTCGCGCGGCCGCCACACCACCACGCATCGCGCGCTGATGCCGTTGCCGATGGGTGCCTGCCTGATCGACACGCCCGGCATGCGCGAACTGAAGCCGACCGGCGAAGAGACGCTGGCCGAAGGCGGCTTCGCCGATATCGAAGCGCTGGCGGCACAGTGCCGGTTCCGCAATTGCCTGCACCAGCAGGAACCGGGGTGTGCGGTCCGTGCGGCGATCGAAGAGGGCGACATCGAAGAAACCCGCGTGTTGAACTACTTCAAGCTGAAGGAAGAAGTCGCTGCCGCAGCGGCAAAGCTGGCGGTACGCCAGGCTGAGACGGCGCAGGAACGCCGCACCGCGGCCCGTCGTGGCGCAGGCAAGGCGCCGCGCCGCCGATAGTGACGGCCGCTGGCCGTCGTTGTGGGTGACAACCATCTTGTGGCTGACGACCATCTTGTGGGTGACGACCGTTGGTCGTCACGCCGTTACCGCCTCAGGCTATAGTTGACCCATGGATCCAGGCGCGACGCTAGACCATGAAGTGGCCCACCATGCCGCGCTGGATGCGCGGCTGGTCGAGGCCGTAGGCGGCATCCGGCTGCTGGGACTGACCAGTTGGCCGGCGGCCCTGCAGTCCCCGTTCCTGGCCAGCGTGGCCAGTGGCCAGCCGCGGCTGCCCCAGGTGGATTACCCCAAGCTGGATTTCAGCGATGCGCGGCGCGCGTTGGCGGCGCTGACCGCCGAATGCGATGCCGACCATCCGCTGGGCCGTTACGTGCAGCAGTCCGCGCAGAGCTGGGACCTGGCCGCGCAGTTGCTGGAAGGGTTGGGCACCGCCGCGGTGGATGCGTGTTCAGTGCAGTTGTTCGGTTCGCCCGAGCAGCCGCTGCCCGGCAACGGGCCCAGCACGCGCGACGCCGCGCGTCATTTCATCCAGATCGCCGCCGAACTGGACCACGAGCTGCTGGCCCCGGAAGAGCAGGTCCCGGTCTCGGCTACCGCGCTGCAGCTGCAGTTGCAGAGTGACCTGGACGCGTTCTTCGAATCCCGCATCATCCAGGTGCAACTGGACCCCGGGCTGGTGTCCAAGGCAGCCGCCGGGCCGACCCGCATCCGCCTGCGCACCAGCGCCCGCTTCAGTGCGTACGATCGCGCACAGCTGTTCCACCACGAAGCGCTGGTGCACTCGCTGACGGCGTTGAACGGCCGGGAGCAGCATGTCCTGCCGAGCCTGGCATTGTCATCCCCGCGCGTCACCGCCACCCAGGAAGGCTTGGCCACCTTCGCCGAGCAGATCACCGGCAGCATCGACATCGAGCGGCTGAAACGCATCAGCCTGCGCACCGAAGCCATTGCGATGGCCCGCGAGGGGGCGGACTTCATCGAGGTGTTCCGCTATTTCTGCGATGCCGGGCAGAACCTCGAGGAGAGCTTCGCTTCAGCCCAGCGCGTGTTTCGCGGCGTTCCGCCCAGCGGCGGCATGGCTTTCACCAAGGACACGGTTTACCTGCGTGGACTGGTATCGGTGCATACGTTCTTCCGCCACATGTTGGCCGAAGACCGCCTGCAGGTATGCCGTTGGTTGTTCGCCGGCAAGATGACGCTGACCGATGCGATCACCTTCGCGCCGTTGTTCGAGGCGGGGATACTGCAGCCGCCGCGCTGGCTGCCGCACTGGGTGAGCCGGGCCAATGGGCTGGCGGGGATGCTGGCGTTTTCGTTGTTCGCCAATCGGATACGGATGGATCAGTTGTCACCGGAGTGACCCGGTCGAACGGGTTGGACCCCCTCGTGGCGGGTGGCATTTGGAGCTGCTGGTTTGGCGCCGGGCGGTGGGGCTGGTCGGGGGACGGCAGAAGCCGCATCCTGCGGGCCTCGTTTCGCGCCATCCATGGCGCTCAACGCCCCCGCCCAGCCCCACCGCCCGCCGCCCGGACAGATTCCGGTGGCCGCCCGCCACGTAAAAGAAAAAGAAAAAGCGGTAGCGCCGAGCCATGCTCGGCGGCTTCTGCTTCTGCTTCTGCTTCTGCTTCTGCTCTTCTCCTCCCCAACCCGGCGGCGGCAGCGCACTGTCCGGAGGCGGGGGAGGGTGATGCGCGGGACGCTGAGCCGCATGGGTCGGGCGCATGCGCCCGACGGGTTGGGCAGGAGCCCAACCCCGGTCTTGCCGTGTGCGCAGGACAGCGCACACGAGCAAGCGGCGACGCAGCCTCCAAGGACGGATTCACGGCGTGTCCCGCGCATTACCCTCCCTCGCCTCAACCCATGACCCAACGCGCCCCGCCTAAGACTAAAAATCAACCCCCACCGTCATGAACACCTGCCGCGGTGCGCTGGCGTGGATCGCATAACGGGTCCCGGTCGGATCGGTCGGCGCGAACGAACTCAACTGCCCTGCGTAGCGCTTGTTGGTCAGGTTGGTGGCGTTGAGCGATACCTTGATGTCGCGCAGGCCCATGCCCGGGCCGAAGGAATAGCCGAGGCCTGCATCGAAAGTGGTCACGCCCGGTACCGACTGGTCATTGGTATAGGTGTAATAGCGCTTGCCGGTGTACTTGGCGCGCACGCTGGCGAAGAAGCCGTCGCGGTTCCAGCTCAGTTCGCTGGACGCCATGCGCTGCGGCGTATCGACGGTGATCTTTCCCGCCACCGGTACGATCGCACCACCGGAGGTGTAGTCGTCCTCGTAGGTGGTCTTGTTCCACGACAGCGCGTTGTACCACTGCAGCCCGTCGACCGGCTTGAGGATGAGGGTCAGTTCGGCGCCCTGGCTCTTCACCGAGCCCACATTGATGAAGCGGGTGATGCATTCCGGCCGCGTGCCCACTTCGATGCTGGTACAGGGGTTGAGCGACAGCAGGCGGTTGTCGAACATCACGTGGTAGGCCGCCAGCGAGGCCTGGTACTTGTCGCCGAAGCGACGGAAACCGGCTTCGAACGTGCGCGACTTTTCCGGCTCCAGGTCATCCACGCTGGCAGGGAAGGACTCCGGCGATACCTGCAGGGGGCCGCCACTGCCGCCACCGACGAAGGCGGCGATGTTTTCGGCATACGAGGCGAACACTTCCTGGCGGGAACTCAGCTTGAAGCTGATGCCGGCCTGCGGCAGCACCGATTCCTTGGCGGTCAACGTGCCGGAGGCATAGCTCGATTCGGTGCCCGGCCTGGCGTTGGCGGTCATCCGGGTGTTGGGGCTCTTGATGCCCACGTCCACTGTCATCCGGTCGTCCATGAAGCGCATGCGGTCCTGCACATAGAACTGACGGGTACGGATATCGAAGTCCTGGTCGAACAGGCGGCGGTCCGGATGGTTGAGGTAGGTGTCGTCCAGGAACGGGCCGTCGATGTAGTAGAAATTGCGCTCTACGTTATGGTCGTTCTTCTCGTACCAGAGCCCGGCTTCCAGTTCGTGGATACCCAGGTTCCAGGTCAACGCTGCAGTCAGGCCCTGGCGGTTGATGGTGTAGTTGGTGCTGCGGATCGAGATCGGAATCTCGCGGTCGGTGCCCGGATGAGAGGGCTGGCCCGGTGCCCACCAGTGGCCCTGGCCGCGGTTGTCGTGATGGTAGGCCAGCAGTTTCAGCCCTGCGCTTTCGCCGAGCTTCAGATCGGCGTCCAGCGAATACAGGTTGTCATCGCGAAGCGCACGGCTCTGGTAGTACGCATCGTCGATGCTGTTGACGCCGCCGCTGAACGCACAGCGTGCCGGATCACGCGTAGCCGGCGCGCAGTAGGCTGCGGCGACGGCCCGCTCCCAGTCGGGTGCATAGATGTTCCAGTCGTAACCCAGGCCGCGTTCGAGCATGCTCTTGGACAGGTAGGCATAGTTCGCCTGGCTGGCGCGCGAGGTCGCGGCGAACGCACCGAAACGGTTGTCCCCCACATGCCAGACGGCCTTGGCGTTGAACTGTCGCGTCGTCTGGTTCTGATACGGCGCCGCCCACATGTCCGCGTCCTGGTGCACGCCGGATACATAGGCGGAAAACCCGTTGATGTCCCCGGTGTCTACGCGCAGGTAACCACGGCGCTGGTTGTCATCGCCTGCGGTAATACTGGCACGCCCGCCGAATTCAGTGGACGGGTCCATCGAGAAGTACTGGATCGCACCACCAAGGTTGCTGGTGGACGCCACGCCCAGCGACCCGATGCCCTGCGACAGCTCGGCACCGGCCAGGTTCTCGGCGATCAAGGCGCGCGCAATGCTCAGTCCGTTGTAGTTGCCGTAGCTGTTGTCACCCAGCGGGATGCCATCGAGCGTATAGCCGAGGCGACTCTTGTCGAAGCCGCGCAGGCTGATGGTCTGCGATTCCTCGTTGGCACCGAAGGCATCATTGGATTGCACGGAAACGCCGGGCAGGCGATCGAGGATCTTCTGCCCGCTGGTGCCGGGCGGCAGGACCTGCTTGTCCACGGGGGTGATGCGCTGCACCTGGCGGGTTTCACCCTGGCCGATCACCGACACGGCATCCAGCGTCTGCGCCGTGACGGCGGTATCGGCGTTGGATTCGCCGGCGGCGTGGGCGTTGGCGGCGCAAAGCGCGATCGCCACGGCAATCGTCAGGTGTCGGGTCTGCATGTCGTTCCGTTGCATGAGGGGAAAGGCCTGCGGGCTGCAGGTCACCAACCACTATGCGAAGCGGAAATGACGGCTTTTTGACGGTGAAGCGTAGAATGCGTGCAACTGCGACGGCGTTCGCTTTATGCCGAAGGACCGCGCCGCACGCAAGAGTAGCGCCGAGCCATGCTCGGCGAGCGCAGCGGCAGGGCAAGGTCGTGACGACCAACGGTCGTCACCCACCGACAGCAGGAGCAGACAGCCAGCGGCCGTCACCACCGAGGGACGGCGAGCCCAGCGCCAGCCACCGGATCCGCCCGGCTGCATCACCCCATGTACAGACCGCCGTTGACCGCATGGTCCGCACCGGTCACGTACGCCGCTTCATCCGATGCCAGCCAGCCGCACAGCGCGGCCACTTCTTCCGGCTTGCCGAGACGACGGATAGGCACCGAGGCGGCCAGCCGGTCCAGCACGTCCGGCGGGAAGCTGCTGATCGCCTGGCTGGCGATGTAACCCGGTGAGATGGTGTTGACCGTGACCCCACGGGCGGCGACCTCCGCGGCCAGCGCGCGGCTGAAACCGTGCATCGCCGCCTTCGCCGTGGCGAAGTTGACCTGGCCGATCTGGCCCTTGTGCGCGCTGACCGAACCGATGTTGATGATGCGTCCCCAGCCGCGCGTGGCCATGCCGTCGACCACTTGCTTGGTGATGTTGAACAGCGAGTTGAGGTTGGACGCCATCACCGCATTCCAGTCATCGGCGCTCATCTGGCGGAACAGCACATCGCGGCTGCCGCCGGAATTGTTGACCAGTACACCGACCTCGCCGACTTCGGCGCGCACCTTGGTGAAGGCGGACGCGGTGGAGCTCCAATCGGTTGCATTGCCTTCGGAGGCGATGAAGTCGAAGCCGAGGTCACGCTGCTCGCGCAGCCAGCCGGCCTTGCGCGGTGAGTTCGGCGCACAGCCGGCCACCACCGTGTGGCCCGAGCGCGCCAGGGTCTGGCAGATCGCAGTGCCGACACTGCCCATGCCACTGGTTACGTATGCAATGCGAAGGGTCATCGGGTTCTCCTGGTGATGTAGCAGGGCCGCATCAGGCGGCCAGCGGGTACAGCGCGAACAGCAGGCTGCCGGCCATCAGCAGCAGGGAGATCATCACCGCCCATTTCAGGGTGAACTTCTGGTGGTCGGCGAACTCCACCTTGGCCAGTCCGACCAGCAGGTAGGTCGAGGGCACCAGCGGGCTGAGCAGGTGCACCGGCTGGCCTGCCAGCGAAGCGCGGGCCATTTCCACCGGCGTGATGCCGTAGTTGCCGGCGGCCTCGGACAGGATCGGAAGCACGCCGAAGTAGAAGGCATCGTTGGACATGAAGAAGGTGAACGGCATCGAGGCCAGCGCGGTGATCACCGCCAGGTAGGGGCCCCAGCTTTCCGGGATGATCGCCAGGAAGCTGTGCGACATCGCTTCGACCATGCCGGTGTTGTTGAGGATGCCGGTGAAGATGCCAGCGGCGAAGATCAGCGAGACCACCGACAGCACGTTGCCGGCATGGTTGACCACGCGACGGCGCTGCTCGGCAAGGTTCGGGTAGTTGATCACCAGCGCAATGGCGAAGCCCACCATGAACAGGATCGGCATCGGCAGCAGGCCCATGATCAGCGCGGCCATCAGCGCAGCGGTCAGGCCGAAGTTGACCCACAGCAGCTTGGGACGCTTGATGTCTTCGGCATCTTCGACGGTCGGCAGCGCATCGCCGTCGTCGGACACGCTGGAGTCCATCCACGAGCCGCCCTGCGGCAGGGTCACCACGCCCAGGCGACGGCGCTCCTTCATGCCCAGGTACCACGCCAGC
The DNA here is from genome assembly GCF_002836635.1 of Stenotrophomonas sp. Bg11-02. NCBI lineage: Bacteria > Pseudomonadati > Pseudomonadota > Gammaproteobacteria > Lysobacterales > Lysobacteraceae > Stenotrophomonas > Stenotrophomonas sp. Bg11-02. Next base: position 135,112 of record NZ_PJAY01000050.1, read on the forward strand.
AGCAGGATGCCGGCGCAGGCGATCACCATGGAGGGAATCAATGGCACGAACACGTCGGCCGGGTCGACGTGCAACGCGGTGGCCGCACGCGCGGTCGGTCCGCCCCACGGGGTGAGGTTCATGACACCGCCCGCCAGGATGGTCACGCAGGTCATGTTCAAGGCATTCATGCCCAGCCGCCGGTAGAGCGGCAGCATCGCTGAGACCGTGATCATGTACGTCGTGGAGCCATCGCCATCCAGCGAGATCAGCATCGCCAGCACGGCGGTGCCCATGACGATCTTCAGCGGATCACCCTTGACCACGTTGAGGATGATCCGTACCAGCGGATCGAAGAGGCCGGCATCGATCATCACCCCGAAGTACAGGATGGCGAACATCAGCATGACGCCGGTGGGCGCGATCTTCTTGATACCGTCGAGCATCATTTCATCGATGCCGGCGCCGAAGCCGCCCAGCAGCGCGAAGATGATCGGGATGGTGATCAGGGCGACCAGCGGCGACAGTCGCTTGCTCATGATCAAGTACATGAACGTAATGACCATGCCAAAGCCGAGGATGCTGAGCATCATCTGCGGACTCCTTGCGGGTTAGTGCGGAAGGGGGAGGGGAGAGCGGGGAGCGTCAGAAATCGAACTGGAGACGGCCGGTGACCGCGCGCGTGCGGTCGACGGTGACGTCGGCCAGGCGGTCGCGGTTGCGGCTTTCGATCAGGTTGAGCATGAAGCGCAGGTTGTCGCGCAGGTACCAGTTGCCAGCAAGTGTCCAGGCCTCGGTGCTGCCCTCGCGCAGGTCCGGCAGGCCGACCAGGTGCTGGTCACCGCGCATCTGGTCGTAGCGCAGCGCCAGTTCGACGGCGCCGGCCCTGTGGTGGATGTCCTTGATGCGGGCGAAGCGACCGGTCCTGCGATCGTAGCCGCGCGATTCGCCGGTCACGAACCAGCTCAGCATGCCGTAGCCGGCCAGCACCTTGCCGCGCTGCAGGCCATCGTCGAACGTGGCGCCGCTGAACTCGCCCTGCCAGGACCACGGCCCACGCACCTGTGCGTACTCCAGCGACCACTTGTCCACGTCGGTATCGCGGCCTGCGGAGAAATCGACCAGGGTCAGGCGGCTCTCATCGGACAGGTGGCCGGCGGGGCGCGGACGGATGCGCAACCCCGGGGCACCGCTGGCGCCGGGGTTGTCATACAGCTCGCGTGCCGCCGAGATGCCAAGGTGCAGCACGTCGCCGGCAGCGGGACTCGGCGCCCACGTGGCACGGCCACCGGCGGCGCGACCCTTGACCTGCCAGGCATCGATGCTTTCCAGGCTGTACAGGCTGGCCGCCCAGGTGAAGTCGCCCGGATCGGCCTGCCAGGAAGCGCTCAGCCGGTACAGCGGCGCCAGCGAGGTGCCCGCGTTGCCGCGTTCCAGGAAGCTGCCGTAGTTGGAACCGGTGCGGTCATCCAATGAGAAGTACTGCTTGAATTGACCGACGGTGAGCCGGCCGGCATCGCCGAAGCTGCGGCTCAGGTACACATCCTTGGCTTCAACGCGGTCGCCGGAGAAGTCGGCTTCCATCTTGTAGTCGACCACGAAAAGCTTGCCGGATACGTCAAGCCACGCACGCCGCACCTCGGTGTCATCCTTGTTCGGCGTGCCGCGTCCGTCGTTGTCGAAGCTGGCGAAATCCAGGTGCAGGCGGCCACCGATCTCGGCGGTGACCGGCCGCTCATCGTCGGCGGCAAAGACCGGCGCAGCAGCAAACACGGCGCAGGCAGCCACCGCGCACGACCCCATGTTCGACCAACGAACAGAAAATACTTCCACAAACCCTCCCAGGTGCGCGCCCGGCGCGCGGCCAACGTGGGCACCCGGAACGGATGCGAGGCCGCAGTCTCGACCCAGCAAGCTGTCATTCACCTGTCAGCGGTTTGTGCAGCGCAGCGAAACCCCCGCGATTCCGCCAGCCGATCCGCCAGCCGAGCATGGCGATGCCGGGCATCCTGCCCGGCACCCTGCGGGCCGTCGCTACCGCTCTTCTTTGTTCAACGCGGCTGCCGGCCACCGGAACCTGTCAGGGCGACGGGTGGGTGGGGTTGGCAGGACCGTCTGTTGCCATGGAGGGCAACAGCGAGCCCCCAAGGACGGGTTCACGGCGTGTCCTGCCAACCCCACCCACCCGTCGCACACCCATGGCCTCAGCTCCAAAGCCAGCCGCGAGGGGGTATCACCCGTTCGACCCACCCCCCGTGCGTTAGCATCTCCATTCCCCCGTACCCGACAACCGCATGCGCCTGCTGCTGGTCGAAGACAACCCGGACCTCGCCGATGCCATCATCCGCCGCATGCGCCGCAACGGCCACGCCGTGGACTGGCAGTCCGATGGACTGGCCGCCGCCAGCGTCCTGCGCTACCAGAGGTTCGACCTGGTGGTGCTGGACATCGGCCTGCCCAAGCTGGACGGCCTGCGCGTGCTGGCTGGCATGCGCGAACGCGGTGACAGCACCCCGGTACTGATGCTCACCGCTCGCGACGGCATCGAAGACCGCGTGCAGGCGCTGGACGTGGGTGCCGATGACTACCTCGGCAAGCCGTTTGATTTCCGCGAATTCGAAGCGCGCTGCCGCGTGCTGCTGCGACGCGCGCGCGGCCAGGCCAGCGAACTGGTGCAGATCGGCGGGTTCCAGTTCGACAACGCCGCACACCGCGTCAGCGTGGACGGCGAACTGATCGAACTGCCCAACCGCGAATTCCGCCTGCTGGAGATATTGGTCGGCCGGCTGGGACAGGTGGTCGGCAAGGACGAAATCGGCAATGGGCTGTTCGGTTTCGACGACGAAGCCGGGCCGAATGCCATCGAACTGTATGTCGGTCGGCTGCGCCGCAAGCTGGCTTCCGCGCCGCTGCGCATCGTCACCGTACGCGGCGTGGGGTACATGCTGGAAGCGGTGGACGCGAACGACGGGGGTAGCGATGCGCCCGCGTGAGCGGCAGCGGCCGGCGTCGCTGCGGCGGACCCTGACCCTGTACCTGGGCGCGCTGCTGGCGGTGTTCGCCGTGGCGCTGTTGTTCGCCGCACGGGATTACGGCCAACGCGCGGCGAACCGTTCCTACGACCACCTCCTGGTGTCTTCGGCGCTGTCCATCGCCGATTCGGTGGCGCTGGTCGACGGACAGTGGCAGGTCGACCTGCCCTATGCCGCGCTGGACCTGCTGGCGATGGCACCGCAGGACCGGGTGTTCTACCGCGTGGCCGACAGCCGCGGCATGCTGATCACCGGCTATGGGGACCTGCCGTCCGCGCCGCGCAGTGCGAAGCCATCCGGCGACGCTCCGGCTTTGTTCGATGCATCCTACAGCGGGGAAACCGTGCGTTTCGTGGTCGTGGCGCGCAACCTGTCATCGCCCTCGGCGCAGGGCGAGGTACAGGTGCAGGTCGGGCAGACCCGGCGTGCGCGCGAAGCGCTCGCGCAGGAGATGGTGAACCGCGCGCTGCTGGCCATCACCGTGCTGTCTTTGTTGTCGCTGGCGCTGGTCGGTGTCGGCGTACACCGTGCCTTCCGTCCGCTGGTGCGGGTGGAACGCGAGCTGTCGCGGCGAGAACCATCGGACCTGCGTCCGCTGGACGCGCACGTGCCTCGCGAGATGGACCAGATGGTCGCCGCGCTCAACCGCTTCATGGGCCGGCTGTCGACCAGCAATGAAACCCTGCGTTCGTTCATGGCCGAGGCCGCGCACCAGATGCGCACGCCGCTGGCGGCGCTGCGCGCGCAGGCGCAGCTGGCGCTGGATGACGAAGAGCCCGAGGACATGCGGCGCAGCCTGCTGGCGATCGAACGCAACGCCAGCCACATGAGCCGGCTGCTCAACCAGCTGCTCAGCGACGCCAGCGTGATCCATCGCGCCAACCTGCAGCGCTATGCACCGGTCGACCTTGCCGAAGCGGTCCACCAGGCGCTGCACGAGGCCGTGCCGCAGGTCGAGCCGATCCCACGCGTGCACCTTGCAATGAGCACCGGGCCGGTGTGGGTGCAGGGCGACGCGCTGCTGCTGCGCGAAGCGATCAAGAACCTGATCGACAACGCCATCAAGTACAGCGCGGCGGCCCCGTTGCAGGTGGCGTTGACCATTGATGGCGACAAGGCCGTGCTGACCGTCGCCGACCACGGTCCGGGCATCGCCCCGGGCGATGCCGAACGGGTATTCGAGCGCTTCGCGCGTGGCGAAGGTGCCGCTGCCGGCGGGGCCGGGCTGGGGCTTGCCATCGTCAAGCGCGTGGTGGATGCGCACGGTGGGCGGATCGATCTTTCCAACCGTCGCGAAGGGGGCCTGGTGGCCACCATCGTGCTGCCCCGGAGTCCTGCATGATCCGACTGTCTGCCCTTTTCGCCCTGCTGCTGTCCATGCAGGACGCCGCTGCCGCACCCGGCGACGTGCAGCGTTTCGCCGCCACCGGCCCGGCCAACGCGCACCTGCGCATCCATGGCTCGACCGACATCGAAGTATTCGCCGTGGTGATCGCCGACTACCAGCGCCTGCATCCGGGAACGGAAGTGGTGTACGAAGACATCATCACCCAGGACCTGCATGCGCGCTTCCTTCGCCAACGGAAGGGGGCCGCCTCGGCCGACCTGCTGATTTCCAGTGGCATGGACCTGCAGGCCAAGCTGGTCAACGACGGGCATGCATTGGCGCACCGCTCGCCACAGACCGAGGCGCTGCCGGCGTGGGCGCAGTGGCGCAGCGAGGCCTTCGGCATCAGCTACGAGCCGGTGGCGATGGTCTACAACACCCGCACGCTGCCTGCCGCGCGCGTGCCGCGGACGCGGCGACAACTGCTGGACCTGTTGCGCGCGCCGGATGCGCCGCTGCGTGGGCGGGTCGGCACCTATGACATCAACCGCAGCAGCGTGGGCTACCTGCTGGCCACGCAGGATGCGCAGCGCGGCAGCATGGCCGGCGCGCTGCTGGGTGCGCTCGGCGACAACCAGGTGCTGCTGGAGGAGCGTACCGGCGTGCTGCTGGACAAGGTCAGCAGCGGCGAGCTGTCGCTGGTCTACAACGTGCTCGGCTCCTACGCGCAGGCGCGCATCGATGACGGCGAGCCGCTGGGCATCGTCGAACCGCAGGATTACACCCTGGTGATGCTGCGCACCGCGCTGATTCCGCGCAACGCGCGCAACAGTGTCGAGGCACGGCGCTTCCTGGACTATCTGCTGTCCCCGCGCGGCCAGCAGGTGCTGTCCCGCGAAGCCCGGCTGATGCCCATCGTGCGGGGCGGCGCGGGCCGCAACGGCAGCCCGGAGCGCAACCTGCGGCCGATCCAGCTCGGGCCTGGATTGCTGGTCTACCTCGATGCATTGAAGCGGCGGCAATTCCTGGACGCATGGAACAGCAGCATGCGTCCGGCGCGCCAGCCGGCATCGATGCAAGGGCAGCGTGGCCCGGCAGCCGCAGCCGACTGAAGTCGGCTCTACAATGCGCGCATGAGCGAACTGAACCTGCTGGTTGCCGACGACCATCCCCTGCTGCGCGCTGCCGTGGTCCATTCGCTGCGGCAGGGCCTGCCGCAGGTCAACGTGCGCGAAGTCGCCAGCGCCGAAGCGCTGGAGCAGGCGCTGGACCAGCACCCCGACGTGGACCTGGTGCTGCTGGACCTGACCATGCCCGGCGCGCACGGGTTTTCAGCGCTGCTGCACGTGCGTGGCGCGCATCCGGACATCCCGGTGGTGATCCTTTCTTCCAATGACCACCCGCGCGTCATCCGCCGCGCGCAGCAGTTCGGCGCCGCCGGTTTCATCCCCAAATCGGTGCCGCCGGAGACCATCGGCGAGGCGGTGGCGGCCGTGCTCGATGGGGGGCTGTGGTTCCCTGCGATGGCGGCCGAGCGATCCGACGCCGATGCACTGCTGGCCAGCCGCCTTGCGCAGCTCACGCCGCAGCAGTTCCGCGTGCTGCTGTGCCTGGCCGATGGGCTGCTGAACAAACAGATTGCCTACACGCTGGGGCTTGCCGAGAACACGGTGAAGGTGCATGTCACCGCCATCCTAAAAAAGCTGGAGTGCCACAGCCGCACGCAGGCCGCGGTGCTGGTGAAGGCGCTTGAGCCGGAAGGGGACGCCGGACTGGTGTAAGGCAGGACAGGGCTGCGCCGCTGCGCTCGCCGACCCTGGGTCGGCGCTACCCCTTTGACGGGTGCTACCTGCGGTGGCGCAGCAGCAACTGGGTCATCAGCGCACGCAGCGCGGGCGGGCGCACCGGTTTGGCCAGGAAGCCCCAGCCGTTGCCAGCGGCCAGCGCCCTGAGCGCGTCATCGCCTTCGGCGGTGACCAGCACCACCGGCGGCCGCGCCTGCCAGCGTTCGCACAGCGCCTCATACAGCGTCGGCCCATGGAACTCGCCCATGCGTACGTCCAGCAGCAACAGCTCCGGTGCGTGCCCGGCGTGGGCAGCATCCAGCGCGGCCTGGGGGCCTTCGGACTGCTCGACATCGCAGCCCCATTTTTCCAGCAGGGCACGCGTGGCAGCGCTGACATGCGCATCGTCATCGATGGCCCATACCCGGCGTCCACGCAGTGGACTGTCTGCCGTGGTCTCCACCACCACCGGCGCGTGCACCATCACCGAGGCCACCACCTCATCCGCCCGGCCCAGTGGCACGGCCACTTCAAACATCGTGCCGCTGCCCAGCACCGAGCGCAGCCGGATCGGATGCCCCAGCAGGCGCCCGATGCGTTCGACGATCGCCAGGCCCAGTCCGGTGCCGCGTTCCTGGCCATCATGCAGGCGGCGGAATTCTTCGAAGATTTCCTTGTGCAGGCTTTCCGGGATGCCCGGGCCCTGGTCGTGGACCTGGATCCACAGGCGGCTGCCTTCGCGGCGGCAGCCCAGCAGCACGCGGCCACGCTGGGTATAGCGCAGCGCATTGGACAGGAAATTCTGCAGGATGCGCCGCAGCAGGGCCTCGTCGCTGACCACTACGGCGCCGGTGGCGACCCAGTGCAACTGCAGTCCACGGCCTTCGGCGGCGATGCCGAACTCGCGGGCCAGCGTCTCCAGCAGCGGGTTCAGCGCGAAAGCCCGCACCCGCGTCTGCAGGCTGCCCGATTCCAGCCGGGAGATGTCCAGCAGGCTGACCAGGATCGCATCCTGTGCCGACAGCGCCGCTTCGATGTGGTCGGCGGTCTGTTGCTGTTCGTCATCGGCCAGCTTGCCGCGCAGCACCGACACGAACATGCGCGCGGCATTCAGCGGCTGCAGCAGGTCGTGCACGGCCGAGGCGACGAAGCGGGTCTTGTAGCGGTTGGCCTGCTCGGCCTCGCGCCGCGCCTCGTCCAGGTCGTGGGTGCGCTCGGCCACGCGGTGTTCCAGCGCATCGGCCAGCGAACGCAGCTCGCGCGCGGCGTTCTTGTAGCTGGTGATATCGGCATAGCTGGTGACGAAGCCGCCGTCGGGCAGCGGGTTGCCGCGGATCTCCAGCACGGTGCCGTCGTCTTTCTCGCTTTCGCGCATGTGCGGGCGGCCGCTGCGCAGGTGGTTGAGGCGGCGTTCGATGGCTTCGTCGACGGGCCCTGGCCCGAGCAGGCCGCGACGCGCGTTGAAGCGGAAAATCTCCTCGATCGGCCGTCCCACCTGCACCAGTCCCGGCGGGAAGCGGAACAGCTCCAGGTAGCGCGAATTCCAGGCGACCAGCTGCTGCTGGCTGTCGATGATCACCACGCCCTGCGGCAGGTGTTCCAGGCTGCGGCTCAGCCCGCGGTCGGCATCCTGGGCGGCCTGCAGCAGGCCATCCTGCGCGCTGCGCAGTTCCTGGGCATGCTGCTTGAGCAGGATTTCCAGTTCGCGCCGGCTGCGCTGGCGATGCGCCGAAAGGCGTCGCCGCTGCTGCACGAACAGCACCAGGAAACCCAGCGCCAACCATGCCGCACCGCCGCCAATGGCTGCACTGCGGGCCACCGCGCCGGCCGCGCTGGCATCGTGCAGCAGGTGCAGGTGCCAGTTTTCTTCGGGCAGGTCGATGGTCTGCCACAGCAGCGCGCGGGGCATTGCCGGATCGGCCATGCGCACGATCCGGCCACCGTCATCCAGCACCCGCTCGGTGCGCGCGCGCAGCGGCTGCAGCGCGCGGTCTGCGTACTGGCGGCTGGCCAGCATCTCGCTGCGCTCTTCCCTGCCCAGCGTCCGCAGCAGGCGGTAACGCCAGGGATCCTGGTTGGACAGGAACACCACGTCGTGGTTGTCGCTGGCCAGCACGATGTCCGGGCTGGCCACCCATTCCTGTTCCAGCGCGGACAGTTCGATCTTGATCACCACCACGCCCAGGCGGGTGCCGTCGGCAGCGTCGATGGCGTGGGACAGGAAATAACCGGGCACGCCGGTGGTCATGCCGATGCCGTAGAAACGGCCGTGGCCGGCCGCCATCGCCTGCAGGTAATACGGCCGGTAGCTGTAGTCTTCGCCGACGTTGGTGGAGGGCTGGTCCCAGTTGCTGGCCGCCACCGCCACGCCATCGCGCCCGACCAGGGTCAGGGTGGACGCACGGGTCACCTGGTTGGCCTGGGACAGCTTCAGGTTCAATCGCTGGCGGTCGGCGGGATCGGGCGCGCTGCGCAGCGCGGCCAGCAGGTCCGGATCCAGTGCCATCACCTGCGGCAGGGTGCCGAAGCGGTCGATCCGCTGCTGCAGCCCCTGTCCGTAGAGCTGCAACTGGCGCCGCACCTGCGCGCTCTCACCGGCCAACGCGCGCTGGCCGGCGAAATGCCCGGCCGATACCGCGCACAGTGCGGTCCCGCCGATCATCACCAGCAGGGTCATGGCCAGCTTGCGGTAGCGGCCGAGCCGGTACATGCGGACAGAGTCTAAGGGCAGAGCGGGTCGGTGACCCGCTCACTCACCCGGCCCGGCTCAGAAATGCATCTGGGCGCGGACTTCGAAGATTTCCGGCTTGGTATGCACGCCGCGACGGCTGGCATCGGCCTTGATGTAGTTGGCCTGGAACTTGAAGTGGCTGGTCAGGTACCAATTGGCACCCAGGGTCCAGTTGTGTTCACGGCCACCGAGCACGTCGGCGTCGTCCAGGTCCAGCCGGCTGTAGCGCGCCAGCACTTCCACCGCGCCGTAGTCACGCGCCGGCTTGACGTTGGACACGCTGCCGCTGCTGTAGCCGCGCGATTCGCCGGTCAGCACCCAGCTGCCCATCACGTACTGGCCGTTGCCGGTGTAATCCGGCTTGCCTTCGCGGGTGATGGTGGCCTGCAACGCTTCGGCCTGGACCGAGAACGGGCCGCGGATGAAGATGCCTTCCAGACCGGCGCGGTTGACCTTGTCGGCGGTGACCAGCGCACCGGAATCGACCAGCCGAAGGTCGGTCAGGCCGGCCTCCGGACGCGCGCGGAAACGCGCGGTCGCTTCGTGGTGCACGTCGCGGCCATCACGCCAGCCACGCGGGTTTTCCTGCGACAGCGCCAGGCCCAGGTGCAGCACGTTGGCTTCGGCCTTGACCGGGGTCCACACCGCACGCACCGCCTGCATGGTGCCGGGGTTGTCGCCCTGCAGGTCCTTGCCACCGTACAGGCCGGCCTGCAGCAGGTAGGCCGGGCGCTCCAGCATCCAGTCCACGCCGGTACGACGACCGGCGTAGAAGGCCTGCACCGGCATCGCGAATTCCATGAAGCTGCCGGCGCGCGAGCTGGTCACCGCATCCAGGCCGACGGGGTCTTCATGTAACCGAAGCGGAACTTGCCGATGTCCTGGCCGACGAACGCCTTGCTTTCCAGGCGCAGGTACACGTCCAGCCAGGTATCGGACTGGAAGTCGTAGTACACCATGGCGTCATACACGCCCTTCTTCTTCAGCGTGGCGCCGAATTCCTTGCGGCGCACGGCATCGGCGTTTTCGATGTCGCCGGAGAAGTTGTTCCAGTCGTAGGCGATGTTGCCGGTGGCGGCCAGCTCGGTGCCATCAGCGAACGACACCTTGGTCGGCCAGTTGTCAAAACCGGCGGCGTTGGCCAGCAGCGGGCTGGCGGCCAGGGACAGGGCAAGCAGGGTCGGGGTCATTCGCATGGGACGGCGGATCTCTATTCGGGAAAGGTGGAACTACACGATCACCCGGCGGGGCGGGGTCGTTGCGACCGGCGCAGTGTAGGGGCAGAAACGCCCTCCGGGCAGCCTGAACCGGGGGGGTAGTACCAATAGGTTATCTGCTGATGCGTCCGCGCGGCGTACAAAGGGCGCCATCCGACGCCGCGTCACCTGTTCTTCGTGGCGTTGCCGTCATCAGTCCCTTCCGGAGCCCGCCATGCACGTTCCCGCCGCTTCCCCGGTGCCGACCAAGCCGCTGCCGTTCTATCGCCAGCTGTATTTCCAGGTGGTGGTCGCCATCATCCTGGGTGCCGTCCTTGGCCACTACGAGCCGCTGGTCGGCGAAAAGATGAAGCCGCTGGGTGATGCATTCATCAACCTGGTGAAGATGATCATCGCCCCGGTCATCTTCCTGACCATCGTCACCGGCATCGCCGGCATGACCCACCTGCGCACCGTGGGCCGGGTCTTCGCCAAGGCGATGGCCTACTTCATGTTCTTCTCCACGCTGGCACTGGTGGTGGGCATGATCGTGGCGCACGTGGTGCAGCCGGGCGCGGGCATGAACATCAACCCGGCCGACCTGGACCAGACCGCGGTCAACAGCTACGTGCAGAAGTCGCACGAGCTCACCCTGGTCGGCTTCGCGATGGACATCATCCCCAAGACGCTGGTCAGCGCGTTCGTGGATGGCAACATCCTGCAGGTGCTGTTCGTGGCGGTGCTGTTCGGCATCGCGCTGGCGCTGGTGGGCGAGAAGGGCAAGCCGGTGCTGAACTTCCTGGAGGCGCTGGTCGCCCCGGTGTTCAAGCTGGTGCATATCCTGATGCGCGCCGCCCCGATCGGTGCCTTCGGCGCCATCGCCTTCACCATCGGCAAATACGGCGTCGGCTCGCTGATCAACCTTGCCTGGCTGGTCGGCTCGTTCTACCTGACCGCCTTCCTGTTCGTGGTGGTGATCCTGGGCGCGGTGGCCCGCCTCTGCGGCTTCTCTGTGTTCAAGCTGGCGCGCTACCTGAAGGCCGAACTGCTGCTGGTGCTGGGCACGTCCTCTTCCGAGTCCGCGCTGCCCTCGCTGATGGAAAAGATGGAGCGCGCCGGCTGCAGCAAGTCGGTGGTCGGCCTGGTCGTCCCGACCGGCTATTCGTTCAACCTGGACGGCACCAACATCTACATGACCCTGGCGGCGCTGTTCATCGCCCAGGCCACCAATACCGAGCTGAGCCTGGGACACCAGATCGCCCTGCTGCTGGTGGCGATGCTGAGCTCCAAGGGCGCCGCCGGCGTCACCGGTGCCGGCTTCATCACCCTGGCCGCGACCCTGGCCGTGGTGCCGGAAGTACCGGTGGCCGGCATGGCGCTGATCCTCGGCGTGGACCGCTTCATGAGCGAGTGCCGCTCGCTGACCAACTTCATCGGCAACGCGGTGGCCACCGTGGTGGTTTCGCGCTGGGAAGGCGCACTGGACCGCGACCGCCTGAAGCTGGCGCTGGATGGCCGCGAAAGCGAGCTGCCGCCGCCGGTCGATGCGTCCCTGCCGCTCGCCTCTGCCAAGATCTGACCCTTCCACGTCAGGATGCGGGGCCCGTCAGCAATGACGTGGCCCCGCAGCTTTTTCCGCGCTGCCAGGCAGTCGTTGTCACACCCACGTAGGGGGCGCAGCGCGATGCTTGGCAGCTCGCTGGAACCGGCAGGGTTGGTGCGCTGCAGCACGCGCGCGACAGCCCCGCGACAGGTCCAGCTCGTACAACGGGGGTATGATCCCCTGTCCCCCTTGCCCATTCATGTGCCCAACGTCGATGTCCAAAGAAGATTTCAAACAGGCCGCCCTCGATTACCACCGCATGTCGCCGCCGGGCAAGATCAAGGTCACGGCGACCAAGCCGATGCTGACCCAGCGTGATCTGTCGTTGGCCTATTCGCCCGGCGTTGCCTACGCCTGTGAAGCGATCATGGCCGACCCGCAGCAGGCCAGCGAGCTCACCGCCCGCGGCAACCTGGTGGCGGTGATTTCCAATGGCACCGCGGTGCTGGGCCTGGGCAACATCGGCCCGCTGGCCGGCAAGCCGGTGATGGAAGGCAAGGGCGTGCTGTTCCAGAAGTTCGCCGGCATCGATGTATTCGACATCGAAATCGACGAGCTGGATCCGGACAAACTGGTCGACATCATCGCCTCGCTGGAGCCGACCTTCGGTGGCATCAACCTGGAAGACATCAAGGCGCCGGAGTGCTTCATCGTCGAGCGCAAGCTGCGCGAGCGGATGAAGATCCCGGTGTTCCATGATGACCAGCACGGCACGGCGATCATCGTCGGTGCGGCAGTGCTGAACGCCATGGCGATCACCGGCAAGAAGATCGAAGAAGTGAAGCTGGCGACCACGGGCATGGGCGCGGCCGGCATCTCCTGCGTCAACATGCTGGTGCAGCTGGGCCTGAAGCCGGAAAACATCCTGGCCTTCGACCGCGACGGCGTGATCCACACCGGCCGCACCGACCTGGATCCGGAAAAGGCGCGCTACGCGCGTGATACCGACAAGCGCACCCTGGCCGAGATCGTCGAGGGCGCGGACATCTTCCTGGGTCTGTCGGCGCCGGGCATCCTGACTGCCGACATGGTCAAGACCATGGCGCCGGATCCGGTGATCTTCGCGCTGGCCAACCCCACGCCGGAAATCATGCCCGAAGACGTGCGCGCGGTCCGTACCGACGCGATCATCGGCACCGGTCGTTCGGACTACCCGAACCAGGTCAACAACGTCCTGTGCTTCCCTTACCTGTTCCGCGGCGCGCTGGACGTGGGCGCCACCGCGATCAACGAAGACATGAAGATCGCCTGCGTGCGCGCCATCGCCGCGCTGGCACGGCGTGCAGCCACCGACATGGGCTCGGCCTACGGCGGTGACACCCCCAGCTTCGGCCGTGAATACCTGATTCCGCGCCCGTTCGACCGCCGCCTGCTGGTCGAGTTGTCCGCCGCCGTGGCACAGGCGGCGATGGATTCCGGCGTGGCCACCCGGCCGATCGCCGACATGGCCGCCTACCGCCAGAAGCTGTCCGAGTTCGTCTACCGCACCAGCTTGATGATGAAGCCGGTGTACGACCGCGCGCGCACCGACAAGCAGCGCGTGGTGTACGCCGAAGGCGAGGAAGAAGTGGTGCTGCAGGCGGTGCAGAACGTGGTCGACGAGGACCTGGCGCATCCGATCCTGATCGGCCGCCCGGACGTCATCGAGGCGCGCATCGAACGCTTGGGCCTGCGCCTGAAGATCGGCGAGAACATCCAGGTCACCAACATCAACGATGACCCGCGCTTCAACGAATACTGGCAGTACTACCACGCGCTGACCGGCCGCCGTGGCGTCACCGTGGCCGCTGCGAAGAACCTGATGCGCTCGCGTCCGACCCTGATCGCCGCGGTGATGGTGGCGCGCGGTGAAGCCGATGCGCTGCTGACCGGCGTGGTCGGCCGCTTCCACAAGAAGCTCGGTTACGTGCGCAGCGTGCTGCCGCTGGAATCGAAGGTCACTTCGACCTCGGCGATGACCGGTGTGATCAACCAGCAGGGCGTGTTCTTCTTCGTGGACACCCACGTGCAGGAAGATCCCACTGCCGAACAGCTGACCGAAGCCACGCTGCAGGCGGCTTACCGCATGAAGCTGTTCGGCATCGAGCCGAACGTGGCACTGCTGTCGCACTCCAACTTCGGCAGCCATGATTCGAAGGACGCGCTGAAGATGCGCCAGGTGCGAGAGATGCTGCTCAAGCGTAATCCGCGCTTGAACGTGGACGGCGAGATGCAGGGTGATACCGCGTGGGATGAAGCACTGCGACAGAAGCTGCTGCCGGGCTCGACCCTTAGCGGCCGCGCCAATCTGTTCGTGCTGCCGAACCTGGAAGCGGCCAACATCGCCTACAACCTGGTGCGCGTGTTCACCGACGGCGTGGCGATCGGCCCGATCCTGATGGGCGTGGCCAAGCCGGCGCACATCCTGACCAGCAGCGCGACCTCGCGCCGGATCCTGAACATGACCGCGATCGCTGCGGTGGATGCGCAGATCCGCAAGCAAATCGAGGCCGAGAAGAAGGCGTAAGCCTTCTTCGCGGGCTCGATTTGCCCACGCATTCCACCTTATCCCCGCGCCTTCGGCGCGCCCCCTTGAGCAAACCGCCAGCGGTTTGCCCACGCATTCCACCTTATCCCCGCGCCTTCGGCGCGCCCCCTTGAACAACAAGGGGGCTCTGCTTCGGATGGGGTGCGGGCGTGTGGGTTCTTATCGTGCTTTTACGTACGCCGCCCACAGGGCCGGCAGGGCGTGGCCGGTCTGCTCCCGCCACAGTGCCGGGGTGTAACGACCGCTGCGCAGCGCGTCATCCAGTGCCTTCACCAGGCCCGGATGGGCCGACTCGCTCCATTTCAGGAATGCGCCGGTTACCCGGTAGCCGGTGTCGAAATTCTGCCCGTCCTTCACCGCCACCGGCAGCGCCCAGCCGGCGGCGGCGTTGTCCACGCCGTAGCGGTCGCGCGCATAGTCGGCGATGCCTTCCACCAGCCAGCCTGGTACCCGCTCGTTGGCGTACTCCGGGTAGCCCTGCACGATGTGCATGGCTTCATGGGTCACCAGGTCGGTATCGCCAGGGTGCTTGGACAGCCACGCCGGATTGATCGTGATCGTCGCCGCCGCGGCCTTCTCGCCGACAAAGGCAATGCCGTCGTATGCCGGATCGATCACGATCGCGGCCTGCGTCGGTGCCATCGGATGGAAGTCGGCGCGCTGCGGCAGGTAGGCCTTGAAGAACGTGTCGATGATCCGCTGGCGCATGGCCTCAGGCAGCGCATCGTGTGCGTCCTGGTAGCGCAGGGTCACGCTGCCGCGCTGCTGCGTCGCTTCGAAGGCACGCGCGGCAGGGGAAGCGAGCAGGCACAGCGCAGCCAGTGCGCCCGGCAGCAGGCAAAGCGAAGCACGGTTCATGGTGTCGTCCCCGCGGCCAGCAGCTCTACTTCCGCCAGTTGCATCCGTCCGGGCGCACCGATGCGCAGGCGGTACTGGGCATAGCGGCCCGGCTTGGCGATGCGGAACGGACGGGTCTGCCGGGCCCAGGCGAAGTCTTCGGCGGTGCGTGTATCCAGCGTGGTCCAGCGACCGCCGGGAGTGCGTGCTTCCAGCGTCCAGGCTCCTCCACGGATGCTGTTCTCGCCACTGGTCAGGGTATACAACGACGCCGCACCATCGGCGATGCCGCTGAACATCACCGTGGCCTTCGCGCCCAGCGGCGCAGCCGTCGTGGCGTTGTCATCGACCAGCGCGTCCAGTGCACGACCGTCTTCCAGCCGCGCCTGCGCGCCCTTGGCCAGCAGGTCATGCAGCAGGGCAGGGCGCTGGCCGCGTGCGGTCAGCGACGGCAGTACATCGCCTTCGCCGGTGCCCCAGCGCGACGGCTGCGGACCCATCTGGAAGTCCAGCGTGGCGCCGGCGGCGACGATGTCATGCGGCAGCCAGGTCTTCGTCCACGGCTTGCCGTTGACCTTCAACGACTGCACGTAGACGTTGGCCGGGGAGTTGTCCGCCGCATTGACGGTCAGCACCGCGCCGTCCTGCAGGGTGACCTTGGCGTGCCGGAACAACGGCGAGCCGATCGCATACTCCGGGGCGCCCATCCGTAGCGGATACAGCCCCAGCGAAGCGAAGACATACCAGGCCGACGTCTCGCCGTTGTCTTCGTCACCCGGGTAGCCCTGGCCGATCTCGCTGCCCACGTACAGGCGCGCCAAGATCTCGCGCACATGCTTCTGGGTCTTCCACGGCTGGCCGGTGTACAGGTACATCCACGGGATATGGTGCGAAGGTTGGTTGCTGTGGGCGTACATGCCCATGCGCACATCGCGGGCTTCGGTCATTTCATGGATCAGCCCGCCGTAGGAACCGGCAAAGGCGGGATCAGCGGTTTCCGGCGTGGCGAAGAACGTATCCAGCTTGGCGGCGAGCGCCTCGCGCCCACCGTACAGCGCCGCCAGCCCTTCGCCATCGTGGGCGGCGGTGAAGGCGAACGTCCAGCCATTGGATTCGGTGTAGTCATGGCCCCAGACGCGTGCGTCGTAGTCCTTGGCAGCCACGCGCCAGCTGCCATCTTCGCGGCGACCCTGGAAGAAACCGGCGGCCGGATCGAACATGGTGGAGTAGGCCGCTGCCCGGTGGCCGAAGTAGTCCGCTTCGGTGGCGTAACGCTCGCGCTCAGCCGCCGAGCGGGCGTCGCCGGCGAGCCGGGTCGCCATGTTGGCGATGCCGAAATCGTTGAGCGCCCCTTCCATCGTCCACGACATGCCCTCGTGCACGTCGGCGCTGGCAAAGCCGGTGAAGAGGGAACGCTCCATGCCCTTGCGGCCGACATGCCGATCCGGCGGCACCACGGTGGCATTGCGCAGCGCCGCGGCATACGCGGTATCGATCTCGAA
Organism: Stenotrophomonas sp. Bg11-02; assembly: GCF_002836635.1. NCBI lineage: Bacteria > Pseudomonadati > Pseudomonadota > Gammaproteobacteria > Lysobacterales > Lysobacteraceae > Stenotrophomonas > Stenotrophomonas sp. Bg11-02. Next base: position 151,630 of record NZ_PJAY01000050.1, read on the forward strand.
GCCGCGCACGCCCTTCAGCCAGGCATCTGCGAAGGCAACGTCCGAACTGGTACCGACCATCAGGTCGGCGTAGCCCGGCGATGACCAGCGCGCGACCCAGCCGCCGGCCTTGTACTGTTCCAGGAAGCCCTGTACCAGCGCGCCGACATCCTCGGCGCGGAACAGCGCATAGGCGGGCCAGGTGGTGCGGAAGGTGTCCCAGAAGCCGTTGTTGACGTAGACCTTGCCATCGCGGATCGGTGCGAAACTGCGCACCGCGCTGCCATCGGAGTCCTCCGCTGCGCTGGCCTGGCTGGCGTAGCGCCACTCCGGCGCCTGTGCGGTGCCGACGTTCTCGTGGCCGGAATTGGGGAACAGGTAGAGCCGGTAGAGGTTGGAGTACAGCGTGGTCTTCTGGTCCTCGCTGGCATCGCCGATGTCGAAGGCACCCAGTCGCGCATCCCACGCATCCTGCGCGCGGGCGGCGACACGTTCCAGGTCGTCGTCGGCGCTCAGTTCCAGGGCCAGGTTGTGGCGCGCCTGCTCCACCGAAATCAGCGAGGTGGCGATGCGCATGTTGACCTTGCGATCGCTGCCTGTGTCGAACTTGATGTAGCCGGTCGGGCGCCCGGTCTGCAGCGTGCCACTGCTGCGCCACGGACGGTCGAAACTCGCCACCACGTACATGCGCGTGGCGCCGTTGGACAGGCCGCTGCGGGTATTGGTGTAGCCGGACAGGGTCTGGCTGGCAGCGTCCAGGGTCAGCCCGCCGCGTGCATCGACATTGTCGAACAGCAGGTTGGCATCGCCGGTGGCCGGGAATTCAAAGCGGAACAGCGCGGCGTGGTCGGTCGGTGCGATCGAGGCGGCGATGCCGTTGTCGAAGCGCACGTCGTAACGATGCGGACGCGCGTTTTCCTGGTCATGCGAGAACGCCAGCGCGCGCTTGGCACGGTCCGCTTCGGGCACGCCGCGGCTGGACGATGGCATCACCTGGAAGGTCTGCCGGTCGCCCATCCAGGGGCTGGGCTGGTGGCTGAGCGACAGCGCCTGCAGGCGCGGGCGGTTGTCGGCGTCGTTGTGCTCGTTCCAGCGGTACAGCCAGTTCAGCACGCCGGCGTCGGTCACCGGTGTCCAGAAATTGAAGCCATGCGGCACCGCCGTGGCGGGGTAGTTGTTGCCGCGCGAGAAGCGCCCGTTGGATTGCGTGCCCCGCGTGGTGAGCACCCGGTCGGAGGGCCGCAACGGGGCCGCCGAACGCGCTGCACCGAGCTGCACATCGTCGATCCAGCCGGACACCGGCTTGCCCGCTGCGCTGGCCACTTCCAGCTCCACCGCCACCACGCGGCGGCCGCGCAACGCGGGCACATCGCCCAGGCGCACGGCCTTGTGCGCCCACTGCTGTGGATACAACGTCTTCGAATCGCCCTGGGCGGTGGCACCCAGCGCGAACCCGTGCTGGTCACGCACGGCGCTGGCCGACACGCGCTGGCCGTCGTCAAGCAGCAGGTCCAGCGAAACATACGTGGAAGCGACGGTATCGCCGTCCACGATTTCGGGCAGCACCATCCAGCTCAGGGTGGTGTCGGCGTCGATCTGCTGGTCGGTCGCCAGCAGCACCTGGCGGGCGGTGCCACCGGTGCTGCGGTACTGCAGTGCGCGCTGGCCGCTGTAGCCCGCGCCGGCCTTGGCCGCGTAGGGGTCTGCCGGGCCGGCCCCCACGCGCAGGCTCAGCGCGCCGCTGGCCGCCGCCGCAGGCATCGCTTGACCGGCCTCGAACGAGGTGGAAAGCGCGGCCGCATGGGCGGCGGGAAGCATGGCGAAAGCCAGCGCGAGGCACAGCGGCGCGCGGCGCGCACGGTCAGACGCATTACGGGGCATTGCGGTCTCCTCCCAGAGCAACGCGGACCATCCTGCAACAGGCATGTTGGCGCTGACAAGTGCATTTGGTTCGATCCAAATTGGTGCATCGCGCCATATGGAACGATCCAAATATTCGCATCCGGCCACGGCCAGGGCCGCCGGCGTCGCCGAACGTGCGTCGCGCCGGGTGCTAGAATCGCAGGCCTGCCAATCCCATTCACGATGCCCGCCATGAGCCATACCGCCACCGCTCCCGCCAACGCTGAAAAGCGTTACACCGTGCACCGCGGCGACCTGCCGCTGAGCTGCCCGACGCCGGAGATGGCGCTGTGGAACTCGCACCCGCGCGTGTACCTGCCGATCGAAGACGAACCCAACGGCGAAGCGAAGTGCGCCTATTGCGGTGCCGTCTTCGTGCTGGCCGACTGATCGGGCGGCCGGGCTGATGCGCCGACTGACCGTGGTGCAGTTGCTGCCGGCGCTGCACTCCGGCGGTGTCGAGCGCTCTACGCTGGAAATCGCCGCCGCGCTGGTCCAGGCCGGCCACCGTGCGTTGGTGGTGTCTGCCGGCGGGCGGCTGGTCGAGCCGTTGCTGGCCAGCGGTGCCGAGCATCTCACCCTGGATATCGGCCGCAAATCGCTGCTGACCCTGCGCCACATGCCCACCCTGCGCCGCCTGTTCGCCGAGGTCGGCGCGGACATCGTGCATGCGCGCTCGCGGCTGCCGGCCTGGCTGGGCCTGCATGCCGTACGCGCGCTGCCTGCCGCGCAGCGCCCGCACTGGGTGACCACCGTGCACGGACTGAACTCACCGGGACGCTACAGCGCGGTCATGACCACCGGCGAGCGGGTGATCTGCGTGTCCGAAACCGTGCGCGGCTTCGTCCAGCAGCACTACCCAACGGTGCCGTCCGCGCGCCTGCAGGTGATTCCGCGCGGCGTGGACACCGCGCAGTTCCCGCGTGTCGGCAGCCATGACAAACGCCCCAGGCTGGCGCTGGCAAAGGACCACCCCTGGCTGGCGGAAGTGACCGCGCCGGTGCTGCTGCTGCCCGGCCGCGGGACCCGGTTGAAAGGCCACACCCACGCCCTGCAGCTGCTGGCACGCCTGCATGCGGCCGGGGTGATGGCGCAGCTGTGGATGCTGGGCACGGACGAACCCGGGCGCGAGGCCTACGTACAGGAACTGCGCCGGCAGGCGCAGGCACTGGCGGTCGGCGATGCCGTGCACATCAGCGCTCCGACCTCGAAGATCGCCCAGGCCTACGCCGCCAGTGACCTGGTCCTGCAGTTGTCCGACAAGCCCGAAGCTTTTGGTCGAACCGTGGTGGAGGCCCTTTCCGTGGGCCGGCCGGTGCTGGGCTGGGACCACGGCGGCGTGGGCGAACTGCTGCGCCAGCTGCAGCCCGGCGGCGCCGTCGCCCTGGGCGACATGCAGGTACTGGGTGAACGCGCGCTGGCCCTGCTGGCGGCGCCCCCGTCGCTGCCGGCACGCATCCCGTTTACCCTGCAGGCCATGCAACGCGACACCCTCCGCCTGTATGCCGACCTTGCCGGCTGACCCGCTGCCCGCCGTGATCGATGATCGCGCCGGCCGCTGGGCGCCGTGGGTGGTGCTGGCCTTCGTCGCGCTGTGGCCGTTGCCCGGCATCGCCGAGGGGGTGCTGGCGCTGGGCGCGATCTATGCGGCGGTGCGCATGGTCACCCGCCGCCTGCAGGGCCAGCCGCGCCTGCTCAGCCCGGCCGCCTGGGCGCTGACCAGCATCCTGTTCCTCGGCTACTGGCTGCCGCAGGCGCTGTCTGCGCTGGATGCAGTGGACCCTTCAGCGGCCTGGACCAAGACCGCAGCCGGGCTGCGCTACCTGCCTTTCATGTGGCTGGTCGCCATTGCGGTGGCCACGCCAGCCCGGCGCGCGTTGACCCTGGGCGGGCTGGCCGTGATCACCGCAGCGTGGACGCTGGATGCCCTGGTGCAGGCGGCTGCCGGCACGAGTCCATGGTTCTGGTCGCTGGACCAGCTCAAGCAGCTGGCCAGCCAGCGGCCGCTGTGCAGCCCGGAAGAGGCCGCCCTTGCCGACCGCCTGAGCGGCGCGCTGGGACCGTGCAACCTCAAATTCGGCCAGGTGCTGGCCAGCCTGTCGGCCTTCCTGCTGCTGCCCGTGGCAGCCCGTTTCGGCCGTGTCGGCTGGCTGCTGGCCACCCTTGCCGTGGGCGTGGTGCTGCTGTTGGCCGGCTCGCGTGCGTCCTGGGTGACGTTCGCGCTGGTGGCGGCGTACAGCGGCTGGCGCGGGATGGGCGGACGCCGGCTACTGCTGCTGGCCGCGTTCGCGGTAATGGTGGCAGCGGGGCTGACCTACACCGTTCCGCAGCTGCGTGAGCGCGTGGACCGCACCGCGCAGGCCTGGGAAGGCGATGACGACGGCATCGAGCAGGCGCTGTCCGGCCGTGGCCGGATATGGTCTGCGGCGGGCTGCATGATCCAGGCGCATCCGATCAATGGCGTGGGCGCGCGTGGCTTCCGCGATGCCTATCCAGGCTGCGATCCGGCGGCCGGAAGCACCGGTGTCTGGGGTGCGGGACCGGCGCTGCACGCCCATCAGATCGTGCTGGAAATCCTCGCCGAAACCGGGGTGATCGGCCTGCTGTTGTGGCTGGCGGCGGCCGCGCAGGCGTGGCGGGCATGGCGGTTTGCGCCGCCCTCGGCACGTGAGCGGGCGCGGCCGGCGATGCTGGCACTGGCGGTCACGGTGTTTCCGTTGAATACCCACCTGGCGTTCCATTCCACGTTCTGGGGTGGGGTCACGGTACTGCTGGCGGCGTTGTTCGCGGGCAGCCTGCTGGCGCGTGACGAGCCGGGTTCCAGCGGCTAGACCCGCTCCACATGCTCAGCGCATGTCGGCTGTCGGTAACGCCGACCCATGGTCGGCGGAAAGCCTCGGGCCGCGTTTTTGCGCCATCCGCCGACCATGGGTCGGCGCTACCCGAAGCAGGACGCGGATTGTTTCTACTCGTAATAGGAACTGCGGCCGCCGGGTTGGCGCTTGAAGCGGCGGTGGATCCAGAGGTACTGGTCCGGGGCCTCGCGCACCATCTGTTCGATGGCCTGGTTGACCCGCGCGGTATCGGCTTCCACGTTCTGGGTCGGGAAGTTGTCCAGCGGTGCGCCGACCTTCAGGTAGTAGTCGCCGCCTTCGCGGCGATGGAAGTACGGCACGACCGCGCAGCCGGTCATGCGGGCCAGCTGGTGGGTGGCGGTGATGGTGGCGGCGGTGTGCCCGAAGAAGGGCACGAACACGGTGTCCTTGCCGCGCATGTCCTGGTCCGGCGCGTACCACAGGAACCCGCCTTTCTTCAGGTGCCGCACGCTGGCGCGGATGTCTTCGTTGGCGAACATCGCCGTGGCATAGCGCAGCCGGCCGAACTTCACTGCCCATTCGTAGACCGGATTGCGGTGCTTGCGGTACATGCCGGCCAGCTCGACGTGGTCGCACAGCAGGCGCCCGCACATTTCCAGGGTCATGAAATGGCCTGAAACCAGCAGCACGCCACGACCTTCGGCCTTCAGCTTGTGGAGGTGCTCCACGCCTTCCACGTGCACGCGCGGGCGGATGGTGGCGATGCTTCCCCACCAGGCGCGGGCGAACTCGAAAATGCCCACGCCGAGTGCATCGAAGCTGTCGCGCAGCAGGCGTTGGCGCCATGCATCATCCTTCTCCGGGAAACACAGCTTGAGGTTGACCTCCGCCGCCTTGCGTCGGCTGCCCGCCAGCCGCCAGCTGACCCAGCCGACGCCGCGCCCCAGCGCGCGCTGCAGCATCCATGGCAGCCGGGCGATGGCGAAGGCGCCGAGCATCACGGCGAACATGGGCCAGTTGCGCGGATCGCGCAGCGAAGGACGGGGGGCGGTGGTGGCATCGGACATGCCCCCATTCTACCAAGGCCCCATGGGCGGGCCGCGTGTCTTTCACCGGGCCCTCCCGTATCCTTCCCGCATGCGCAAAGACCCCGTCGAATGGATCCTGCGCGGCCTCTATTCGGCCGTGCTCTACCTGCTGCTGCCCATCACGGTGTACCACCTGGTCTGGCGCGGTTTCCGGGTGCGGGAGTACTTCCAGCGCTGGGACGAGCGCTACGCTTCCTACCCGGATTCGAGCTGCCAGCCACGTGTCTGGCTGCACGCGGTATCGGTCGGAGAGGTGAACGCCGCTGCCCCGCTGGTCAATGCACTGCGTGCGCTGCGACCGGACATCCGCTGGGTGGTCACCACCATCACCCCGACCGGCTCGGAGCGCGTGCGCGCGATCTGGGGCGATGCCGTGGACCACGTCTATCTACCGTACGACGTGCCCGGCAGCGTCGGGCGTTTCCTTAACCATTTCCAGCCCAGCCTGGCCTTGATCCTGGAGACCGAGCTGTGGCCGAACATGCTGTTCGGTTGCCGCAGCCGCGCGATCCCGGTGTATATCCTCAATGCCCGGCTGTCGGCGCGCTCGCTGCGCGGCTACCGCTTGCTGGCCGCGCTGATCCGGCGTGCACTGCGCACCGTCACCTTGGTAGCAGCGCAGTCCGACGACGATGCCGCGCGCTTCGTCCAGCTGGGTGCCGATCCGGCGCAGGTGCAGGCCCTGGGCAACCTGAAGTTCGACATCGCCGCGCCCAACGTGCAGGCTTTCGTCGAGCAGTTCCATCGCAGCGTGCCGGCGAAGCGACCGGTGTGGATCGCCGCCAGCACGCACGAGGGCGAAGAGCAGGCGATCATCGACCTGCACCGGCGCCTGCGCGTGCAGCATCCGCAGCTGTTGCTGCTGTGGGCACCGCGCCATCCGGAACGCTTCGCCCGGGTCGATGCGCTCGCCCGCGAACAGGGCTGGCAGGTGGCCACGCGTCGCGTGCAGCAGTGGCCGCAGGCCGACAGCGATGTGTTCGTGATCGATACCCTGGGTGAGCTGATGTCGTTCTATGCGTGTGCCCAGGTTGCGTTCGTGGGCGGCAGCCTGCAGGCCATAGGCGGCCACAACCTGTTGGAGCCCGCAGCGATGGGGACCGCGGCCGTCACCGGTCCGCACCTGCATAATTTCGCCGAAATCTCGCGGCGCATGCTCGAAGCCGATGCGCTGCTGATAGGACAGGACGTGCAGTCGGTGGGCGAACACCTGCAGCACCTGCTGTCCGATGCGCAGGCGCGTGAAGACATGGCACGCGCAGGCTGCGCGCTGGTCAGCAATGGCAGAGGTGCCTTGAAGCGCACGATCGCCCTGGTGGAACCGCAGTTGCCGCCGCCGCTCTCCAGCGCTGCCTCCGCCGACTGCTGACGCGATCCCGGCCGTCGCGGCGACGCATCGGCCGCGCCGGCTTCTTTTCAGATTTGCCCGATAGGGCGCCCTGCAGCGGCGTCCTAGCGTCCACGAACAGGCATCTGCCTGCTCTTCGTGGAGAACGCCATGGTGCTTCGTCTTTGCCTGCCACGCCGCCGCCGTGGGATGCGCCTGGCCATTGCCCTGCTATCGTCGATGGCTGCCTGCGCGCAGGCGGCCGGCGTGCAGGATGTCCCGCATTTCATCGGTCCGCTGGCGACGCCGGGGCCCCCGTTGCCGAAGGGTGCTCTCAACATCGAACCCTATGTCGTCTCCAGCCGCTCGGCGGCCCGTTTCGATGGCGATGGCCAGCGCCTGCGCAGCCCGGCGCCGATGCAGTGGAGCACCTCCATCCCGATCAAGTACGGGGTGACCGACCGGTTCAGTGTCGGTGGGACATTGCGCGGGCAGTACAACAGGCTGGCCGGCGGCAGCCGCGCGCTAGCCACCGGCGATACCACCGTGGCGGCATCGTTCGGGCTGATCGATGCCGGCGGGGCGCACCGGGCGCGCCTTGCGCTGACCGCGCGGCAGCGGCTTCCCACCGGCCGCCACGATCGGCTGGAGCGGCGCGACGTGCCCGGTAGTGGCACCGGCGCGGCCTCCACCACGATGGTGCTGCATGGCCAGGCCTACCTGCTCGAGGGACGGCTGCGCGCACGGGCCAGCGTCGACTGGACCCTGCCCGGGGCACGCGCACGCCTGCGCGGGCGCAGCGTGTACGGCACCGACACCGGGTTCGATGGGCGCATCCGGCTGGGTCACGGATCCGGGGCCACGGCATCGGCGGAGTTCAGCGTGGCCCCACGTTGGACGCTGGTGGGCGAAGTGCTTTACGAACAGGACGGCGGCTCGACGCTGCGCGGCGACCAAGGGCATGGCAGCGCCGAGCGCCGACAACGGCCCTCGATGTGGCGGCTGTCCGTGCTGCCCGCCGTGCAGTATCACCTCAGTGACCGGGTCGGGTTGATCGGTGGACTGCAGGTGGGCGTGATGGGGCGCAATGCGACCGCGCTGGTTGCGCCACAGATCGCGATCAACATGGGATTCTGAAACATCAGGTGGAGTGCAGCGCATCGTGGGGATGCGCTGCACCCCGCCCGCATCGTGCTTGCCTCAGGCGTCCGTGCCGACCAGCTGGTCTCCCAGCAGGGCCCAGGCGAAGCCGAAGTAGACGAACACGCCAACCAGGTCCATCACCGAAGTGATCAGGGGCGATGACAGGGTGGCCGGGTCAGTGCCCATGCGACGCGCAAGGAACGGCAGCAGCGCGCCGATGACGCCGCCCAGTGCAGTGCACACCAGCATGCTCAGGCCGACCACCAGCAGCACGTCGACACCCACGCCTTTGCTGAACCAGGCCAGCACCGCTTCCAGCAGCGCGATGGTGATGCCCAGCATCGCCGCCACCGGCAGCTCGCGCTTGATGACGAACAGGACATGCCGCCAGCTGAGTCCCAGTTCGCCCAGCGCCATGCTGCGGATGACCAGCGTGGCTGACTGGCTGCCGGTGTTGCCCCCCATGTCCACGATCGGTGCGATGAACGCGGCAAGCACGATCGCCTGGCTGAGCAGTTCTTCCTGCGCGGCGACGAAGGTACTGGTGATGATGCCGAAGAAGGTGAGCACCGCCAGCCAGAACACACGGACACTGAACATCCGCCGCAGCGGGGTGGCCATCATGTCCAGGTCCGTGCCGCCCGCCACCGCCGTGCCGCCGAAGCGCGCCAGCTGGTTGGCATCCTGCTGTTTGTCGATGTCCATCGCATCGTCGACGGTGACGATGCCGATCATGGCCTGGCTGGCATCCAGCACCGGCACGGCCAGCAGGTCATAGCGGCGGATCAGCTCGGCGGCCTGCGCGCGCGGCCACGCGGCCTGGACGAAGACCGGGTCCGGCCGCACCAGGCTGGCCACCGTCGCATCGCCGGCGGCGACCACCAGGTCGCGCAACGACACGGTCCCCTGCAGTCGACGCTGGTCGTCCAGGACGTAAAGGGAGTAGATCGTCTCGCTGCTGGGGGCGAGGGTGCGGATATGCGCAAGCGCCTGTGTGACGGTCTGGGCGCTGTTGACTGCGACGAAATCGGAGGTGGTGACCGAGCCGATCGACTGCTCGGGATAGGCGGAAAGCGTGAGGATGTCCTCGCGCTCCACGCCATCCAGCCCGGCCAGCAGGTCCGGTCGGGACAGCGCGTCGAGACGATTGAACAGATCCGCCCGATCATCGGCGGGCATCCGCTCGACCAGATCGAAGACGGTCTGCCGGGGCAGCAGGGCGATCAGTTCATCCTGCTGGGAGAAGGCCAGATGGGCGAACAGGTCGGCCCGCTGCTGCGGATCGAGCAGCAGCAACAGCGCTGACAGTGACTGCGCGGAGGTGCACAGCAAAGCTTCGGCGAGGTCGGAGGGATGCGATGCACGGACCAGCGTCGCGAAGCCTTCGCGGTCGGGTGCATGGGCAAAGCGGCGCACGGCGAACATCAGCTCTTCACGGTTCATCGTGATGATTCCTTTTTTTCTGGTTGAAGGAAGGGGGAATGCGGGGGGCGACGCGCGTCGGGGAGACGCTCAGCGCGACAGCGGCAGGTTCAGGCCGACGGTGATCCACGACGTGCCGGTTCGGCCATGCAGGCGGCCGGCCAGCAGATCCAGCGATGCCCCGCCGGGCAGGTCACGGCGGATGCCCAGCTGGCTGCTGAGATGGCGGGCCGGGTCGCGTGCCTGTTCGGCCAGCAGCGACCACGTCGGGGCGATCCGGATATCGACCCCGGCGCCCAGGGTGATGCCGCGTTCGTGGCGTGATCGGCTCCATCCGGCGTTGAAATGCGCGGCGGTCAGGGCCTGCCGGTCCAGTGCAACACTCAGTGGAAGATTCAGTGACCAGCTGCGTGCGCCGCCCTGCCGGACATCGCCCGCGGTTTCGATGGATGCGGCCAACTGCAGGCGTTCGTCGTGCCAGTGACGCACTGCGCGTTTGGCACCCAGTGCCCAGGGCATGGCCCCTTCGCCACGCAGATGGCTCAGCCCCAGCGACAGTTCGGTGCCGGACAACGTGCACGCCGGCACGGCGGTCAGTTCCCGATGGCTGGCAGGCTGGCGCGTCCAGGTTTCCAGCTGGCAGGTCCCTTCCGGGGTGGTGCCGGCATCGTCCACCAGCAGGCTCGCGGCGGCATGCAGCGGGCCGCTGGCAGAGAGGGTCGCCCACAGCGGGGCAAGGCGAAGGAAGGTGAAGCGCATGGTCGTTCTCCGGCAGACGGATACGCCAGCGGCTCCCACTTGGGCCGAAGGTAAACAGTGCGATGTTCGAAGTTCAGGCCGCCCACGGCGGGCGGCACCGGGCCCCGTCCTGGCGGACGCGACCTGCCTGGCAGTGTCCGGTCCGCTCAGTAAGCGCAGGATCTACTGTGACTGTCCAAGCAGGGGCCCCCGGGGCGATGAAGTGGGCGCATGGTGTGGGCCTCGATCCGGTGCGTCAAGCAGGATGCGGTGCATGCGCTTCGTTTCGTGCGTGCCAGCACGCTTCTGCCTCGGAGGGGCGTGCTGTTCTCGCCTCAAGACGAGGTGGATGCGACATTGATCAGGCGACGTTTAGCGCTGCGCGCGCTGCTTTCAATAGGCCGCCTGTTTCTATTGAGAACATTCGATAGCTTTCAAATTCTCATCTCCCCAACTTTCCGCATGTCCCCGTGGCGGAAGTCCGCCTAGCGTCATCAGGGCAGGCAGATGCTTGTGTCGAGGAGAGAGAACATCATGTCCGATCGCGTCAACCGCCGTTCCGCAGGGACCGTGGTCGTTATGCTGCTGGCATCCACGCTGCCCGGCCACGCCGCCGCCGAGGGGCCGCGCTTTGCCGGCCCGCTGCTCAGCCCCGCACCGCCACTGCCGGTGGGCATGCTCAACATCGAGCCCTACCTGATCAACAGCCAGCTGCGTGGCCTGTATGACGAAAAAGGCAACCGTCGCGACGCCGGTGGACCGGACGGGTGGTATCTGGCCGTGCCTGTCCAGTACGGCTTGCATGAGCGCGTGACCATCGCGGCCAGCTTGAACGCGTCCTACAACCGGGACGACGCCAACGAGCGTGCCTTCGATATCGGTGACACCACGTTGTCCGCGCTGTTCGGGCTGTACAAGGGGCAGGGCGTGCATCGGCCGACGCTGACCCTGGCCGTCCGCCAGAGCATCGCCACCGGGCATCACGACCGGCTGGAAGAGCGGCCGATCTCGGTCGCCAGCGGAACCGGCGTGGGCGCCACCAGCTTCGGCCTGCACGGCCAGGCCTACTTCCTTGACGGGCACCTGCGGATGCGCGCCAGTACGCTGTGGCGCACGCCGGGCGCCAATGCCGGCGTGCGGGGCCAGAGCGCGTTCGGCACGCCGGTGGGCTTCGATGGCAGGGTGCGGCTGGGAGCAGCAGTGACCAGCCTGCTGGCGGCGGAGTACAGCCTGTCGCCCGCCTGGGTGCTGGCCGGCGAGCTGCTGCATGAGCGTGAAAGCGCCGGCAGCGTGCGCGGCAGGGTGGCGAAGGCGACGGGGAGCGAGGAGATGTACCGACGCGATCCGGCCAGTTGGCGGTTCTCGATCGTTCCGGCAATCCAGTACCACTGGAACGACCATGTCGCGCTCGTCGCCGGTGCGCAGGTGTCGCTGGCCGGCCGCAACAGCAGCGAGGTGCTCGTGCCGCAGGTAGCGGTGAACATGGCATGGTGAGCGCGTTGGTCGGTTGCATGTGACGACCAGCGGTCCTCATCCACCAGGCCGCCCAACCGATTGACGGCCAGCGGCCGTCCACTACCCAAAAAGCCACCCGCATGCGGGTGGCTTTTCATGTTCACACCGGCCTGGGGTCAGTTGTTGACCGTGGTGCTCGGGTTGCCGGCGTCGACGGTCAGCAGGCGGTTGATTTCCTGCAGTTCGGCGATGTCCAGCGCGCCGACGGCCTGGCTCAGCAGCAGGCGGTTCTGCAGGAAGGTGTAACGCGCATTGGCGTAATCCAGCTGTGCCGAGAACAGGATCCGCTGGTTCTGGATCACGTCCAGCACGGTGCGGGTACCCACTTCCAGGCCGACCTGCGATGCATCGTAGGCGCTCTGCGCGGAGACCACCGCCAGGCGGCGGGCTTCCACTTCACTGATGCCCGCCACCAGCGTCTGGTAGGCGTTGCGGGTGTTGCGGTCCAGTGCACGCTTCTGCTGTTCGTAGCCATCCTGCGCGATGTCGCGCTGGGCCAGCGCCTGGCGGACCGCGGACTGGGTGGCGCCGCCGGCGAAGATCGGCACGTTCAAGGTCAGGCCGACGCTGTTGGTGCGCGTATCCGGGCTCAAGCCGCCCGCACCGGTGCTGTCGCCCCAGGTCGCGCCCTGGCCGACGCTGGCGCCCAGGGCAAGCGTGGGCAGGTGGCCGGCACGTGCGGCCTGCACGCTGGCTTCGGATGCACTGACCTGCAGTTCCTGCGCCTTCAGCGCCGGATTCTGCGAGACCGCACTCTGCACCAGCTGGTCGACGTTGCCGCGGTTGGCCGGCACTTCCGGACGGAAGTCTTCCGGCAGGCCGCGCAGGTTGGTCACCGGCTGGCCGGTCAGTTCGGTCAGTGCCTGGTAGGCATCGGCGAGGGTGTTCTGCGAAACGATGGTGTTGGCACGGGCCTGGTCGTACTGGGCGCGCGCTTCATGCACGTCGGTGATCGGCGCCAGGCCCACTTCCAGTCGCTTGTCGGCGAAGTCGAACTGCTTCCTGGCTGCTTCTTCGTTGGTCTTGGCCGCGTTCAATGATTCGATCGCCACCAGCACGTTGAAGTAGGCCGCCGAGGTCCGCACGATCAGGTCGTCGTTGGCCGAATCGAGGTTGAAATCAGCCGCACGGCTCAGTTCGCGCTGGGCGCGCAGGGTGCTGAACTGGCTCCAGTTGAACAGCGTCTGGCTGCCATCGATGGTGTAGGTGCGGCGGCGACTTTCGAAGGTACCGGTGTTGTTGCCCCGGTCTTCGGTGCGCGTGCGGTTCAACGAGGCGACGCCGTTGATCTGCGGCAGCAGGGCGGCGCGTGCCTGCACGGCGCCTTCCTTGTCGAACAGCCGGGTGGATTCGGCAGCGGACAGCTGCGGGTCGCCATTGCGGGCCATTTCATAGACCTGCAGCAGGTCGGCGGCATGGGCGGACAGCGGCAGCAGGACGGTGGCCAGCGCAATAGCGAGGGTTCGGCGGATCATTGCGGCTTCCTTGGACTCAGAGGTGGAACTGGGGGGCCGGCGCGGCACCGCGCAGGTAATCGATATCGGTTTCGAACAGCGATTCGGTGCTGCCATCGGCCTTGACCAGGATCGCTTCCATCGCCGGTGAACGGCCGTGGATGATGTACAGGCGACCGCCCGGACGCAGCCATGTGGCGAACTGTGACGGCACGCGGTCGACGGCGCCAGTGACACAGATCACATCGAAACGGCGGTCAGTCTGCCAGGCCAGGGCATCGGCTACGTCCACGCGCACGTTGGTGCCCAGGCCGGTGCTGTCCAGGCGTGCACGCGCGGTGGCGGCCAGCTCCGGATCGATTTCCAGGCTGAGCACTTCGCGCGACAGCGCGCCGAGGCAGGCCGACAGGTAACCGCTGCCGGTGCCGATTTCCAGCACTTCGTCACCCGGCTGCAGATCCAGCGCCTGCAGGGTGCGGCCTTCGACGACCGGCTTCATCATCTTCTGCCCGCCGCCGAGCGGCAGCTCGATGTCCGCATAGGCCAATGCACGATGGCTTTCTGCCACGAAGGCCTCGCGCGGCAGGCGCGCCAGGACGTCGAGCACCTTGATGTCCAGCACGTCCCAGGGACGGATCTGCTGTTCCACCATCAGTTCACGGGCGTGTGCGTAATCAATCGTCATGAGGTTCCAATCCAGCGCAGTGGGCCGGCCATTTTACCGGTGCCGGAGGCCGTCGGCGCACCCGGAGCATGTATTCAGGGCGGCCGGGGTCGCAGTGCCGGAAGTCATCGCGACCTCCGGCTTGTTCAGGTTGTGGGTGTCAGTCACCACCCGGGCCCGCCTGGGCCGGGCGGGGGACATACGCGCGCAGGAAGAAATCCACGCTGGCCGCTACGTGCCGGCCGGCATCAGCGGCCGCCAGCGGGGGCTGCAGGCCGCACATCATATGTGTATGCAGTTCGCCCTTGACCAGGGTCATCAGCTGCAAAGCGGCAGTGGGGAAGTCCTGGATATCCAGCTCGCCGCGCGCCGTCCGGGCGCGCAGGAACTCGGCCAACGCTTCGGTGGTGCGCCGGGGCCCGGCCTGCCAGAACATTTCGCGCAGGCGGTCATCGGTCTCCGGCGCCATCATCACCCGCTGCACCGACACCGCCGCATCGGAGGTGACCAGCTCGAAAAAGGCCGCGCCGATGCCCAGCAGCTGGTCGCGCAGGGGCCCTTCGGCATCGGCGACGAACAGGGTATCGGGCAGCATTTCCACGCACTTGGAGGTGACCGCCTCGCCGAACAACGATTCCTTGTCACCGAAATGGCTGTACACGGTGAGCTTGGAAACACCGGCCTGGGCGGCGATGGCGTCCATGCTGACGCCGGTGTACCCCTGTTCCACGAACAGCGCCTTGGCCGCTTCCAGGATGGCGGCACGCTTGCCAAGGTCCTTGGGGCGACCCGGGCCTGCCGTCTTGCTGGCAGGTCTGGGCGCATTCTTGCGGGAGAAGGGACACATCATCGGCGTAATAGTAGACCAAGCGGTTCGATATTTATACTATACCGCCGGGTTCACTAAACCGCCCGGCGCCGCGCCTCCGCGCAGCTGCCACCACTCGAATGCGTAATCAGGACGAACACCGATGAAGAGCGTGCGCTGGATGGGAATTGCACTGGGAGTGGCCGCGCTGGCTGCCTGCTCCGACAAGCCGGAACCCCCCTTCGCCGCCGTGCCGGTGCTGGTGGTGCACCCGCTGGTTGCGGCCGGTGAGGGCGCCACGGTGTTCCCCGGCGAAGTCCGCGCGCGGCAGGAAAGCGCGCTGTCCTTCCGGGTTGGCGGCAAGCTGCTGCGGCGGGACGTGGACGCCGGCCAGCGGGTGGTCAAGGGACAGTTGCTGGCCGAGCTGGACCCGGCCGACTTCGCCCTGCAGGCACGCGCGTCGCAGGCGCAGCTGGCAGCCGCGCAGGCCGAACTCGTCCGCGCCCGTGACGACCACAAACGCTATGAAGCGCTGGCGGCGCAGCAGTTGATCAGCCGCTCGGCCCTGGACCAGCAGGCTGCCGCGTTCAAAGCGGCGCAGGGCCAGGTGGACGCTGCGCGTGCCAATGCCAACGTGCTGGGCAACCAGGCCGGCTATGCGCAGCTGCGCGCGCCCGCCGACGGGGTGATTGCCAGCCGCGAGCCCGATGCCGAAGCCGGGCAGGTGGTGGCGGCCGGGCAGACGTTGTTCACGCTGGCCGCCGACGATGGCCGCGAGGTGCGGATCGATCTGCCCGAGGCGATGCTGCGCGATTTCCCGGTCGGTACGGCGGTGCAGGTGGAGCCGTGGAGCCGCAGTGGGCCGATGCTGCCGGGGACGATCCGTGAGGTCGCCGCCGCCGCCGATCCGCAATCGCGGACCTTCGCCGCGCGGGTCAGCCTGGCCGCCGACGCGCTGGCCGATGTCAGCCTGGGCCAGAGCGCGCGCGTGCACGGTCAGGTGGGAGGCAACGGCAAGCAGGCACTGCAGCTGCCGCTGGCCGCCCTGCAGCGCGGTGCCGATGACCGCGCCAGCGTGTGGGTGGTGGATCGGTCCACCTCGCGTCTGAAGGCAGTGCCGGTAACCGCAGGGGCTTACGGCAGCGATACGGTGCCGGTGTTGAGCGGCATCACGGCAAGTGACTGGGTGGTTGCGGCCGGTGGCCACCTGCTGCGCGCAGGCCAGTCGGTGACCGCGGTGGACCGGCAGAACCGCCCGGTACTGAAGCCGGCGGCTGCCGCCAGCAAGGCGGGGGAGTAAGCCGGTGCGCCGTTTCAATCTTTCCGAGTGGGCGCTGGCCAATCGTCCGCTGGTGTTGTTCGCCATGCTCGCCTTTGCCCTGATCGGCGCATGGTCGTACAAGCACCTCGGCCAATCCGAAGACCCTCCCTTCACCTTCAAGGCGATGGTGGTGCGCACGCTGTGGCCGGGTGCAACCGCCGAGCAGGTGTCGCGGCAGGTGACCGAGCCGATCGAGAAGGCGCTGATGAACACCGGCGAGTTCGAGTTCATCCGGTCCTACTCGCGGCCGGGCGAATCGCAGGTCATCTTCATGGCGCGCGACGACCTGCGTTCGAAGCAGATCCCGGAGCTCTGGTACCAGGTGCGCAAGCGGGTCGGCGACATCCAGGCCACGCTGCCGCGGGAAATCGTCGGGCCGTTCTTCAACGATGAGTTCGGCGATACCTTCGGCAACATCTACGCGCTGACCGGCAAGGGTTTCGACTATGCGCTGATGCGCGATTACGCCGATCGCATCCAGCTGGAACTGCAGCGGGTGCCGGACGTGGGCAAGGTGGAGCTGGTCGGCCTGCAGGACGAAAAAGTCTTCATCGAACTGTCCAACACCAAGCTGACTTCGCTGCGCATCTCGCGACAGGAAGTGCAGCAGGCCGTGGCCGAGCAGAACGGAGTGGCCAATACCAGCTTCCTGGAAACCACCAGCGATCGCGTGCAGCTGCGCGTCAGTGGCCAGTTCAACAGCATCGAGGACATCCGCGCGTTCCCGATCCGCGTCGGCCAGCGTACCGTGCACCTGGGTGACATCGCGCACGTGCACCGTGGCTTCGCCGATCCGGCCTCCCCGAAGATGCGCTTCATGGGCGAGGATGCGATCGGCCTGGCGGTGGCGATGAAGGACGGCGGTGACATCCTGGCGCTGGGCACGCACCTGGATGCGGAGTTCGAACGGCTGCAGAAGACGCTGCCGGCCGGCATGCAGCTGCGCAAGGTGTCCGACCAGCCGCAGGCGGTGGATGAATCCGTCGGCGAGTTCGTGCAGGTGCTCACCGAAGCGGTGGTCATCGTGCTGCTGGTGAGCTTCTTCTCGCTGGGCCTGCGCACCGGGCTGGTGGTCGGGGTGACCATCCCGCTGGTGCTGGCGATGACCTTCTTCGTCATGCACTACTTCGGCATCGGCCTGCACAAGATATCGCTCGGCGCGCTGGTGCTGGCGCTGGGCCTGCTGGTGGACGATGCGATCATCGCGGTGGAAATGATGGCCACCAAGATGGAGCAGGGCTATGATCGCCTGCGCGCGGCCAGCTTCGCCTGGCAATCCACCGCTTTCCCCATGCTGACCGGCACGCTGATCACCGCAGCCGGCTTCCTGCCGATCGCCACCGCGGCCTCCAGTACCGGTGAGTACACCCGTTCGCTGTTCCAGGTGGTGACCATTGCACTGGTGGTGTCCTGGATCGCGGCGGTGCTGTTCATCCCCTACCTCGGCGACAAGATGCTGCCGGACCTGTACAACCGGCAGCCGCCCAAACCGGGCAGCCTGCTGGGTCGCTGGCATGCCCGGCGGCAGGCGTGGGCGGACCGCTTTCCGGCATTGGCCAACCTGCTCGCGCCACCGGTGCATGGGCACGACCACGATCCGTACCAGCGCCCGTTCTACGTGCGCTTCCGGCGCTTCCTGGAAGGATGCCTGCGCCATCGCTGGTGGGTGATCGCCGCGACCATCCTGTTGTTCATCGGCTCGCTGCTCCTGTTCCGTTTCGTCCCGCAGCAGTTCTTCCCGGACTCCACGCGGCCGGAGCTGATGGTGGACATCGAACTGGCCGAAGGCGCGTCGCTGAACGCCACCCGCGACCAAGTTGCCAAGCTGGAGACGCTGCTGGCGGGCCGCGATGGCATCCGCAACTACGTGGCCTACGTCGGCACCGGCTCGCCGCGCTTCTACCTGCCGCTGGACCAGCAGCTGCCTGCAACCAACTTTGCCCAGTTCGTGGTACTGGCCAATGACACGCAGGCACGTGAAAGCGTGCGTGACTGGCTGCAGCGCGAGGTGGTGCCCGCCTTCCCGGACGTGCAGATGCGCGTGACCCGGCTGGAGAACGGGCCGCCGGTAGGCTATCCGGTGCAGTTCCGCATTTCCGGCGAACACATCGCGCAGGTGCAGGCGCTGGCCCGCCAGGTGGAAGAAAAGGTGCGCGCCAACCCGCACACCATCAACGTCAACCTGGACTGGAGCGAACCCAGCAAGGTGGTGCGGCTGGTGATCGACCAGGACCGTGCCCGCGTGCTTGGGGTCACCAGCGCCCAGGTCAGCAACTTCGTGGCCAGTTCGCTGGCCGGCGAGACGACCAGCGTGTACCGCGAAGGCAACCGGCAGATCGAGATGGTGGTGCGGGGCGCGGACGATGAGCGGCTGAGCCTGGAACTGCTGGGCAGCCTGCAGATGCCCACGCCTTCCGGTGGCAGCATCAGCATGTCCCAGGTGGCCACGCTGGAGCATGGTTTCGAAGATGGCATCATCTGGCACCGCGACCGCCTGCCGACGGTGACCGTGCGTGCCGATATCGGCGATGGCATGCAGCCGCTGGACGTGGTGCAGCAGCTGCTGCCGACGCTGGAAGGCATCCGCGCGCAGCTGCCCAGCGGTTACCTGCTGGAAACCGGCGGAACGGTGGAGGATTCCGCGCGCGGCCAGGATTCGATCAAGGCCGGCATGCCGCTGTTCCTGGTGGTGGTGGCGACGCTGCTGATGCTGCAGCTGCGCAGCTTCTCGCGCACGGCGATGGTGCTGGTCACCGCGCCGTTGGGCATCATCGGCGCCACCCTGTTCCTGCTGCTGTTCCGGTCGCCGTTCGGCTTCGTCGCCCTGTTGGGCACGATCGCGCTGGCCGGCATGATCATGCGCAATTCGGTGATCCTGATCGACCAGATCCAGCAGGACATCGATGCCGGACATGACCGCTGGGACGCGATCCTGGATGCCACCGTGCGGCGCTTCCGTCCGATCGTGCTGACCGCACTGGCGGCGGTGCTGGCGATGATTCCGCTGTCGCGCAGCGCGTTCTACGGGTCGATGGCGATCTCGATCATGGGCGGGTTGATCGTGGGGACGGTGTTGACGCTGGTGTTCCTGCCGGCGTTGTATGCGGCGTGGTTCCGGGTGCGGCCGGGTGAGGTGGGTCGAACGGGCTGAGCCCCCTCGCGGGGGGCTGCTTGGAGCACGCTGGCTGGTTGGCGCCGGGCGGTGGGGCTGGTCGGGGGACGGCAAAGGCTGCATCCGTGCGTGCCTCGTTTCGCGCCATCCATGGCGCTCAACGCCCCCGCCCAGCCCCACCGCCCGGCGCCCTGACGGGTTCCGGGGCCGCCCGCCGCGTATGAAAGAAAAAGAGAAGCGGTAGCGCCGACCCATGGTCGGCGAGCGCAGCGGACCGTTGGCGGGACCATTCCGCCGATCATGGGTCGGCGCTACCAATGCGCGTGTCCCATGGCCGCCATGGACTTGTCGAAGGTGGGGCGGGGCAGGGTCGCGGGGGCGTTGAGCGCCATGGATGGCGCGAAACGAGGCCCGCAGGAGCGGCTCTTGACGTCCCCCGCGAACCTGCCCCGTCCCGCCAACCGCACAGCCCTGCAGCTTCTGACGTTGACGTTGACGTTGCCTCAGCCCTGCAGTCGTTCGAGCACTGCGGCAGTGGCCTGCGTGGTGGACGCCGCGCTGCCGGCGGCAGCGAGATCCGCAGTGAACACACCTGCATCCAGCGCCGCATGCACGGCCGCTTCAACCGCCGCGGCTTCGGCTTCCAGGCCTAACGAATGGCGCAGCAGCATCGCCGCGCTGAAGATCGTCGCGTAGGGATTGGCGATACCCTTGCCGGCAATGTCCGGTGCCGAACCGTGGATCGGCTCGTAGATGCCGACCGCACCGGGTTCTCCCAGCGAGGCGGAGGGCAGCAGGCCGAGTGATCCGGCCAGCATCGAGGCTTCGTCGGTCAGGATGTCGCCGAACATGTTCTCGGTCACGATGACGTCGTACTCGCGTGGCTTGGCCAGCAGGTGCATGGCCATCGAATCGACCAGCTGGTGCTCCAGCGCCACGTCGGCGAACTCCTCGCGGCCCAGCCGGGTGGCAACGTCGCGCCACAGCCGCGAGGTTTCCAGTACGTTGGCCTTGTCCACCGAGGTGACTCTGCCACGGCGCTGGCGGGCCAGCTGGAAGGCACTGCGCAGCACCCGCTCGATTTCCACCACGCTGTAACTGCACAGGTCACTGGCGGTGTCCGCAGTGCGGGTCTTTTCGCCGAAGTAGATGCCACCGGTCAGTTCGCGCACCACCACGAAGTCGACGCCGCGCAGCAGTTCGGCTTTGATCGGCGAGGCGCCCAGCGCCGCTTCATGGGTGCGCACCGGGCGCAGGTTGGCGTACAGGCCGAGTGCGCGGCGGATCGCCAGCAGACCCTGTTCCGGACGTACCTTCGCATTCGGGTCGGACCACTTCGGGCCGCCCACCGCGCCCAGCAGGATCGCGTCCGCCGCCCGGCAGGCGTCCAGCGTGCTGATCGGCAGCGGTTCGCCATGGCGGTCGATGGCGATGCCGCCGATGTCATGTTCGTTGAAGTTGAAGGTGTGGTTGAAGCGGGTGGCGACGGCTTCCAGCACGGCCACGGCGGCGGCGGCCACTTCCGGGCCGATGCCATCACCGGGCAGTACGACGATCTCAGCGTGCATGTTCGTTCTCGTAACGTTCGATTTCGGGGACGCGGCCCAGCAGGTAACCCAGCTGGTCGACACCTTCCAGCAGGCAGGTCTGCGAAAAACCATCCAGCGGGAAAGTGTAGACGCGGCCATCGGGCGTGCGCAGCTCGCGCGCGGCGATGTCCAGGGTCAGCACGTCATCCGGGCGCTGCATCAGCGCCTGTACGTCGGCCTCGTCGAGCACCACCGGCAGCAGGCCGTTCTTCAGCGAATTGCCACGGAAGATATCGGCGATCTCACTGCTGACGATGGCGCGCAGGCCGAGGTCGGTCAGTGCCCATGGCGCGTGTTCGCGCGAGGAGCCGCAGCCGAAGTTGCGGCCCGCCAGCAGGATGCTGCGACCGGCGTTATGCGGCTGGTTGAAGGCGAAATCGGCATTGGGCGTGTCATCGGCGGTCCAGCGCCAGTCGTTGAACGCGTTGCGGCCCAGGCCGGCACGTTCGGTGGTGGACAGGAAACGCGCCGGGATGATCTGGTCGGTGTCGATGTTGGTCTGGCGCAACACCACGCTGGCCGACGCCAGGGTGCGGAAGCCGCTCATCAGGCCACCTCCTGGTTGAACAGGTCGCGGGTATCGGCGACGCGGCCATTGACGGCCGCCCACGCGGCGGTCATCGGCGAGGCCAGCAAGGTGCGCGAGCCCGGGCCCTGGCGGCCCTCGAAGTTGCGGTTGCTGGTGCTCACCGCCAGCTGGCCCGGCGCCACCAGATCGCCGTTCATCGCAATGCACATCGAGCAGCCGGGCTCGCGCCATTCGGCACCGGCGGCGCGCACGATGGCATCGATGCCTTCGGCCTCAGCCTGGCGCTTGACGATTTCCGAGCCCGGTACCACCAGCATGCGCACGTGATCGGCCACCTGCCGGCCACGCAGCACCTGGGCGACTTCACGCATGTCACTCAGCCGCCCATTGGTGCAGGATCCCACGAACACCACGTCCACCGGCGTCCCCTGCAGGGTGTCGCCGGCACGCAGCTGCATGTAGTCCAGGCCCTTCTGTGCAGCGGCATCGTTGGCCGCCGGGATCGGCGCGTCCACAGCGATCGCGGTACCCGGATGGGTGCCCCAGGTCAGGGTCGGACGGATGTCGGCCGCGTTGATCGAAACCTCTGCATCGAAGCGCGCACCGTCATCGCTGCGCAGCTGCGACCAGCGCGCCACGGCGGCATCGAAGTCGGCGCCCTTCGGCCCGCGCGGGGTGGCGGCCACCCAGTCGAAGGTGACCTGGTCCGGGGCCACCATGCCGGCGCGAGCACCGGCTTCGATGGACATGTTGCACAGGGTCATGCGCTGCTCCATGTCCATCGCCGCGATGGTGCTGCCGCGGAACTCCAGCACATGGCCGGTGCCGCCGTTGACTCCGATCACGCCGATGATGTGCAGCACCACGTCCTTGGCGCCGACGCCGGCCGGCAGCGCGCCGTCCACGGTGATCGCCATGGTCTTCGCCTTGCGCTGCAGCAGGCACTGGGTGGCCAGCACATGGCCGACTTCACTGGTGCCGATGCCGAACGCCAGCGAACCGAACGCACCATGGGTGGAGGTATGGCTGTCGCCGCAGACGATGGTCATGCCGGGCAGGGTGAAGCCCTGTTCCGGAGCGATGACATGCACGATGCCGCGGTCGGCCGAAGCCATGTCGAACAGTTCCACGCCGTACTCGGCGCAGTTGCTGGCCAGCATCGCCACCTGGGCTTCGGAGGCCGCGCTGGCATAGGGCAGGGAGCCATCGGCGCGCGCGGGCAGCGTCGGCGTGGAATGGTCCATGGTGCCCTTGGTGCGGTCCGGCCGGCGCGGCGAAAGGCCGCGTTCGCGCAGCTCGGTGAAGGCCTGTGGCGAAGTCACTTCGTGGATCAGGTGGAGGTCGATGTACAGCACGGCGGGCGCGCTGTCGGATTCGGGGACGACCACGTGGGCGTCCCACAGTTTGTCGTACAGAGTGCTGGGTGCGGGGGTCATGCGATGGCCTGGCAGGAAGGTGCGATGAAGAACATCAGGGGTAATCGGGACGGGGTCAACACTCAGCGGCGACGTGCAAGCACGCGCAGCCGCACATGGTCGGCGAGCGGCAGCCCCGACGCATCACGTGGCAGGTCGGCCAGCAGTGCTTCGGCGGCATCACGCATGCGGCAGGCAGTCGCGCTGTCCAGGTCGGCCAGCAACGGCGCGGCGAACACCCGCAGCCAACCTGCGATGCCGGTGGGCAGCGGCGTGGGGCGCTCCACGCGCTCGGCGAACTGCACGTGGAAGCCATGCTGGCGCAGGCGATCGCTGTACGCTTCCACGGTGGGGAAGTACCAGTTGAACGCGCTTTCGCCGTGGCCGTGCGCCACGCGGGCGGCCTGCACGGCACCGACGATGGCGGCGACGTTGCCATCGCCACCGAACTCGGCGACCAGGCGTCCGCCGGGTTTCAATGCACGCCGCACACCGGCCAGTACGCGGTCCGGCTCGCGCATCCAGTGCAGCGCGGCGTTGCTGAACACTGCATCGAATTCGCCATCGAAGGCCAGCGCATGGCCGTCCATGACCTGCGCATCGACCCCGCGTGCGCGCGCGGCGATCACCAGCTCGGGCGAGGCGTCCACGCCGATCACCTGCGCGCCGGTCAGTGCCAGTTCGGTGCTGAGCACGCCGTCGCCACAGCCGAGGTCGAGGACCCGTTCACCCCGGCGCGCATCGAGCAGGCGCGCGATCGCGCTGCCCAGCACCGGCACGAAGCCGGCGTCGATGGCGTAATCCTGGGCATTCCAGGCCTGGCCGGCGTCGATGCCGACGGAGGTGAAAGCGCTCATGCTGGAATCCTCAGGCGTGGGCCGCCGCAGCGGCGGTGTCAGGGGCGGCAGTGGCTTCGCGCTGGCGCAGCAGGCGGTTGGCGACGTCCAGCCAGGCCAAGGCCGAGGCCTCGATGATGTCGCGGCTGGTGCCGGTGCCTTCGAAGACGTCCTCGCCACTGCGGACGCTCAGGTTGGCCTCGCCGCGTGCGTCCGCGCCGATGCCTACGCTGTGCACCTGGTAGCTGTCCAACTGCAGGCTGACGCCGGTGGCCGAAGACAGGGCACCGAACAGCGCATCCACCGGGCCATCGCCCTGTGCGGTTTCGGCCACCCGGTTGCCATCCGGATCGGACAGTTCGACCAGTGCATTGGCACGGCTGCCGACATCGCTGATGGTCATCGAGGCCAGACGGTAGCCCGGGGTGCTGGCGCCGCCCTGCATCAGGGTCTGCAGGTCCGCATCGGTGACCACGCGCTGCTGCTCGCACAGCGACTTGAACTGCTCAAACACCAATTTCAGTTCTTCTTCTTCCAGCCAGAAGCCCAGTGCGCGCAGGCGCGCCTCGACCGCGGCGCGGCCGCTGTGGCGGCCCAGCACCATCTGCGAGTCCTCCCAGCCCACGTCTTCCGGGCGCATGATTTCGTAGGTGCCGCGGTGCCGCAGCATGCCGTGCTGGTGGATGCCGGATTCATGGGCGAAGGCGTTCGCACCGACGATTGCCTTGTTGCGCTGTACCGGCATGCCGACCAGCCGCTGCAGCAGCTGCGAGGTGCCGACGATGCGCGGGGTGTTGATGGATGTGTCCTGCTCGTAGAAGGCCTGGCGCACCTTCAGCACCATGGCGATCTCCTCCAGCGAGCAGTTGCCGGCGCGCTCGCCGATGCCGTTGACGGTGCATTCGACCTGGCGGGCGCCGCCTTCGATGGCGGCCAGCGAATTGGCCACGGCCAGGCCCAGGTCGTTGTGGCAGTGCGCGCTGAAGATCACCTGCCCGGCACCGCTGACATCGGCGACGCCGGCGATGACCTGCTGGAACATCGCGCGGATTTCCTCCGGCGTGGTGAAACCGACCGTGTCCGGCAGGTTGATGGTGGTGGCGCCGACGGCGATCGCCACGCGTGACACTTCGATCAGGTAGTCCAGTTCGGTGCGGGTGGCGTCCTCGGCGGAAAACTCGACGTCATCAATGTACGAACGCGCCAGCGCGACGTGCTTGTGCACCGATTCCAGCACCTGCTCGCGGCTCATGCGCAGCTTGTGCTCGCGGTGCAGCGGGCTGGTGGACAGGAATACGTGCAGGCGCGGGTGCGCGGCTGCGTCCAGCGAGCGCGCCGAGGTTTCGATGTCGCCGGCCAGGCAGCGCGACAGCACCGCCAGGATCGGGCGCTGTACTTCGCGGCCGATCATCGTCATCGCCTCGCGGTCGGATTGGGAGCTGGCCGGGAATCCGGTTTCGATCACGTCCACGCCCAGCTCGTCCAGCGCACGCGCCATGACCAGCTTCTGCTGCGGGCTCATGCTGCAGCCGGGCGACTGTTCGCCATCGCGCAGGGTGGTGTCGAAGATGCGGATGCGCGGCGGGGTAATTCGTTCGATGGTCGGCGTGGTCATGGGGAAGTCTCCTCGACAGCGGGCAGTGCGGCGTGCAGGTGGGAAGGGGAAGAAGCAGGTTTCAAGGCGGGTGGTGCGACCGCCACGGCGGGCGTTCGCAGGGTTTCGGGGCGGCGCCGGCGCGGTTTGCGCGGGGCGCGTGGGCGCACGTCGGTGAGCAGGCCGGCAAGCACCGAAGCATCGATGTTGCCGCCGGAGACGACCGCGAACTTGCGGCGTCCGGCGACCCGGCGACCGGCGGCCAGCGCCAGCGCGCCGGCGCCTTCGGCGATCAGGTTTTCTTCCAGCGCCAGCCGCACCAGCGTCTCGCGCAGCTCCGCTTCGCGCACGATCACCACGTCGTCCAGCAGCGAGGTGCACAGGCGGCGGGTCAGGAAGCCGGGGATCTTCACCCGCACGCCGTCGGCCAGCGAGGGCACCGGGGCGATCGGACGGACGTCGCCGCGGATGGCGCGGGCCATCGAGTCCACCCCTTCGACCTGCGCGCCGACGATGCGCACGCCCTGCGATTTCAGCGCCAGGGCGACACCGGAAGCCAGGCCGCCGCCGCCGATCGGCACGATCACCACGTCCGGCGAATGCGGCGCCAGTTCGATGCCGACCGTGCCCTGGCCGGCGATGACATCGGCATCGTCGAAGGCCGACAGGAAGCGGTAGTCATGGCGCTGGGCCAGTTCCACCGCGAAGGCCCAGGCGTCGTCGTAGCTCTCGCCATGCTGGCGCACGGTGGCGCCCCAGTGGGCGACGCCGGCGATCTTGTTGGCCGGCGCGCCGTGCGGCATGACGGTGATCGCCTGCACGCCCAGCCGATGCGCGGCCCAGGCCACGCCCTGGGCGTGGTTGCCGGCAGAGGCGCAGATGATCGGACGCAGGTCGCCGCGCTCGCGGCCGGCCAGCAGTGCATTGAGCGCGCCGCGGACCTTGTAGGAGCCGGTACGCTGCAGGTTTTCCAGCTTCAGCCAGGTGCCGAAGCGTTCGGCGTGATGCAGCGGCGTGGGCGGCAGGAAGCGGCGCAGGCGGGCCTGCGCGGCCAGCACGTCGGCGACGGTTACATCGCCTACGTCAGGTTCGGTGCCGGCGCGGTCAGCGGCAGGCATGGTGGACCACGCGTTGTGCGCACGGCCACGACGACGGGCGCCGAAGAAGACGCCTCCGTGCCGGCACCGCTTGCACGGTACGGGCGTTCATGCGGCTGCTCCCTGCAGTTCGGTCACCTGCACCGATACGCAGTCGTAGATTTTTTCGATCTGCCGGCACAGGGTTTCCGGCGGACGGGTACCATCCACCACCAACTGCAGGTGCCAACGGCCCTGGTCATCGGCATCGGGTGCACCGTGGATGGCGCGCGGGGCGAAGCCGCGTCGCTCGGCCATGCCGATCACGCGCAGCAGCGCGCCTTCGGCCGGATGCAGCACCAGGTCAAGCCGGTATTGCATTGGGAGCCTCCTGGCTGACATGGGCGGGGTTGGCTTCCAGCATCGTGCTGTTGGCGGTGTTGGGCGGCACCAGCGGCCACACATTGGCGCGCGCATCGATGGCCACGTGCAGCAGCGCCGGGCCGGGTTCGGCCAGCAGCGCCGCCAGCCCACCTTCCACGTCGTCACGCGCGTCGATGCGGGTGGCGGCGATGCCGAACACCTTGGCCAGCGCGACGAAGTCCGGGTTGTCGGACAGGTCGATCTCGCTGTAGCGCTCGGCAAAGAACAGTTCCTGCCACTGCCGGACCATGCCCAGCGAGCTGTTGTCCAGCAGCACGATCTTCACCGGCAGGCGACAGCGCGCGATGGTGGTCAGCTCCTGCACGTTCATCATGAAGCTGCCATCGCCGGAGACCAGCACCACGGTGCGCTCGGGGCAGGCGAACTGCGCGCCCATTGCCGCCGGCAGGCCGAAGCCCATCGTGCCCAGCGCGCCGCTGGTCAGGTGGTTGCGCGGGTGGTTGAAGCGGCAGTGCTGGGCCACCCACATCTGGTGCTGGCCGACATCACAGGCGATCACCGCATCGGCCGGCGCCAACTCGCTCAGTCGCTTCAGCAGCGCGGGCGCGTAGATGTGCTTGCCCGGTGCGTCGTAGCGGGCGATGAACTTCTCGCGGTGCTGCGCGCAGCGGTTGCGCCAGGCGGACTGGGTGGCCGGCGGTGCCGGGAAGGCGGCGTGCAGGGCGCGGATGGCCTGGGCCACATTGCCGGGGACGGCGACGTCGGCGGTACGCAGCTTTGAGATTTCATAGGCGTCGGCATCGATGTGCACAACGCGCGCGAAGGGCGCGAACTCGGTCAGCTTGCCGGTGGCGCGGTCATCGAAGCGCGCGCCCAGCACCAGCAGCAGGTCGGCTTCCTGCACGGCCATGTTGGCCGCGCGGGTGCCATGCATGCCCAGCATGCCCAGCGATTGCGGGTGTCCTGCCGGCAGTGCTCCCAGGCCACGCAGGGTCAGCACGGTGGGTATGCCGCTGGCCGCGGCGAAATCGCGCAGCGCATCGACGGCGTCACCCAGTGCGATGCCGCCGCCGGCGTAGATCACCGGCTTTTCCGCGCCTGCAATGGCGGCGATGGCATCGGCGATGGCCTGCCCGGTCGGCGCAGGCGGTGCCTCCACCGTGGCCGGGACATGGGCCGGCAGATGGCTGGCATCGGCGACCTGGACATCCTTGGGCAGATCGATCAGCACCGGGCCGGGGCGGCCTTCGCGCGCGATGCGGAACGCCTCGGCGACCACGCGCGGCAGGTCATCCACGCTGCGCACCAGCCAGCTGTGCTTGACGATCGGCAGGGTCAGTCCGAACACGTCCAGTTCCTGGAACGCATCGGTACCCAGCAACGGCGTGGCGACCTGGCCGGTGATGCAGACCATCGGCACCGAATCCAGCATCGCATCAGCGATGCCGGTGACCAGGTTGGAAGCGCCCGGGCCGGAAGTGGCGATGCACACGCCGACCCGGCCACTGGCGCGCGCAAAGCCGTTGGCAGCCAACGCGGCGCCCTGCTCGTGGCGCACCAGCACGTGCTTCAACCGCGAATCCACCAGGGCGTCGTAGAACGGCATGATCGTACCGCCTGGATAGCCGAACAGCGTCTGCACGCCTTCGGCCTCCAGTGCCTGGGTCAGCCAGCGCGCGCCGTTGGGCGGCGCGCTGCGTTGTGCGGGGATGTTCATGGGGAACCTTGCAGAGCGGGTGGGGGAGGGCTGCGTGGATTACGCAGCCTGGCCTTGCAGCCAGACCATCTTGGCGCGCAGTTCCTTGCCTACCTTCTCGATCGGATGGTCCAGGTCGGCCTGCTTGAACTTGTTGTAGTTCGGCAGCCCCGCTTCGTACTCGGCAACCCAGTTCTTGGTGAACGTACCGTCCTGGATGTCCTTCAGGACCTCCTTCATGCGCTCCTTGGTGCCGGCGTCGATGACCCGCGGGCCGCTGACGTAGTCCCCGTACTGCGCGGTTTCAGAGATGAACTCCAGCATCCGCGAGATGCCGCCTTCGTAGAACAGGTCCACGATCAGCTTCAGTTCGTGCAGCACTTCGTAGTACGCGATTTCCGGCTGGTAACCGGCTTCCACCAGCGTTTCGAAACCGGCCTGCACCAGCGCCGAGGCGCCGCCGCACAGCACTGCCTGTTCGCCGAACAGATCGGTTTCGGTCTCTTCCTTGAAAGTGGTCTGGATCAGGTTGGCACGCGCGCCGCCCAGGCCGGTGGCATAGGCCAGCGCATGCTTGGCGGCGTTCCCGCTCTTGTCCTGGTGCACGGCCCAGATGCACGGCACGCCGCGGCCGATTTCGTATTCGCGGCGGACCAGCGCGCCCGGGCCCTTCGGCGCGACCAGCACCACGTCCAGGTCGTCGCGCGGGGTGATCATGTCGAAGTGGACGTTCAGGCCGTGCGCGAACAGCAGCACCGCGCCCTGCTTCATGTTCGGTGCCAGCACGTCTTCGTACAGCTTCTTCTGCACCATGTCCGGGGTCAGCACGGCGACCAGGTCGGCATCCTTCACTGCCTCGGCCGGTGCCTTGACGGTGAAGCCATCGGCCTGGGCCTTGACTTCGGTCGGGCCGCCGGGCCGCAGGCCCACCACCACGTCGAAGCCGGATTCACGCAGGTTCAGTGCGTGCGCGCGGCCCTGGCTGCCGTAGCCGACGACAGCGATCTTGGTCTGGGGCAGGTCGTTGGTGCTCATCGTGGTGGTTCCTTGCAGAGGGGTCGGGTGAGGAGGAAGGGTGCTGCCATGTTCTGAAACGAAAAAACCCGCGCCGGGACCGGTGCGGGTTTTGATCGAGTACCTGTGTGTCTGTTGCTTACACGCTGGCTCGTCCCGCTCCGGTGGGCTGGCTAATAAGTACGAGTACGAGGAGCGAACGCAGCGAGGCGGCGCCGATGGCGGCGGGCTCGAAGTTCGTTGGCGGTGGCGTGTGGCGCTGCAACATGGGTCCGAGGAAAACATGCGGGCCAAGGTGTGTCAACCCTTGTCGACGGATGCGGATTGGTTGCCAATGAATCCACGCGGAAGCCTTGTGCCACCAGCATTGTTGCGCATGAAACCAGCACCGCGCTGCGCTGCGTAGCGAGCCGTTGGCGCCATTCGCGCAGTCGCGGGCGAGCCCGCGCGGCACGTCCATGACCTATGCCGGATACCCGGCAACGCGCAGACAGGCGACTATCGCGATATCCCTTTCCAGGAACTCCCCGACGTGACCCGACGACTGACCCGCTGCCTGCTGGCCGCTGCCCTGCTGGCGACGCTGCCCGCGCTTGCCCTCGCCGCTGATCGCGTGACGGGCCACGGTTTCGCCACCCGTTCGGAAGTGATCGCACCGCATGCGATGGCGGCGACGTCGCAGCCGCTGGCTACCCAGATCGCGCTGGACGTGATGAAAAACGGCGGCAGCGCAGTCGATGCCGCAATCGCCGCCAACGCG
Source organism: Stenotrophomonas sp. Bg11-02 (assembly GCF_002836635.1). NCBI lineage: Bacteria > Pseudomonadati > Pseudomonadota > Gammaproteobacteria > Lysobacterales > Lysobacteraceae > Stenotrophomonas > Stenotrophomonas sp. Bg11-02. The sequence continues at coordinate 181,812 of NZ_PJAY01000050.1, forward strand.
GCACTGGGGCTGATGGAACCCACCGGCAATGGCATCGGCGGCGACCTGTTCGCCATCGTATGGGATCCGAAAACCCAGCAGCTGCATGGCTACAACGGCTCCGGCCGCTCGCCGCGATCGCTCACCCTGGCCGAGTTCCAACGCCGCGGGCTGAAGGAAATCCCGGCCACCGGTCCGCTGCCGGTGTCGGTGCCTGGTGCGGTCGATGGCTGGTTCGCCCTGCACGAGCGTTTCGGCCGCAAGCCGATGGCCGACAACCTGGCGCCGGCCATCCGCTACGCACGCGAAGGCCATCCGGTGGCCGAGGTCATCGCGTATTACTGGGATCGCTCGGTGCCGCGCCTGTCGCAGTATCCCGGTTTCAAGGAACAGTTCACGATCAACGGCCACGCCCCGCGCAAGGGCGAGCTGTGGAAGAACCCGAATCTGGCCAACACGCTGCAGCAGATCGCCGATGGCGGCCGCGATGCGTTCTACAAGGGCGATATCGCGCGCACCATCGGCAGCTACTTCAAGGCCAACGGCGGTTACCTGAGCTTCGATGACATGGCCGCCCACCATGGCGAATGGGTCGATCCCGTGAGCAGCAACTACCGCGGTTACGACGTGTGGGAGCTGCCGCCCAACAGCCAGGGCATCGCCGCGCTGCAGATCCTCAACGTGCTGGAGGGCTACGATTTCTCGAAGATCCCCTTCGGCTCGGCCGAGCACGTGCACCTGTTCGTGGAAGCCAAGAAGCTGGCCTTCGCCGACCGCGCGCGCTTCTATGCGGACATGGCGTTCCAGCCGGCCGCGCCGGTGGCCAAGCTGATCTCGAAGGAGTATGCGGCCGAGCGCCGTGCGTTGATTTCGATGGACAAGGCACTGAAGGAAGTGCAGCAGGGCACGCCGAGGCAGCTGGAAGAGGGCGATACGATCTACATGACCGTCGCCGATGCCGACGGCATGATGGTGTCGCTGATCCAGTCCAACTACCGCGGCATGGGCAGTGGCATGGCGCCCCCGGGGCTCGGTTTCATCCTGCAGGATCGTGGTGAGATGTTCGTGCTGCAGAAGGGCCACCCGAACGGTTATGCGCCGGGTAAGCGTCCGTTCCAGACCATCATCCCCGGCTTCATCACCAAGGACGGCAAGCCGTATGCGAGCTTCGGCGTGATGGGCGGGGCGATGCAGCCGCAGGGGCATGCGCAGATCGTGATGAACCTGGTGGACTTCGGCATGAACCTGCAGGAAGCCGGTGATGCGCCGCGCATCCAGCACGAGGGGTCGACCGAGCCGACCGGCCAGGCCACGGCGATGAGCGACGGCGGGGAGGTCAACCTGGAAACCGGGTTTGCGTATGACACGATCCGCGCGCTGATGCGCAAGGGCCATCGCGTGGTGTTCGCCGACGGTCCGTATGGCGGCTACCAGGCGATTCTTCGCGATCCGGAAACGGGCGTGTACTACGGCGCATCCGAGAGTCGCAAGGATGGGCAGGCGGCGGGGTATTGAGGGATCGGTCGAACGGGTGGGACCCCCTCGCGGGTGGCTGCTTACAGCTCGCTACGTGTGGTTGGGGCCGGGCGGTGGGGCTGGTCGGGGGGCGGCAGAAGCTGCATCCATGCGGGCCTCGTTTCGCGCCATCCATGGCGCGGGTCCACGTCATCGCATTCGCGCTGCCGCTCCCACGCTTTGCTGCGCAAACCGCGGGCCCCGTCTCACCAACACCCACACCCCGCCGCTTCGCGGCCGCCCCTGACTCAGGGGCTCCCTCCACCCGACACCACACGGGCGCTCTGGTAGCGCCGAGCCATGCTCGGCGGAAATCATCAGATCCCATTCCCCCCACCATCCGCCGACCATGGGTCGGCGCTACCGAAGGTCCCATGGCCACCATGGACCTGTCGAAGGTGGGGCGGGGTGGGTTGGCGGGGACGCTCATCCGCATGGATGCGGATGGCGAGCCTCCATGGACGGATTCACGGCGATTCCCGCCAACCTACCCCGCCCCGCCCACAATCAGCCCTGCAGCTGTTGCTGTTGCTGTTGCTGTTGCTGTTGCTGTTGACGTCGCCTGAAGAGCAGGTGCCGGGCGCAGCCCGGCAACACACCACCTACCGTGGCTGCTTGATCGGCAGCACGATCCGGAACGTGGACCCCACCCCCGGCGTGCTGTCCAGGTCGATCCGGCCGTTGTGCTTGTTGATGATGCTGTAGGAGATCGACAGCCCCAGGCCGGTGCCGCTGCCCACCGGCTTGGTGGTGAAGAACGGATCGAAGATGCGCTGGCGCAGCTCCGGCGAAATGCCACCGCCGCTGTCCTGGAACTCCACCCACACGTGCTCGCCTTCCACCCCGGTACGCACGGTGATGACACCCCGTTCGGCAATCGCATGGCCTGCGTTGAGCAGCAGGTTCATGTAGACCTGGTTGAGCTCCGAAGGCAGGCACTCCACCAACGGCAGCTGGCCGAACTCACGGTGCAGTTCCACCTTGTACTTGAGTTCGTTCCAGATGATGTTGATGGTCGACTCCAGCCCGGAGTGCAGGTCGACCAGCTTCCACGACTCGTCACGCCCGGAATAGGAGAAGTCCTTCAGGTCGCGCACGATGCGCGTCACCCGCTCGATTCCCTCGCGCGACTCAGCCATCAACTGCGGCAGATCCCGGCTGATGAAGTCGATGTCGAGGCGATCGCGGATGTCATCGATTTCCGGGATCAACGTCTTCGGATCCGGCGCACGCAAAGCGCGCTCGTAGGCCTCGATCACCGTGAACAGGCTGCGCAGGTATTCCTGCAGGCTGCCCAGATTGGAATGCACGTAACCGATAGGGTTGTTGATCTCGTGCGCCACGCCCGCGGCCAGCTGGCCGATCGAAGCCATCTTCTCCGACTGCAGCAGCTTTTCCTGCGCGCCATTCAGCCGCAGATAGGCCTGGCGCAGCTCCGCGTGCCGCTGCTGGAGTTCGCGTTCGTAGTCTTCCTGGCCTTCGACCCGGCGGAACAAGCCCAGGTAATACCCTGCACCCTGATCACGGTGGTGGTAAAGCTGGGCGGTGACGACCGCTTCGCCCATCACCAGGCTGCCACTCCACTGCCCCTCGCGCCGCGCAACAGCCATCGCATCGGGCGGCAGCAGGGCGCGCAGCCGCTGCGCCGGACCGGCACCACTGGCCGGACCGGTGGCCAGCAACGCCTCCACCGCCGGATTGGCCAGGATCACTGAATCATCGTCGGTGAAAAGCAGCAGGCCTTCGCGCACCGGCGCAAGCAGCGCCTGCAGAAGCGCGGGCGAAGGGAGGGACGGCGTCGGGTTCGGGAAGGCGGCAGGCACGGGTGCTCGGCGTGGCAAGGATGAGTGCCACTATACGATGCCTGCAGATGCGGGCGAGCCGCAACACGGGTCGCCGTGCCGCCGGCCCGGATCAGGCGACGGCGAGCGGACGCCCGGCGGTCATCTGCTGGGACTGGCCCTTGCTGTCGTAAGCCGGCGCATCTTCGCTGCGGCCGAGCTGGCGCAACGCCCAGTTGACCTCGCGGCGTCGGCGCGACAGCAGCACACCGTTGGCGCGGTTGCGTTCGGCCAGTTCCTGCAACTGGCTGGATTCGCCGACCGGAAGCGCCTTGTCCAGTGCGCGCAGGGCGTCCAGCTTGGCCCCGGTGGCACGGATCAACGCATGCACATCGTGCGCGACCAACGCTTGGCGCTCGGCATCCAGGGCTTCGCTCAGCCGTTGCATGGGCTCGCTCATGGGCGTGCTCATCCCTGCAGCTGCTGGTCCAGATCAAGCATGCGCGATGCAATCGCTTCTGGATTGATCCGGTAGCTGCCGTTCTGCAGTGACTCACGCACCGCGGCCACGCGCTCGGCATCGATCGCCGGGGCGGCCGAAAGGCTGCGTTCCAGGGCTTGCAGGTTGGTGGCTTCACCGGTCAGCTTCAAGCTGTCGGCTGCCTGCACCGGACGCGCGGGCGCATCGGTACTGATGCCGGGCCGACTGGCCGGACCCACCGCGCGCAGGGTCTGCGCCGCCTGCAGGGTACCGTCGATTTTTTGGCTCATTGGAGCTCCAAGGGTTGCCGTACTGTAACGATAACGGCCACCGGACCGTGATCTTTAGGGGGTTTTGCGATTTTTTTCAGCGCGTCACTAAAACGTCGCCACTGGCGTCCACGGTGCCCTGCACTATCTTGCGCGAGGTCAGGTTCTCCACCGACAGGCGTTCGTTCTCGCCGGCATCGCCCAGCGCCTTGCCGGCCACCCGGACTTCCACCGATCCGCGCCGGGACACCAGCGCCACGCTGTCGCCGCGCCGGACCAGCCGCTGTGCGACCAGGTCAGAGGCGGACAGCAGGCTGCCCGCCTGCAGCGTCCGGCGTGCCACCCGGCCGACGGCAGCGGCGGGGTCGGCCAGCACGGCGCCGGCGATCCGCGCTGCATCACGCTGGGCAGTGGTCATATCGGCAGCAGCCAGCGTTTCTCCAGCGGCAATACCACGCGCCAGCACCAGCACGGTCTGCTCGCGGCGCACCTTCACCGGCACGAACAGGCGCCAGCCGCCGGCATCGGGGCAGCTCACTTCCACGGTGGTACTGGCGGTGGGCTGCGCGACCAGGCCCTGCGCGCAGGCCGGCAGGCGCAGCGCGTCGGCCACCACGGCCTCGCCCTGCTCGCCCGCGCCCAGTGTGGACAGTGCGGCCGTGCGGATGCTGTCCACCGGCTGCCACGAGGGCGCGGCCCCGGCGGGCGCGGCCATCGCCAGCATCAGCCAGCACATCGTCTTGAAGGATGGCATGCCACCTCCGGTCATGGGATCACCCGCCCTGCTGCAAGCGCCGTGCCAATGGCAACGCAGCCGCGCCGCTCAAGTCCATCGCCGGCGCGCCGATACAGCCTGCATGTCACATGACCTGCTCAACCGCATCGACCAACGCACCCGGCTGGCTGGACACAACCGGCTGGCCCTCCTGTTGTTCCGCCTGGGCGGACGCCAGCTTTTTGGCGTCAACGTGTTCAAAGTGCAGGAAGTGCTGCGGCGCCCTGCCCTGTTCCAGGTGCCAGGCCTGCCCAGCCAGTTCTCCGGCGTGGCCGATGTGCGCGGCCGCTCGGTGCCGGTGCTGGACCTTGGCGTGGCCATCGGCCATCCCGAGCGGGGCAACAACGGTGACGGCCCGGGCTATCTGGTGGTGACCGAGTTCAACCGGTCCATCCAGGGCTTCCTGGTCAGCGGGGTGGAGCGCATCGTCAACATCGCCGTACAGGACATCCATCCACCGCCGGAGCTGGGGGCCGAATCCAGTTATCTCACCGCGGTGACCCGCTTCCAGGGCGAGCTTATCCAGGTGATCGACGTGGAAAGCGTGCTGGCCGACATCGCCCAGACCCGCAGCGAAGCGGTACTCGACCCGGCGATGGCCCTGCCCGCCGACGCCCCGCCGATGCAGGTGCTGGTGGTGGACGACTCGCGCGTGGCGCGCCAGCAGATCCGCAGCGTGCTGGACCAGCTGGGCGTCGGCGCCACCCTGCTGTCCGACGGCAAGCAGGCGCTGGACCACCTGCTGCAGATCCACGCCGCCGGTGAAGACCCGGCCCAGCGCTACGCGATGGTGATCTCCGACATTGAAATGCCGGCGATGGACGGCTACACGCTGACCACAGAAATCCGCCGCCACCCGGGCCTGTCCGGGTTGTTCGTGCTACTGCACACCTCCCTTTCCGGCGTGTTCAACAACGCGATGGTCGAACGCGTGGGGGCCAACGCCTTCGTCGCCAAATATTCCCCGCACGAACTGGCCGACTTCGTCCTGGACCGCCTGCGCCGCGTCGCCGAAGCCGCCTGACCCCACGCCCCCCTGGCATCACCGCCGAGCACGGCCAAGCGCTAGCGTTCCCGCGTTCGATTAAATAATGCGGGGTGGCGGGCAGGCCTGGGCAGGACGCTGAGCCGCATGGATGCGGCGATGCAGCCTACACGGACGTACTTGCGGCGTGTCCTGCGCAGGCCTGCCCGCCACCACGCCCCCAGCCCAACGCCGCCGCTTTGGCACAAAGGTTGCAGCCTCCCCGGCACAGTTCCGTGGGAGCGCGCCATGTCCAACCTGATTTCCGACTACCTGGGTGTCCATGCCCAGGCCATGCCGTTGCGCGAGCAGCGCATGAAGCTGATCGCCAGCAACCTCGGCAACGCCGACACCCCCGGCTACAAGGCCCAGGACCTGGACTTCGACGCCGCCCTGCGCAGCGCCCAGGGCCAGTCCGGCAACGGCCTGATGGCCACCACTAACGAACAGCACCTGGCGATCGGCGGCGGCCTGAACCCGTTCCAGATCTCCCGTGAAGGCATCCAGCCCAACCTCGACGGCAACACCGTGGACCCGGACACCGAGCGCGCCGCCTACGGCCGTGCCGCGCTGGAATACCGGGCCTCGCTGAGCTTCGTCGAATCCAAGGTGCGCTCCATGCTCACCGCGATCACGGGGCAATAAACCATGAGCAACCTGCCGATCTTCGACATCGCCGGTTCCGCCCTGCAGGCGCAGTCGGTACGCATGAGCACCATCGCCTCCAACCTGTCCAACGCCGATTCGGTGGCTGGCTCGGCCGAAGCGGTCTACAAGCCGCTGGAACCGATCTTCCAGGCCGTCACCAGCCGCACCGATCCCAACATCACCACGGTGCAGGTCAAGGAAATCAGCCAGAGCAACGCGGCGCCGATCAAGCGCTACGAGCCCGGCCATCCACTGGCCGACGGCGATGGCTACATCTACCAGGCCGACGTCGACCCGGTCGCGCAGATGGTCAACCTGATCTCCACCTCGCGCAATTACCAGGCCGGCGTGGAAATGCTGAGCACCGCCAAAGAACTGGCCCTCGCCACGCTGACGATGGGCCGCTGAGGCGCGCCCGCAAGGATCTCTCCATGAGTACTGCCATCACCACCCAGTCCAGCCAGGACGTGTACGCCGCCCTCGGCCTTAACTCACCCAACAGCAGCGCCAGCAAGAAAAAAGACACGCTGGAGCAGGCCGACTTCCTGCGCCTGATGACCGAACAGCTGCAGCACCAGGATCCGCTGAAGCCGATGGACAACACCCAGATGGTCGCGCAGATGGCGCAGATGTCCACCGTGCAGGGCATCACCGACCTCAACACCACCGTGCAGGGCTTCCAGACCTCGATGGCCAGCGACCAGGTGCTGCGTGGCGCCGCGCTGGTGGGCCACGACGTGCTGGTGCCGTCGGAAAAGATGGTGCTGGAAGCTGAAGGCAGCGTCGGCGGCGTGGTCGCCGCGCCCAGCGCCGGCATGATCAACGTGGACATCACCGATGCCAACGGCTTGAAGGTCGCCCAGATCAGCGTGGAAGCCAGCGCCGCCGGCGAGACCAGCTTCGAATGGGACGGCAAGGACAGCAGCGGCAACCGCCTGCCACCCGGCAACTATTCGCTGGTGGCCAACCACACCGATGCCGCCGGCGCGCAGACCAAGCTCGGCACCTACGTGGAGGCGCCGGTGGAAAGCGTGACCGTCGGTTCCGACGGCCTGTACCTGAATCTCAAGGGATTGGGCGCCGCCCCGATCGACTACGTGCTCCGCATCAGCTGAGCCCCCAGACCGAATAATCGAGGAGTCCACCATGGCTTTCAATGTCTCGCTGTCCGGCATCAACGCCGCCAACACCGACCTCAGCGTCACCGCCAACAACGTCGCCAACGTCAACACGACCGGCTTCAAGCAGTCGCGCGCCGAATTTGCCGATCTGTTTTCGGCCACCAGCTATGGCCTGTCACGCAACGCGGTGGGCTCCGGCGCACGCGTGTCCAACGTGGCCCAGCAGTTCAGCCAGGGCAACAACAGCCAGACCGGGCGCAGCCTGGACCTGGCCGTGTCCGGCGAAGGCTTCTTCACCATGAGCATGAACGGCCAGCGCACCTACTCGCGCGCCGGCAATTTCCAGACCGATGCGCAGGGCTTCGTGATCAACCCGGCCGGTGCACGCCTGCAGGTGTTCACCCCCAACGCCGATGGCACGACCTTCGATTCCGGTCGCCTGACCGACCTGCGCCTGCTGACCACCGACAGCCCGCCCAAGCAGACCGGCAGCGTGCAGCTGGCCTTCACCCTGCCGGCCAACAGCAGCCAGCCCACCGTGACCCCGTTCGACCCGACCGATTCGAACAGCTACAGCCAGTCCAGCGGCGGCGTGACGGTGTATGACTCGCTCGGTGTCAGCCACACCCAGACCTCGTATTTCGTCAAGGGCACCGCTGCCAACGAGTGGCAGGTGTACAACTACGTCGACGGCCAGGCCGCCGGCGCACCGACCACGCTGCAGTTCAACGAGAGCGGCGCGCTGGTTGCCCCGGCCAACGGCAGGATCACCCTGGACGGCTTCACCCCGGCCACCGGCGCCGGCCAGCTCAACCTGACCCTGGACGTGGCCGGGTCGACCCAATACGGCGAGAAGTTCGCCCTGCGCAATTTCCAGCAGGATGGCTACGCGGCCGGCAAGCTCAACGAGATCAGCGTCTCCGAACAGGGCGTGGTCTATGCGCGCTATTCCAATGGCGATGACAAGGCGCTGGGCCAGGTCGCACTGACCAACTTCAACAATGCCCAGGGACTGCAGTCGACCGGTGACAACATGTGGGTGGAAACCTTCGCCTCGGGCTCGCCGCGCACCGCCGCTCCGGACACCTCCGACCTCGGCAAGATCCAGGCCGGCGCCCTGGAATCGTCCACCGTGGACCTCACCGAGCAGCTGGTGAACATGATCGTGGCCCAGCGCAACTTCCAGGCCAATTCGCAGATGCTCAGCACCCAGGACCAGGTCACCCAGACCATCATCAACATCCGTTGATGATGGCCGGCTGACCGCAGCACGGAGCTTCCCCCATGGACAAGGCCCTCTACGTCGCGATGACCGGCGCCCGCGCCTCCCTGCAGGCACAGGGCACGGTGTCGCACAACATCGCCAACACCGATACGCCGGGCTTCAAGGAAGCGCTGGCCAACACCGAGGCCTTCGCGATCCGCGGGCAGGGTTTCGCTTCGCGCGTGGACGCCATCCATGTCGATGCCGGCTTCAACCGGCGCGTCGGTGCCCAGCACATCACCGGCAATCCGCTTGACCTGTCCCTGCAGGCCGGCAGCTGGCTGACCGTGCAGGCACCGGGCGGTGGCGAGGCCTACACCCGCGGTGCGGCGCTGTCGCTGACCCCGAACGGCCAGCTGGTCACCGCCGGCGGCCACGCGGTGCTGGATGAAAACGAAAACCCGATCGCCATTCCGCCGCACCAGGCGATGGAAATCGGCAACGACGGCACCATCTCGATCATCCCGCTCGGCGAGGGTCCGCAGACGATGGCGGTGATCGGCCGGATCAAGGTGGTGGCGGCAGATGACGCGCGGCTGGAACGCGGGCTCGATGGCCTGTTCCGCAACACCGATCCGCAGCAGCCGTTCGTGCAGACCCAGGGCAAGGCACTGGAAAGCGGCCAGCTGGAAGGCAGCAACGTGGACGCCGCCGGTGCGCTGGTGCAGATGATCCAGCTGCAGCGGCAGTACGAAATGCAGGTCAAGGTGATCAAGCACGGCGACGAAAACGCACGCAGCGCCAATAGTCTGCTGCGGCTGAACGGCTGAGTTCACGCCGACGACGGAATACCGGCGCGCCGCAATGGCACGCCGCTTGCAGTACCCCTGGTGAAGCACCTGCGAGCGTTCGCAGGTACCTGCCCCGCCCCGCTGGGCCGGACACCACGCAGAGGACCCGACCATGAACCAGGCACTGTGGATCGCCAAGACCGGACTGGACGCGCAGCAGACGCGCATGTCGGTGGTATCCAACAACCTCGCCAACACCAACACGACCGGCTTCAAGCAGGACCGTGCCAGTTTCGAGGACCTGCTGTACCAGCAGGTGCGCCAGCCTGGCGGTGCCACGTCGGCGCAGACGCAGTTGCCGACCGGCCTGCAGCTGGGAACCGGCGTGCGCGTGGTGGCCACCGCCAAGAACTTCGAACAGGGCAGCCAGCAGCAGACCGGGCGCGCACTGGACGTGATGGTCAACGGCCGCGGCTTCTTCGAAGTATCCATGCCCGATGGCAGCTCGGCCTATACCCGCGACGGCTCGTTCAAGGTCAACCAGGACGGCGAGCTGGTCACCAACAGCGGTTACCCGGTGCAGCCGGGCATCCAGATCCCGGAAGGCGCACAGACGCTGACCATAGGCAGCGACGGCACGGTCAGCGTGAAGATGGCCGATGACGCGGCCACCGTGGAGATCGGCGCGCTGACCCTGACCGACTTCATCAACCCCGCCGGCCTGCAGTCGCGCGGCGAGAACCTGTACCTGGAGACCACCGCATCCGGTCCGGCACAGAACGGCAATCCCGGCCTCAACGGGCTGGGCAACGTGGTCCAGGGCGCACTGGAAGGCAGCAACGTCAACGTGGTGGAAGAGCTGGTTTCGATGATCGAAACCCAGCGCGCCTACGAAATGAATGCCAAGGCCATTTCCACGACCGACTCGATGCTCGGCTACCTCAACAACAACGTCTGATCGGACCGCCATCATGCTGCCAGCCGCTACCCTCGCCCGCCTGACCTCCGCTGCCGCCGCCATCGCGATGCTGGGCGGCTGCGTGATCGCCGGCGACGTGCGCCCCTACCCGGCCCTGGCGCCGGTACAGCCGGTGATGCCGCCGCAGGCCCAGGCAACGGCCGGGGCGATCTACGCCGCCGGTCCCTCGCTGCAGCTGTATTCGGACCGCCGCGCACGCGATGTCGGCGACCTGCTGACGATCACCCTGCTGGAAAACACCCAGGCACAGATGAGCGCGAACACCGCCACCAGCAAGGAATCCGAGCTGGCCATCGGCACCCCGACCATCTTCGGCGCACCGGTCACCCTGGGCGGCAAGGACATCCTGTCGGCCACCGCGAATGGGTCGCGGGATTTCACCGGCCGCGGCAACAGTGCACAGAGCAACCGCCTGCAGGGCAACGTGACGGTCACGGTGATGCAGCGCCTGCCCAACGGCAACCTGGTGGTGCAGGGCCAGAAGAACCTGCGCCTGAACCAGGGCGATGAGCTGGTGCAGGTGCAGGGCATCGTACGCGCCGCCGACATCGCACCGGACAACACCATTCCCTCCAGCCGCGTGGCCGATGCCCGCATCGTCTACGGCGGACGTGGCGCGGTGGCGCAGTCCAATGCGATGGGCTGGCTGAGCCGCTTCTTCAACTCCGGCCTGGCGCCGTTCTGAGCATGCCTGCCATGAACCTCCTCACTTTTTCTGCCCGCCTGTTGATCGCGGCCCTGGTCGTTGCCGGTGCCGCGTTGCCGGCGCATGCCGAACGCATCAAGGACCTGGCCCAGGTCGGCGGCGTGCGTGGCAATGCGCTGGTGGGCTACGGCCTGGTGGTCGGCCTGGATGGCAGCGGTGACCGCACCAGCCAGGCACCGTTCACCGTGCAGAGCCTGAAGAACCTGCTCGGCGAGCTGGGCGTCAATGTTCCGGCGAACGTCAATCCGCAGCTGAAGAACGTCGCCGCCGTGGCGATCCACGCCGAGCTGCCGCCGTTCGCCAAGCCGGGCCAGCCGATCGACATTACCGTCTCCTCGATCGGCAATGCGGTGTCGCTGCGCGGTGGTTCGCTGCTGATGGCCCCGCTGAAGGGCGCCGACGGCCAGGTCTACGCGATCGCCCAGGGCAACCTGATCGTCGGCGGTTTCGGCGCACAGGGCCGCGACGGCTCGCGGGTGTCGGTCAACGTGCCCAGCGTGGGCCGCATCCCCAATGGCGCCACCGTCGAGCGCGCGCTGCCGGATGTGTTCGGCGCGGCCGGCGAGATCACCCTGAACCTGCACAAGAACGACTTCACCACCGTCTCGCGCATGGTCGCCGCACTCAACAACGCCTTCGGCGAAGGCGCTGCCCGCGCCGTCGACGGCGTCACCGTCGCGGTCAACGCGCCGACCGATCCGGGCGCCCGCATCGGCCTGCTGGCACGCATCGAAAGCCTGGAGCTGACCCCGGGCGCGGCATCGGCGAAGGTGGTGGTCAACTCGCGCACCGGTACGGTGGTGATCGGCCAGCAGGTCCGCGTGGGCGCTGCCGCGATCTCGCACGGCTCGCTGACAGTCACCATCCAGGAAGGCACCAATGTCAGCCAGCCCAATGCGCTGGCGGGCGGCCAGACCGTGGTGAGCCCGCAGTCCACCATCACCGCCACCAACGATGGCAGCCGCATGTTCAAGTTCAACGGCGGCACCTCGCTGGATGAAATCGTGCACGCGGTAAATGCCGTGGGCGCCGCCCCGGGTGACCTGATCGCGATCCTTGAAGCCCTCAAGCAGGCCGGCGCGCTGAGCGCCGAGCTCGAGGTGATCTGACATGCGCATCCAGCCCTCCTTCGAGCTCAATCCTTCGCAGCGCAACGATCCGGCCCAGGTCGACAAGGTCGCGCGCCAGCTTGAAGGACAGTTCGCGCAGATGCTGGTCAAGAGCATGCGCGATGCCAGTTTCGGTGACTCGCTGTTCCCCGGCGAAAACACCATGTTCCGCGAGATGTACGACCAGAAGATCGCCGAGTCGATGACCCGCGGCAAGGGCCTGGGGCTGTCGGCGGTGATCAGCCGCCAGCTTTCCGGCGCTGCGGCGGACGGCCCGGCACTGGATGGGCGCATCAACGCCACCGAAGCCACCCGCGCCTACCAACTCAACGCCCCGGCCGCCGACGCGCCGGCGATGCCGCTGGAAGACGCCGACCAGGCCGTGCGCATGCTGCAGCAGATGGCCGCGGGCAGCTCGCCGCGCCTGTTGCAGCCGATGGAGCAGACCCTGGACCTGATCGCCGGGCGCGACAGCAGCAGCATGCACCAGGCGCTGGGCAGCAGCGATCCGTATGCCGCGCAGACGCTGGCCGCGCCGGCACCGGTGGCGGCCGAAGACCAGTGGGCGGCAACAGCAACCAACCGCGGCACCGGCCCATCGGCGATCGATACGCTGGCCAGCAGTTCGGCCGTGGCGCGCCTCGGCTCGCACACCCCCGAAGGCTTCGTCGCCGGCATCTGGGCACACGCACAGACCGCGGCCAAGGAACTCGGCGTGGATGCGCGTGCGCTGGTCGCGCAGGCCGCGCTGGAAACCGGCTGGGGCAAGCGCCAGATCACCCACGGCGATGGCCGTACTTCGCACAATCTGTTCGGCATCAAGGCCACCGGCTGGAGCGGCGACCGCGCCACCGTGGGCACCCACGAATATGTGAATGGCGCACGCCGCAACGAAACCGCCAGTTTCCGCAGCTACAGCTCGCCGGCCGAAAGCTTCGCCGACTACGTGCGCCTGCTGAAGAGCAACCCGCGCTACCAGAAGGCACTGGAAGCCGGCACCGACGTGCGCGGCTTCGCGCGCGGGCTGCAGCAGGCCGGCTATGCGACCGACCCGTCGTACGCCAACAAGATCGCCAGCATCGCTGGCGGCCCGACCATCGAACGCGCGGTCGCCGCCATCGGCGATGCCGGCGCGCAGTTGGGTCGCACCTTCGCCAGCACTGCCCAGGCAGCGCTGGGCACCGCCCGTCGCTGAGGAACCCCATGACCAGCGTGCTCTCTACCGGTACCAGTGCCCTGCTCGCCTTCCAGCGCGCACTGGCCACCACCAGCCACAACGTGGCCAACATCAACACCGTTGGCTACAGCCGGCAGCGCGTGGACTTCGCCACCGCCGATCCGCAGCAGATGGGCTACGGCACCGTTGGCAACGGCACCCGAATCGCCGATATCCGGCGCGTTGCCGACCAGCTGGCGATCTCCCGGCTGCTCGACGGCAGCGGCGAACTGGCCCGGCTGAAGCAGCTGTCCACCATGGCCGACCGCGTGGATTCGCTGTTCTCCGATGCCTCCACAAACGTAGCCGGGGTGTGGTCGAACTTCTTCGATTCGGTCAGCGGACTGTCTTCCAACGCGTCGGCCACCGCTGACCGCCAGAACGTGCTGGACAGCGCCAACACGCTGGCCAATCGCTTCCGCCAGCTCAATACCAGCCTGGACAGCCTCAACAGCGAGGTCAACAACGGCATCAGCGCAGCAGCCACCGAGATCAACCGGCTGGCCGCGGAAGTGGCGCAGATCAACGGCGCCATCGGCAGCAACGCCGCCAATGCCGCACCGGACCTGCTGGATCGCCGTGACCAGCTGATCGCCAGCCTGGTCGGCTACACCGGCGGCAACGCGGTGATCCAGGACGGCGGCTTCATGAACGTCTACACCGCCGGCGGCCAGGCGCTGGTGGTCGGCAGCACCGCCAGCAAGGTCACCACGGTTACCGATGCCTACCAGCCCGAGCGCCTGCAACTGGCGCTGGAAACCCAGGGCGCCAAGGTGGTGCTGGATTCGAAGGCACTCGGCGGGCAGGTGGGCGGGCTGATGGAGTTCCGCGAAACCGTGCTGACCCCGGCCCAGGCCGAACTGGGCAAGCTGGCGGTGGGCCTTGCGACCACCTTCAACGACACCCACCGCAACGGCGTGGATCTGTACGGACAGATGGGCACCGACCTGTTCAACATCGGCAGCCCGCGCATTACCGACAACACCGCCAACACCGGCAATGCGACGATCCAGGCCAGCTTCGGCGACCTGTCCAAGCTGGATGCGCAGAACATCGTGCTGCGCTTCGACGGTACCCAGTGGCAGGCCAACCGCGCCGACACCGGTGCGGCAATCCCGCTGACCGGCAGCGGCAGTGCGGCCGATCCGCTGGTGATCAACGGCGTGCAGATGGTGGTCGGTGGCACCCCGGCGGCCAATGACCGCTTCCTGCTGCAGCCGACCGCCAACGTGGCCGGCAGCATGAGCGTGGCGATCACCGATCCGTCGCGGCTGGCCGCGGCCGCGCCGATCAAGGGGGCGGCGGCGACCGCCAACACCGGCACCGGCAAGCTCACCGACGTCAAGGTGGCCGACGCCGCCAATGCAGCGCTGCGCAACCCGGCCGCGATCGTGTTCACCGCCGCCGGCCAGTACACCATCGACGGCGCCGGCCCGTTCGCCTACACCGCTGGCCAGACGATCACCGCCAATGGCTGGAGCTTCGTGCTGGATGGCGCGCCCAAGCCGGGCGACACCTTCAACATCACCCCGGTCGGTGCCGGTTCGTCTGACAACAGCAACGCGCTGGCACTGGCAAAGGTGGAGGACGCCAAGACCTTCAACAGCGGCACCGTCACCCTCAATGGCGCGTTGGGTGGGCTGACCACGCAGGTCGGCGCGGCCGCACGTTCGGCGCAGTACTCGCTGGATGCGCAGCAGGTGATCACCGACCAGGCGCAGGCCGCGCGGGATTCGGTATCCGGGGTCAACCTGGACGAAGAAGCAGCGGACATGCTCCGCCTGCAGCAGGCCTACCAGGCAGCGTCCCAGCTGATTTCCACCGCCGACACCATGTTCCAGACCATCCTCGGAGCCGTCTCGCGATGAATGACCGTATTTCCACCGGGATGATGTTCAGCCAGTCGGTTTCGCTGATGCTGGGCAAGCAGTCCAAGATCAACCACCTGGAACAGCAGATCGCCACCGGCAGCAAGATCGTGTCGGCCAAGGACGATCCGGTCGCTGCCGGCACCGCCGTCGGGCTGGACCGCGTGGTGGCCGGGCTGGAGCAGCTCGGCAAGAACGCCAACAACGCGCAGAACCGCCTGGGCCTGCAGGAAAACGCCTTGGCCCAGGCCAATGAACTGATGACCCGCGCGGTCGAGCTGAGCATCCAGGCCAACACGCCGGTGCCCGGCAACACCGATCTCAAGGCGATCGTCAGTGAGCTGAAAACCATCCAGGACAGCCTGCTGTCGCTGGCCAACAGCAAGGACGGCAGCGGTCGTTACCTGTTCGGTGGCAGCAACGATTCGGACGCGCCGTTCCTCAAGGCCGGCGGCACGGTCAGCTATGTCGGTGACCAGACCCAGCGCCAGGTGGAAGTGGCACCCGGCCAACTGGTCAACGATGCCCTGCCCGGCAGCGAGATCTTCATGCGCATCCGTACCGGCGATGGCACGGTGGACGCCAGCGCGGCCGCCGGCAACACCGGCAGCGGCCTGCTGACCTCGGTCAGCCGCGATGGCAGCGCGGACTGGGACGGCGGCGCGCTCAACGTGCGCTTCACTGCCGCCGGCGAAGGCGCCTACGAGGTGCTGGACGCTACCGGCGAGGTGGTGGCCACCGGCACCCACACCAAGGGCGAAGACATCGTGGTCGGCGGCGTGCGCCTGCGCATCGAAGGGGCACCGGCCGCCGGTGACAGCTTCGACGTGGTGGCCTCCAGCTCGCGCGACATCTTCGCCACGATGGACACGCTGATCGGTGCACTGGAATCGGATCCGCAGACCGCGGCCGACCGCACCGGCATGCAGAACCTGCTGCAGTCGAGCATGCGTGACATCACGCGTGCTTCGGAAAACATGATCGATGCACGGGCCAAGGGCGGTGCGCAGCTGGCCGCCATCGACGACGCCGCCAGCGCACGCGACGCCACCGCCGTAACCGTAAAGAGCACCCTTTCCACCCTGCGCGACCTGGACTACGCCGATGCCATCGGCCAGTACAAGCTCGAAAACGCGGCCCTGCAGGCCGCGCAGACGATCTTCAGCCAGATGCAGGCGATGTCCTTGTTCAACAGTATCCGCTGACCTTCATCCGGGCGCCCCAAGCGCGCCTCTACCAACAGACCCGAGCAACCCACGGAGACGCCCCATGGCACAGATCATCAACACCAACACGATGTCGCTGAACGCCCAGCGCAACCTTTCCACCAGCGGCAACTCGCTGGCCACCTCGATCCAGCGCCTGTCATCGGGCCTGCGCATCAACAGTGCGAAGGACGACGCGGCGGGCCTGGCGATCTCCGAGCGCTTCACCACCCAGATCCGCGGCATCAACCAGGCCGCGCGCAATGCCAACGACGGCATTTCGCTGGCGCAGACCGCCGAAGGCGCGCTGGGCGAGATCGGCAACAACCTGCAGCGCATCCGCGAGCTGGCCGTGCAGGCGCGCAACGCCACCAACTCCGATTCCGACCGCCAGGCGCTGAACGCCGAAGTGCAGTTGTTGAAGGCTGAGATCCAGCGCGTCGCAGAGCAGACCAACTTCAACGGCACCAACCTGCTGGACGGCAGCTTCACCAACCAGGCCTTCCAGATCGGCGCCGACCAGGGCCAGACGATCAACATCTCGCAGATCGCCAACGCCAACATCAAGGAACTGGGCAACTGGAACCAGGTCGACACCTCGGCCACGTTCACCGCCGTCGCACCAGCAGGCACCGGCGGTGGCGTGGCCGGTCCGGGCCTGGCCAGCCTGAGCCTTGCCGGCGTGGCGGACCCGACCGCGACGTTCACCTTCGAAGTGGATGGCACCGAAGTGACCGTTGCAGCCGATGGCGCGCGTGATGCGGCCGGCCTGGCGGCTGAAGTGGCCACCCAGATCAACAGCGTGCGCCCCGGCCTGGCCAGTGCCGACGGCAACGACGTTGCGCTGGAAAACACGGGTGCGGCTGCCGTGGTGGTCGATACGTTCTCCAACGGCGTTGCAGCACAGACGGTCGCCGCACAGGGCGCGGGCGGCACTGCGACCTACTCTGCCGGCAGCTTCACCCTGACCGGCGCCAAGGGCACCGCTACCATCAACTTCGCTGCGGCTGGCGGTGCAGGACAGCGTGCCAGCGATCTGGTCAAGTCGATCAACGACCAGAGCTACAACACCGGTGTTACCGCTTCGCTGGACAGCAGCGGCCGCCTGCTGCTGGCATCGCAGGATGGCGACTTCACCCTGGCCGGCGGCGCAACGCTGACCGAACAGACCGGCCTGACCGCCGGCACCACCGCCGGCGCCGCCATCGGCAGCGCGTGGGCGGCCGGTCTGCCCAAGTCGGGCTTCGCCGACTTGGACATCACCTCCACGTTGGGCGCGGACAACGCGCTCAACGCAATGGATGCGGCGCTGACCTCGATCAACTCCTCGCGCGCTGATCTGGGTGCGGTGCAGAACCGCTTCAGTTCCACCATCGCCAACCTGACCACTTCCTCGGAGAACATGTCCGCCGCGCGCAGCCGCATCCGCGATACGGACTATGCGACGGAGACCGCCGAACTGACCCGCACGCAGATCCTGCAGCAGGCCGGCACGGCGATGCTGGCCCAGGCCAACCAGGCGCCGCAGAACGTGCTCAGCCTGCTGCAGTCGTAAAACGCTGAGGCCGGGTGGCACACGCCACGCCGGCCCCGGTGGCGCCGAGCCAAGCGCAGCACCCAAAGGCCCCGCCAGGCAACCGGCGGGGCCTTTCTGCCTCCAAAGGCCGCCGAGCATGGCCCGACGCTACCGATCCTGGAAAAAAATATTGACTTGTGGCTAAAGGCTGGGCAGGCAGTGCCGTTATTGATTTCAGCAGCGGCAGCACACCCCCACCGGGGCGCCCATCCACTGCCCCCGTTACCGGCCAGGCTGATCTGCCGGACCCACTGCCAAAAAGGAAAACCGCACCATGGCACAAGTCATCAACACCAACACCATGTCGCTCAACGCACAGCGCAACCTGGGCACCAGCGGCAACAGCCTCGCCACCTCGATCCAGCGCCTGTCTTCGGGCCTGCGCATCAACAGCGCCAAGGACGACGCGGCCGGCCTGGCCATCTCCGAGCGCTTCACCACCCAGGTGCGCGGCATGAACCAGGCGTCGCGCAACGCCAATGACGGTATCTCGCTGGCACAGACCGCCGAAGGCGCGCTGGGCGAGATCGGCAACAACCTGCAGCGCATCCGCGAGCTGGCCGTGCAGTCCCGCAACGCCACCAACTCCGATTCGGACCGCCAGGCCCTGAACTCGGAAGTGCAGCTGCTGAAGGCTGAAATCCAGCGCGTTGCCGAGCAGACCAACTTCAACGGCACCAAGCTGCTGGACGGCAGCTTCCAGAGCCAGTCCTTCCAGATCGGCGCCAACCAGGGCCAGACCATCGACATCGCCCAGATCGCCAACGCGAACATCGCTTCGCTGGGCAACTGGAACAAGGTCGACACCGCCGCCAAGATGACCGGCGCGGCTCCGGCCGGCGCAGCAGGCGCAGGCGGTGGTGCCGCTACCCCGGGTACCGCGACGCTGGACCTGTCGGCGGTGGACGTGGAAGCCGAATTCAACTTCACCGTCGATGGCGAGAACGTCTCCGTCGCAGCCGGCGTCGGCCGTAGCGCCGCTGACTTCGCCACCGCCGTGGTAGCCGCCATCAACGGCGAAGCCGCTGGCCTGGCCACTGTTGACGGCACCAACGTCGCCCTGTCCAACACCACCGCCGCCGCGGTTGAACTGGCCGGCGACGTGCCGGGTGGCGTCACCACCGTGGCGGCCCAGACCGCTGGCGGCGCCGCCGGTGCCAACACCTTCTCCTCGGGCAGCTTCACCCTGACCGGTTCGAAGGGTTCGGCCACGATCAACTTCGGCGAAGCCGGCAGCTCGGCACAGCGCGCTGACGAACTGGTCAAGTCGATCAATGCCCAGAGCTACAACACCGGCGTTTCCGCTTCGCTGGATTCGGGCAAGCTGGTCCTGACCGGCGCTGATGGCAACGTCACCGTGGCTGCCGGCGGCGGCTCCGATGCCGCTGGCCTGCTGGCCCAGACCGGCCTGACCGCAGGTTCCACCGCCGCCAGCGCCGTGGGCACTGCCTGGGCCGCCGGCGCTGCCGACACCGGCTTTGACGACCTGGACATCTCCGACGTTGCCGGTGCGGACAACGCACTGAAGGCGATGGACGCTGCACTGGACTCGATCAACTCCGCCCGCGCCGACCTGGGCGCCGTGCAGAACCGCTTCACCTCGGTGGTGGCCAACCTGAGCACCTCCTCAGAGAACATGTCCGCTGCACGCAGCCGCATCCGCGATACCGACTATGCGTCGGAAACCGCTGAGCTGACCCGTAACCAGATCCTGCAGCAGGCCGGTACGGCGATGTTGGCCCAGGCCAACCAGTCCAGCCAGAACGTGCTGAGCCTGCTGCGCTGATCCTTCGGCCAAGCAATACGTAATACCGGAAAGGGGGCGAAAGCCCCCTTTTCGTTTGTGTGGCCAGTGAAGGATTGACGGCCAGCGGCCGTCATTACCGGGGTGGCACGGGGCTTGCATCACCGTCGGCAGCGCAACCGCGCTCAAGCTTGCCCGACCACGGCCGATAGCTGATGCATGGCATCGGCTCGTGCCGTCACAGCACAAGGATCCTTCCATGTCCCTCGGCACCATCGGTTCCGGCCTCGACATTCCTTCCCTGGTCTCCCAGCTGGTTGCCAGTGAGCGCGCGCCGCGCCAGAACCAGATCAATACCGCCGGAACCGCCGCGACGGCCAAGGTGTCCGCACTGGGCAGCATCAAGAATGGCATGACCAGCCTGCAGACGGCCTTGATCGCACTGGTCAAGGGCGCCGCCGCGCCGGGCATCAAGCCCAGCACGCCGACGGAATCGAACTTCACCGCCACCCTGGACACCGCCACGACCGCCGGCAAAGCGGCGGCCGGTACGCACGAGGTGGAGGTCAAGACACTGGCGCAGAGCCAGAAGCTCAGCTCCAAGGCCTATGAGAAGGACGCGGTGATCGGCGACGGCACGCTCAGCATCGGCCACGGTGACAAGACGATCAACGTCACCATTCCTGTCGGCGCCAAGCTGGCAGAGGTCGCTGCGGCGATCAACTCCGCCGCCGGCGGAAAGGGTGTCACCGCTGCCATCGTGACCGCCGATGATGGCCAGCACCTGGTGCTGAGTGCGGTGGATTCGGGCACCAAGGGCGCACTTACCATCAGCACGACTGGCGGCAATGGCGGCCTCGCCGACCTGGTCCACGATCCGGCCGGCACCTCGAAACTGACCGAGATGGTCGCGGCCCAGGATGCGGTAGTCGTGGTGGACGGCTTCACCCGCACCTCCAGTTCAAACACCATCACCGACCTGGTTCCCGGCATAAGCTTGACGCTGACCAAAGCCAAGGAAGGCGAAAAGCAGACACTGACCCTGACCCCGGACAACACGGCGCTGAAGTCAAACCTGACTGCCTTCGTCAGCGCCTACAACGCCATCCAGGGCACGCTGAAATCCTCAAGCGCCTACAACGCCGAAACCGGTACGGCCTCCACGCTGACCGGCGATGCGATGGTGCGCGGGCTGCAGCAGCAGCTGCGCAGCTCGCTCAGCGCCAACGTCAATGATCTCAAGGCCATGGGCATGACCATCGCCGCAGATGGCACCCTGAGCCTGGACGCGGCCAAGCTCGATACCGCGATCGGCAAGGATCCCGAAGCGGTGAAGGCGCTGTTCGGGGCAGAAGGCAGCATTGGCAAATCGATGACCGCCCTGCTGAAGAGCAACCTGGATACCAGCACCGGCACGCTTACCCAGCGCACCAATTCGCTCAACAAGGAAATCAAGGCGCTGGAAAAGCAGCTGGATGACCTGGATGCGCGGATGGAGAAGGTCAGCGAGCGCTACACCAAGCAATTCACCGCCATGGAAAAGATGGTGGCGCAGATGCAGAGCGCGAGCGGTTCGCTCAGCTCGCAGCTGCTCAGCAACAGCTGATCGACTCAAGTTCGTCGGCCTCCGGGCCGATATCAAATGAAACATCTGGTGCCATCGCGCGTCGCCCGCCTCCGGGACCGCACGCACCATGGGACCCCAGGAGAAACCATACATGTACGGCACAAACCGGCAGTTCGCCGAGCAGTACCGCAAGGTCGGCGTCAGCACTTCGGTGGTCGATGCGGACCCGCACAAGCTGGTGGCGCTGCTGCTGGCCGGTGCCTGCGAGCGCATCCGCACCGCCGAGGCCGCGCTGCAGCGCAGTGACCAGGCGCGCAAGGGCAAGGCGATCGGCGAAGCCTGCTCGATCGTCGGCCATCTCGACGGATCGCTGGACCATGAGGCCGGCGGTGAGATCGCCGCCAACCTGTCCGCGCTCTACGAGTTCGTGATCGTGCGCTTGACCGAAGCCAACCTGCACAACGATCCGGCTGCGCTGAAGGATGCACTGAGCCTGATGATGGAGATCGACTCGGCCTGGAACGCCATCCCCGGCGACCAGCGCCAGATCCGTGGCGCAGGGACACCATGAGCGCGCTGGTGCTGCAGCCGCTGCACGCCTCGCTGGAGACGCTGGAAGCGCACCTGCCCAGCGGCGACCATGAAGGCAGCGAACGCCTGATGGCCGAGCACCTGCAGGCGGTGGCCGCGCTGTCGCTGAGCGTCGAACGCCCCACCGATGAGGCGATCCGGACCCTGCTTGCCCATCAGCAGCGGGTGAGGGGCCGCATGGTGCAGCTCCGCGATGAAGCGGCTGCCCACCTCAACCACGGCAAGCGCTCCCTTCGCGCTGCGCATGCCTACCTGAAGGCAGAATCGCTGGCATGAACACGCCCGCCGCGCCGCTGATCCACCATCCCGCTGAAAGCGAGCTGTTCGATGAAACGCTGAGCTGCGACGTGGACCTGCCCGCGGACTTCCTGCGCGGCAGCGGCGGCGTGCGCGCCAGCGCGGCCGAGCAGCTGCTGCGCAGCATCGGCCTGGTGGAAGACAGCCGCGGCGAGGACAAAGACGACCGCGGCGAAGCCAGCCCCGGCCAGCAGCGCATCGAAGCCAAGCTCGATCTGGTGCTGCTGCTGGTGGGCCGGCTGGTACGCCAGCAGGCCGATGCCCTGCCCCTGCGTCCGCTACGCTGGTCGCGACGCGGCATCCGACTGCAGCTGGGCCCGCGCAGCGGCGCGGTTGCGGGCAGTGCCGGCACGGTGCGCCTGCAGCCCAGCGACTGGCTGCCGGACCACGTGGACCTGCCCGTGCAGGTGGTGGCCGAAGCAGCCAACGGCGCCGGCGGCCACTATCTGTGGCTGCGTTTCGACGAGCTCGGTGACGGGCTGGAAATGGCAATGGAACGCCACCTGTTCCGCCTGCACCGCCGCCAGATCGCCGACGCCCGACGCTACCGCTGAGGCGCAATACGGGATGGCCGTCGCTGTACGCGACTGTCGCTATTGGCTGCCCGGCCCCGGTCCGTTATGGTGGTCCCTTCCCTGCCTGTAGCTGCTCACCTTGCGCGTTCTGATCGTCGACGACCACACCCTAGTCCGCGCCGGCCTTGGGCGACTGCTGCAGGGATTCGCCGATGTCCAGCTGGTGGCCGAAGCCAGCAATGCTGAACAGGCGCTCCAGCAAGCGCTGCAGCATGCACCGGATGTGGTGCTGATGGATCTTTCCCTGCCCGGGCGGACCGGCCTGGAAGCACTCAGCGATATACGCCTGCATGCCCCTGGATCGCGCGTGGTGATGATGACCATGCATGACGACGTCGCCCACGTGCGTGATGCGCTGGATCGCGGCGCAGTAGGTTTCGTGGTCAAGGATGCCGCGCCTGGCGAACTGGAACTGGCACTGCGCGCGGCGCATGCCGGCCAGGTGTTCCTGAGCCCGCAGATTTCGGCAAAGATGCTTGCCCCGATGCTGGGGCGGGAGAAGCCGGTGGGCGTGGCGGCCCTGTCCCCGCGCCAGCGCGAGATCCTGCGCCGGATCGGCAGCGGGCAGAGCAACAAGGAAATGGCGGCCGACCTCGGGATCAGCGTCAAGACCGTGGAAACCCATCGCGCGCGGATGATGGAATCGCTGGGCTGCCGTCGCGCCAATGACCTGGTGCTGCTGGCCGCGCGCCACCAGAGCGATCTGGAATAGCGGGCGACGACGCTTTTCCGACGCCGTGGCCGCCGCGCGTCGAGATTCCTGCGACGGCAGGCCGGACCGCTACTGCAGATCAGGCACTTGCAACGGGCACCGTGACGGAAACCCGTTGCGATGTAGGGATTTTCCTGACCACGGGTCAGGGGCGGCCCTAGCGCGCTCAGGAACCCCCCGATTTCCCCTACCCCGGCCAACAAGCAAGATGTGTTCCATAACGCGTCGGGGATGGCGCAGGGGAATGCAGATGAAAGCCGCACTCAATGTCCAGCTGGGCCAGAACCTCCACCTGACACCGCAGTTGCTGCAGTCGATCCGGCTGCTGCAGCTCGATGGCCTGCAGCTGGAGCAGGAAATCCAGCGCGCCCTGGACAACAACCCGCTGCTGGAAATCGAGGAAGTCCGCGACAGCGTGGCCGAGGCAGGCAGCGCGGTGGACGCGGCCACCGATGCGGCCGCCTTCGACGAACTGCCCGAGAGCGGCATGTGGGACATCCCCGGCGCCAGCTGGCAGGACGGTGACGACGACCGCATGGCGCGCATCGCCGCCGGCCAGTCCAGCGATCCGCACCTGCGCATCCTGCAGGGCCTGGCACTGGAACTGGACGAGCGCGCACTGGGCATCGCCGCCTTCTGGCTGGAACATTGCGACGATGCGGGTTACCTGCAGTCTCCGCTGGCGCAGCTGCAACTGCTGGGCAGCGCCCGGCTGGACGTGCAGGCCGAAGAACTGGAGGCCATCCGCCAGCGCCTGCTGCAGGGCGACCCGGCCGGCATGGCCGCACAGCACCTGGGTGAATGCCTGCAGGCCCAGTTGGACGCCCTGCCCGGCGCGGTGGCCGCCCGCCATCTGGCACGGCGCATACTGGCCGGATCGCTGGAGTTGCTGGCCGGCCACGATTACCCCGCCCTGGCCGCGGCGCACGGCAGTGAAGAAGCCGACGTGCACGAAGCGGTACGGCTGATCCTGTCCCTGCAGCCGCGGCCCGGTGACAGCCTGCTGCCCGAGCGCAACGCGGTGGTGGTGCCCGATGTCAGCGCCTGGCACGCCGACGGCCAGTGGCGCGTTGCGCTGAACAGCCGCAGCAGCCGCCGGGTGGGCATCAACCGGGACTACGAACAGGCCCTGGCCGACTGCCCCGATGCCAGCCCGGCCATGCGCGAAATGCTCGCCGAGGCGCGCTGGCTGACCCGCGGCCTGTCGATGCGCCACGACACCCTGCTGCGCACCGCGCGGGTGATCGTCGAGCGCCAGGCCGCCTTCCTGACCCGCGGCGACGAGGCGATGGCCCCGCTGACCCTGAAGGAAGTGGCCGATAGCATCGGCATGCACGAATCCACCGTTTCGCGCATCACCACCGGCAAATACCTGCAGACCCCGCGTGGTACCTTCGAACTCAAGCACTTCTTCGCCGTGCGGCTGGAAGGGGCCAGCGTCTCCGGGGCGGCCGTGAAAGCCATGGTGCGCCGGCTGATCGAATCTGAACCGGCGGGGCGGCCACTGGCCGATGAGGCCATCGCCGGGCTGCTGGCGCGCCAGGGAGTGAACATTGCACGCCGGACCGTTGCAAAATACCGGGAACAACTGGATATCGCCCCGGCGCGCGAGCGCCGTCGGCCGGTGGTCCGGCAACCGCTGATGGCCCGGGTGGGCTGAGGACGAACTGGAATGGACAAGCTCACCGTGTTGCTGGTCGATGACCACGAGGGTTTCATCAACGCCGCCATGCGCCACTTCCGCAAGGTTGACTGGCTGGCCGTGGTCGGCAGCGCCGGCAACGGACTGGAAGCCATCGAGCGCTCGGAAAGCCTGCGTCCGCAGGTGGTGCTGATGGACCTGGCGATGCCGGAAATGGGCGGCCTGCAGGCTACCCGCCTGATCAAATCGCAGGACGATGCCCCGTACATCGTGATCGCCAGCCACTTCGACGATGCCGAACACCGCGAGCATGCCTTGCGCGCCGGCGCCGACAATTTCGTCAGCAAGCTGTCCTATATCCAGGAAGTCATGCCGATCCTGGAAGGGTTGAAGGGAAACTGAAATGAGCGAGTCACGGATCCTGCTGCTGGACAATGACGCTGTCCGCGCCGAGCACACCGTCGCCCTGCTGGAGTTCATGGATTTCAACCCGCGCTGGGTGTCCGACGCGGCGGACTTCTCCACCGGCCGCTATCGCCAGAACGACTGGATGGCGGTGATCGTCGGTGCGCTGGACGACAACGAAGCCAGCAGCGCGTTGTTCCAGTGGCTGGGCCAGAGCAGCCTGCCGCCGCCGGTGCTGTTGATCGACGGCGATGCACAGGCGTTCGCGCGCCGGCACGGCATGCATGAGGCCAACATCTGGCCACTGGAGGCGCCGCTGCGCCACGCCCAGATGGAGGCGCTGCTGCGCCGCGCCAGCCTCAAGCGGCTGGACGCTGAACACCAGGCCGGCGCGGTGCAGGAACAAGGCCCCACTGGCACCGGGCCAGCGGTGATCGCACTGCGCCAGATGATCGAACAGGTGTCGGCGTTCGACACCACCGTGCTGGTACTGGGCGAGTCCGGGACCGGCAAGGAAGTGGTGTCGCGTGCGATCCACCAGCGCTCACCGCGCCGCGATGGGCCGTTCGTTGCGATCAACTGCGGCGCGATTCCGCCGGACCTGCTGGAAAGCGAGTTGTTCGGTCACGAAAAAGGCGCGTTCACCGGTGCGCTGAGCACGCGCAAGGGCCGTTTCGAAATGGCCGAGGGCGGCACCCTGCTGCTGGACGAGATCGGGGACATGAGCCTGCCGATGCAGGTCAAGTTGCTGCGCGTGCTGCAGGAACGCAGCTTCGAGCGCGTCGGAGGAAACGAGACGATCCGCTGCAACGTGCGCGTCATCGCCGCCACCCACCGCGATCTGGAAAGCCGCATCGCCGATGGCAAGTTCCGCGAGGACCTGTTCTACCGGCTCAACGTGTTCCCGATCGACGTACCGGCGCTGCGCGAACGCATCGAAGACCTGCCGATGCTGGCCGAGAACATCGCCGCCCAGCTGGCGCGCACCGGCCGTGGCGAAGTCCGCTTCGCACCCGAAGCGCTGCAGGCACTGACCACCTATGCCTGGCCTGGCAACGTGCGCGAACTGACCAACCTGGTCGAGCGCCTGGCCGTGCTGCATCCCGGTGGCACCGTGCGCGTGCAGGACCTGCCGGTGCGTTATCGGGCCGACCTGCCGGTGCCGGCGGTAGCAGTCGCCCCCGTGCTGGACGCCCCGGCCTCCGGCGATGACCGGTTGGACCTGCGAAGCTTCTCCTTCCATGCCCCCGGCCAGGGCCATGCCCCGCCGGCACCGCCGGCCGGCCTGCCGGATGACGGGCTGGACCTGCGCAACCATATGGCGACCATCGAACTGGCGCTGATCCATGAGGCGCTGGAACGCACCCAGGGCGTGGTGGCGCATGCCGCCCAGCTGCTGGGCCTGCGTCGCACGACACTGGTGGAGAAGCTGCGCAAGTACGGTATCGAACGCGACCAGCCGGAATTGACTGGCTGACCGAAACGGCGGAGAACGCCGGCAACGCTGGTAGCGCCGAGCCGCGCTCGGCGAGCGCAGCGGCAAGGGCAACGCCGTGACGACCAACGGTCGTCACCCACCGGATGCGACGGTCGTCACCCACCACGACCAACGGTCGTCACCCACCGGATGAGACGGCCGTCACTACCGAGAAGCGCCCACGCGCCGATTGGGGCTTTTCTTAGGGCCGGCACTCATCTCCAGGCGCACGCTGGAAGCTCCGTCCTGCCGGAGCACCTCCATGCGCACTTTTTTCTGGCTTCTTCCGCTGGCCGCCGGCCTGCTCCCCGCCGCGTACGCCACCCCCTACACCGCCGAGCCCGGCTGCCGCCTGCCCGAGCATGTCGACGGCCGCCGCTTCACCAATCTCAGCGACCCCACCTGGCGTCCGGACAATCCGAACGCCGGGCGCATGGTCCGCGTGGATTTCTCGGGCAACCGCTACCTGCTCAGCGTGCTCGGCACGCGCCTGCGCTTCCACGGCAGCTATGCCTATCGGCGCATCGCCGACAACATGGCGGTCATCGACATGCATGAAGCCTTCGAAGCCGGCGACAGCCACTATCAGTTGATGCTGAGCTGCCACACCGACCTGCAGGGGCGCTTCGTGTTCACCCAGTTCGATGGCCCGATGGAACCGCGGCGCCGCCAGAACGGTGGCACCTGGACCCTGCAGCCGCGCTGACACGCAGCGGCGAGGCGGAAACCCGGCGCCGGGTTT
This sequence comes from Stenotrophomonas sp. Bg11-02, assembly GCF_002836635.1. NCBI lineage: Bacteria > Pseudomonadati > Pseudomonadota > Gammaproteobacteria > Lysobacterales > Lysobacteraceae > Stenotrophomonas > Stenotrophomonas sp. Bg11-02. The sequence continues at coordinate 209,811 of NZ_PJAY01000050.1, forward strand.
CCGTCATCGCCTGCCCGCATGGCAGCTGAACCACTCAGCGATTCCGGCACGGCACTTGCATGAGTACCGGGGCAAGCCTCCTCGTTCCCGCTCCATGGAATCGCGCCACATGACCCACTCCGTCACCTCGATCCTTTCGCAGATCCGCAGCTTCCAGACCCAGGCCTCGCAGCCTCTGGCCAGCCCGCTGGGGGAGATGCCGCGCACCAATGCGATCCCGACCGGAGCCCCGGGCACCATCGGCGCGCCCACGCCTGCCAGTTTCAGCGACACCCTGCGTGGCGCCCTGTCCGGGGTGAACGAGGCACAGGCCAAGTCCGGCGCCCTCGCCCGTGACTTCGAACTCGGCGTCCCGGGCGCAGACCTGGCCAAGGTCATGGTCGCTTCGCAGCAGTCCCAGATCGCCTTCCGCGCAACCGTGGAAGTCCGCAACCGTCTCGTCCAGGCTTACCAGGACGTGATGAACATGCCGCTGTAAGGATCACCTGCGATGGCTTTGACCCTTTCCAAGGAAGCACTGAACGGCGAAAAGGCCGGGCAGTGGTTTGATCGCCTGCAGAGCCTGCAGATCGCCCGCCGCCTGGGCCTGATGGCGATGATCGCAGTGGCCGTGGCCGCTGGCCTGGCCGTGTTCTTCTGGTCGCAGAAGCCGGGCATGGTGCCGCTGTACACCGGCCTGGACCAGAAGGCGACCGCCGAGGCGACCGACCTGCTGCGTGCCGCGCAGATCCCGTTCGAACTGGACGCGGCCACCGGCGGCATCACCGTGCCGGAGAAGAACCTGCACGATGCGCGCCTGAAGCTGGCCAGCTCCGGCCTGACCGACAACGGCCGGCTCGGCTTCGAACTGATGGAGCGCGACCCGGGCTTCGGTGTCAGCCAGTTCGTGGAAAGCGCGCGCTACCAGCATTCGCTGGAAACCGAACTGTCGCGCACCATCAACACGCTGCGCCCGGTGCGCGATTCCCGCGTCCACCTGGCCATTCCCAAGCCCAGCGCGTTCACCCGCCAGCGCGACGTGGCCAGTGCCTCTGTGGTGCTGGAACTGCGCGGTGGCCAGCAGCTGGAGCGCGGCCAGGTCGACGCCATCGTGCACATGGTTGCTGCCAGCATCCCCGACCTGACCCCTGAGCGGGTCACCGTGGTCGACCAGAGCGGCCGCATGCTCAGCGTGTCCGATCCGAACAGCGAAGCGGCGCTCAATGCCGCCCAGTTCGAACAGGTGCGTCGCCAGGAAACCTCGTTCAACCAGCGCATCCGCGAACTGCTGGAACCGATGACCGGCCCCGGCCGGGTCAAGCCGGAAGTAACGGTGGCGATGGACTTTTCCACCACCGAAGAGGCACGCGAGCTGTACAACGGCGAGCCGGCCAAGGTGCGCAGCGAACAGACCAGCGAGAACTCCACCAGCACGGCCGGCCCGCAGGGTGTGCCGGGGGCGGCCAGCAATGCGCCGCCCGGCCAGCCGGCGCCGGCGGCCACTGCGGCCGCACCAACGGAGACCTCGCGCAATGCCACGCGCAACTACGAACTGGACCGCACCCTGCAGCACACCCGGCAGCCGGGTGGCCGCATCGAACGCGTTTCGGTGGCGGTATTGCTGGACAACGTGCCGCGCCCCGGCGCCAACGGCAAGATGACCGAACAGGCGCTGTCGGCGGCCGAGCTGACCCGCATCGAAGGACTGGTCAAGCAGGCGGTCGGCTTCAACGCCGAGCGCGGCGACACCGTGTCGGTGATGAATGCCCCGTTCGTGCGCGAAGTGACCCCGATCGAAGGCCCGAACTGGTGGGAACTGCCGTGGGTGCAGGATGGACTGCGCCTGCTGCTGGGCGCCATCGTGGTGCTGGCGCTGCTGTTCGGCGTGCTGCGCCCCGCCCTGCGTGCGATCAGCGGCGACGGCCCGAAGCCGGCGCAGCTCGGCCAGGATCCGCTCACCGCCGATGTGCAGCTGGTGGACGATGACATGGACCTGCCGGCCCTGGAGCGCGACCGCGCCAGTCTGGGCGGCGTACCGCTGGCACTGCCAGTGGACTCTTACGAAGAACGACTGCGGATGGCACGCGAATCTGTGAAGACCGACTCCAAGCGGGTGGCCCAGGTGGTCAAGGGCTGGGTGGCCCATGAGTGAGGCCCAGCTCAACGGCGTGCAGCGCGCCGCCATCCTGCTGCTGTCGCTCGGCGAACAGGAGGCAGCCGACGTGCTGCGCCACATGGAGCCGAAGGAGGTGCAGAAGATCGGCATCGCCATGGCGACCATGAGCAACGTCACCCGCGAACAGGTCGAAGGGGTGATGGACAGCTTCAACAACGAACTGATGTCCAAGACCTCGCTGGGCGTGGGATCGGACGACTACATCCGCAACATGCTGGTGCAGGCGCTGGGCAGTGAGAAGGCCAACAGCCTGATCGACCGCATCCTGCTCGGCCGCAACACCACCGGACTGGACGCGCTGAAGTGGATGGATCCGCGCGCAGTGGCCGATCTGGTGCGCAACGAACACCCACAGATCATCGCCATCGTGATGGCCCACCTGGAAACCGACCAGGCCGCCGACGCGCTGAAGCTGCTGCCCGAGCGCACCCGCGTGGACGTGCTGCTGCGCATCGCCACGCTCGACGGGATCCCGCCGAACGCGCTGAACGAGTTGAACGAAATCATGGAACGCCAGTTCGCCGGCAACCAGAACCTGAAGTCGTCCAACATCGGCGGCGTGCAGGTGGCGGCCAACATCCTCAACTTCATGGACAGCGGGCAGGACCAGGTGATCCTGGGCGAGATCGCGCGCGTGGATGCGTCGCTGAGCGGCCGCATCCAGGAAATGATGTTCGTGTTCGACGACCTGGTGGACCTGGACGACCGCGAAATGCAGCTGGTGCTGCGCGAAGTCAGTGGCGAGCGGCTGGGCCTGGCCCTGCGCGGCGCCGACATCCGGGTGCGCGACAAGATCACCCGCAACATGTCCCAGCGCGCCGCGGAGATCCTGCTGGAAGACATGGAGGCACGCGGTCCGGTGCGCCTGTCCGACGTGGAAGGGGCGCAGCGCGAGATCCTGGCCATCGTCAAGCGCATGGCCGATGAAGGCACGGTCACCCTGGGCGGCAGCGCGGAGGCGATGCTGTGAACAACACCGCGATCCGCTGGAATGCCCCCGACCTGCTGGCCGCCACGCAGCTGCTGCTCGACGAGCAGGCCCTGCACGACGAGCCGGAGATCGAACCCGAACCGATCCTGCAGCCGCCCACGCTGGAAGAAATCCAGGCCATCCAGGACGCCGCCGAGAAAGAAGGGTTCGCCCATGGCCACGCCGAAGGCTATGCCCAGGGGCAGGCCGAAGTGCGCCGCGTGGTCGCGCAGATGGAAGGCATCCTGGACAACTTCAGCCGGCCGCTGGTGCGGCTGGAAAACGAGGCCGTCGCCGCGCTGGGCGAACTGGCCGTACGCATCGCCGGCACCCTGGTCGGCCGCGCGTACCAGACCGATCCGGAACTGCTGGCGCAGCTGGTCGCCGAAGGCGTGGATGCGGTCGGCACCAGCAGCCGTGATGTCGAAGTGCGCCTGCACCCGGATGACATCGCCGCATTGTCGCCCCTGCTCACCCTGTCGCCGCAGCAGCGCCTGGTCCCCGACGCAGCGCTCAGTCGCGGCGACCTGCGCGTGCATGCCGAAAGCGTGCGCATCGACGGCACCCTGGAAGCCCGCCTGCGCGGCGCGCTGGACAAGGTGATGCGCCAGGTCGGGAGCGCGACATGAGCACCTTGGACCTGCCGCTGCCGCCGGAATGGACCGGTGCCCGCAACCTGCGCCTGGGCGCCCGCCTGGATGCCCTGAACTTCGACACCCTGCACGGACGCGGGCTGATCCGCGAAGGCGTGCTGCGCCGCGCCGTCGGCCTGACCCTGGAAGCGGTCGGCTGCGAAGCCCCGCTCGGCGCCAGCTGCAAGGTGGAAGTGGACGGCGGATGGGTGGATTCGGAGGTGGTCGGCTTCGCCGGCGAACGCACCTACCTGATGCCCAGCGCCGAACTGCATGGCCTGCTGCCGAACGCCCGCGTGGTGCCCTCGCTGCGGCGCGGCGGCGGCGTGGACGTGGGAGAAGGCCTGCTTGGCCGGGTCATCGACAGCGATGGCGTGCCGCTGGATGGCAAGGGTCCGATCCGTGCCGAAGGCTCGGTCGGGATGGCCGGCGTGTCGATGAATCCGCTTTCGCGCGAACCGATCACCCAGCCGCTGGACGTCGGCGTGCGCGCGATCAATGCGCTGCTGCCGATCGGACGCGGCCAGCGCGTGGGCCTGTTCGCCGGTTCCGGCGTCGGCAAGTCCACCCTGCTCGGCATGATGACCCGCTTCACCTCCGCCGACGTGATCGTGGTCGGGCTGATCGGCGAACGTGGCCGCGAAGTGCGCGACTTCGTCGAATCCACGCTCGGCGAAGAAGGCCTGCGCCGCGCGGTGGTGGTGGCCGCCCCGGCCGACCGCCCGCCGCTGGCGCGCCTGCACGGTGCTTACCGGGCAACGGCGATTGCCGAGTGGTACCGCGACCAGGGTCTGAACGTGCTGCTGCTGATGGATTCGCTGACCCGTTTCGCCCAGGCCCAGCGTGAAATCGGCTTGTCGGTCGGCGAACCGCCCACCACCCGCGGCTACCCGCCATCGGTGTTTGCCAAGCTGCCTGCGCTGGTGGAGCGCGCCGGCAACGGCGCCAAGGGCCGCGGCTCGATCACCGCGTTCTACACCGTGCTGACCGAGGGCGATGATCCGCAGGATCCCATCGCCGATGCGGCGCGCGCCATCCTCGACGGCCACATCCTGCTGTCGCGGCGGGTCGCCGACAGCGGCCTGTACCCGGCCATCGACGTGGAAGCGTCGGTCAGCCGCGTGGTCACCGAGATCGCCGACGAGCCGTGGCGCCTGCGCATCCGCAAGCTTAAGCGGCTGGTCTCGGCGTACTCCTCCAACCGTGACCTGATCGCCATCGGTGCTTACCAGCGTGGCAACGACGCGGCCACCGACGAAGCACTGGAACGCTGGCCGGAGATCGTCGAATTCCTCGGCCAGGACGTGGCCAAGGCTGCCGACCTTCCCCACAGCCAGGCCGCATTGAAGCGCCTGGTGGAACCGGAGAATCCCGCATGATGCAATCCAAGCGCATCGACCCGCTGCTCAAGCGCGCGCAGGAAAAGGAAGACACCGTCGCCCGCGACCTCGCCGAGCGCCAGCGCACCCTGGACACCCATCTGTCGCGGCTGGACGAACTGCGCCGCTATGCCGAGGAGTACGCCAACGCACAGATGGCCGCCACCAGCCCGGCGCAGCTGCTGAACCGGCGCGCCTTCCTGGACCGGCTGGACAGCGCGGTCAGCCAGCAGAGCCAGACCGTGGACAGCAACCGCGAAAAGGTGGAAGCCGAGCGCGCGCGCCTGCTGCTGGCCAGCCGTGACAAGCAGGTGCTCGAGCAGCTGGCCGCAAGCTATCGCGCGCAGGAACAGCAGGTGGTGGAAAAGCGCACCCAGCGCGAGATGGATGACCTCGGTGCCCGCCGCGTACGTCTGCTGCAGGCCGGCGACGGCGAATCCGGTGGCCAGTCATGATGGCATCTCCCCTCGCGAGCGGTGTGGCCACCAGCGCCGGTAACGGCACGACCACACGCACCGCATCGGCTGGCAGCGAAGCGCCCGGCAACGGGTTCGACCGCCTGCTGAAGGGTGGTGAGCGCAGCAAGCCCTCCGCCACGCCAGCCTCGCAGGCCACCGATGCAGCCCCGCCGCAGAAGGATGCGCAGGCACCTGGCGAGCACGCAGAAGCAGCCGCCGCCGACCCTGCCGCCGAAGCCACCCCGGCCAAGCCGGCCGCACCTGCCGACAACGCCGAGCCCGAACCATCCGATGAGGTGGCCGCCGCGTGGCCGCCGCCGGGACTTGCCGGCCTGCTCCTGTCCGCCGCACCGGTGGTGGCACCAGAAGCCGCGCCTGCCTCGGCCACCCCAGCGACGAACGGCACTGCGGCATCGGCGCCCGCCTCGGCATTGCCTGCACTGGCGAACCCCGGCGCAGCCGCCGTCGCGGGCGGCATCGCACTGGTGCCGGACGGCCCTGCAGCGGGCGCATTGCCAGCCGACATCGAGGCTGCGCTGGCCGCGCTGAGCGCAGAACCGGGCGAAGCCAACGACGAAGCCGCCCCTGCCCCGCTCCTGCACGCCCCCGGTGCGCTGCAGGCCGTCCGTTCGGCCGCCGACATCACCCTGGCGCGGGCGCTTGACCCGACCCCCACCCCGATACTCGGGCAGGAAGGCTTCGATGAAGCCATCAGCGCACGCGTCGGCTGGCTGGCCGAACAGAAGATCGGCCACGCCCACATCCGCATCAGTCCCGAGGACATGGGCACGATCGACGTGCGCCTGCAGATGGACGGCGACAAGGTCCACGCCAGCTTCAGCAGCCCGCATGTCGAGGTGCGCCATGCGCTGGAAAGCACTCTGCCGCGGCTGCGTGAGCTGCTCGGCGAGCAGGGCTTCCAGCTCGCCCATGCCGATGTCGGCCAGCAACAGCAGGGTGACTCCGGCCAGTCCCCGCGTGGCGGCAGCTTCCCCGCCAGCGGCGATGGCGACCCCGGCACGGCGGAGGTGACGCTCTCCAGCGCCCAGTTGATCCGCCAGCGGGGGCTGCTGGACGTACACGCGTGACGGTTTGCCGCCGCCAATAAACCGTCAGGTGGTCGCGAACGGCTGCGCCCCTCGTGGTGGGTCGCGACGAGCCTCTTCTGGTTTGGGCCGGGCGGGAGGGGCTTGGCGGGGGACGCCGTGAATCCGCCCTTGGAGGCCCGGCGCCGCATCCACCGTCTCTTCTACACATCTGACGCCGCCGACGAGCTCACGCGTCTAGCCCCCGACGCCGCCACT